>JAJZTN010000207.1 GCA_021848885.1 Actinomycetes bacterium
CCCAGCCGCCCAGAGACGTTCGGGCGGGTCGACGCCGAGGGCCGGGTGTTCGTGCGCACCCACGACGGCGAGCGTGAGGTGGGCTCCTACCCCGGAGCCAGCGACGCCGAGGCACTGGCCTACTTCGCCCGCAAGTACGACGAGCTGGTTGCCCAGGTGGACCTTTTCGCCCAGCGGCTGACCTCCACCGACCTGCCGCCGAGCGAGGCGAAGGCCTCGCTGACCCGACTGCGCGAGGCGATCGCCAATGCCAGCGCGGTCGGTGACCTGGACGGGCTGGCCGCACGGCTGGAGGCGCTGGCCCCCGTCGTGCAGCGCCGACGGGCCGAGGCCGACGCGGCCCGGGCGCGCGCGCGGCAGGAGGCGGTGGCCCGCAAGGAGCACATCGTCACCGAGGCCGAGGAGCTGGCCGGGTCCTCGCAGTGGAAGAGCACCGGGGAGCGGCTGCGCACCCTACTCGAGGAGTGGAAGGCCGCCCCGAGGCTGGACAAGAGCACCGACGACGCGCTGTGGGCCCGCTTCCGAGCCGCGCGCAGCAGCTTCGACAAGCGTCGACGGGCCCACTTCGCTGCCCTCGACGCGTCCCGGGAGCAGGCGAGCGAGGTCAAGGAACGCATCGCGGCCGAGGCGGAGTCGCTGGCCAACTCGACCGACTGGGGCCCCACGGCGGCTCGGCTGCGCGCCCTGATGGCTGAGTGGAAGGCCGCCGGGCGGGCCGGACGGGAGCAGGAGAACGCCCTGTGGGAGCGGTTCCGGGCCGCTCAGGATGCCTTCTTCGCCGCTCGCAACGCCATCTTCACCGAGCGCGAGACTGGCTACCAGGGCAACCTCGAGGCCAAGCAGGCCTTGCTGGCCGAGGCGGAGCGGCTGCTGCCGGTCAGCGACCCGCGCAGCGCGCGGGCGGCGCTGCGCTCGCTGCAGGAACGGTGGGAGAAGGCCGGGCGGGTGCCCCGCGAAGAGGTCGAGCGGATCGAAGGGCGCATGCGCAGGGTTGAGGAGGCGGTCCGGGCGGCCGAGGAGTCCCAGTGGCGGCGCAGCAACCCGGAGGCCAGGGCCCGGGCCGAGGGCGCCGTGGCCCAGCTGCAGGCCAGCATCTCCACGCTGGAGCGCAAGCTGGCCACCGCGCAGTCCGCCGGGGACGAACGGGCGACCCGTGAGGCCAGCGAGGCGCTGGCGGCCCGGCGGGCCTGGCTGGCCGAGGCCGAGAAGACCCTGGCGGAGTTCAGCGGCCCGAGGCGCTAGCCCGGGCGCTTCATGCGGGTTGACGCGACGCGGGCTGGCCTTTCAGGGCCGCCCGACCTGATCAGCCGGTCACCCGGTAGGCGTCGAAGACACCCTCGACCCCGCGCACCACGCGCAGCACGTCGCCGAGGTGCTTGGGGTCGGCCATCTCGAAGGTGAACCGGGACATCGCCACCCGGTCACGGGTGGTGGTCACCGAGGCGGCCAGGATGTTCACGTGCTGGTCGGAGAGCACCCGGGTGACGTCGGAGAGCAGGCGGGAACGGTCCAGTGCCTCGACCTGGATGCTGACCAGGAAGACCGAGTTGGCCGTCGGGGACCACTCGACCTCGACCATCCGGTCGCTCTGCGAGACCAGGGCCTTGACGTTGGAGCACTCGCTGTGGTGCACCGAGACTCCGCTGCCCCTGGTGACGAAGCCGACGATGGGATCGCCAGGGACGGGGGTGCAGCAACGCGCCAGCTTCACCCAGACGTCCGAGGCGCCCTTGACGATGACACCGGGGTCACCGAGCGTGCGTCGCCGCAGCGGCCGGGCACTGGGCTGGGTGGCCTCGGCCACGTCCTCCTCAGTGCCCTCCGGGCCCCCAATGGACTGCACCAGGCGGGACAGCACGGACTTCGCCGAGACGTGCCCCTCCCCGATGGCGGCGTAGAGCGCAGAGATGTCCGGGTAGCGCAGCTCGTGCGCCAGGGCGACGAGTGACTCGCTGGACAGCAGCCGCTGGATCGGCAGGCCCTGCTTGCGCATCGTCCGTGCGATGGCGTCCTTGCCCTGCTCGATGGCCTCCTCGCGACGCTCCTTGGTGAACCATCCCCGGATCTTGTTGCGCGCCCTGGGGCTCTTGACGAAGGTCAGCCAGTCTCGGCTCGGCCCGGCGTTGGGTGCCTTGGAGGTGAAGATCTCGACGAGGTCGCCGTTGTCCAGGGCGCGCTCCAGCGGCACCAGCCGACCGTTGATGCGGGCCCCGATGCAGCGGTGCCCTACGTCGGTGTGCACGGCGTACGCGAAGTCCACCGGGGTCGACCCGGCCGGCAGAGCGATGACGTCACCGCGCGGGGTGAAGACGTAGACCTCGGCCGCGTGCAGGTCGAAGCGCAGCGACTCGAGGAACTCCCCCGGGTCCTCGGTCTCGCGCTGCCAGTCCAGCAGCTGGCGCAGCCAGGCCATGTCGTTGCCTGCCACCGCATCCGGCTTGAGCTCGCTGGCCCGGCCAGAGCGGGTGGCGACCTCCTTGTACTTCCAGTGCGCGGCGATGCCGTACTCCGCTCGCCGGTGCATCGCCGTGGTGCGGATCTGCAGCTCGACCGGCTTGCCGTCGGGTCCGATCACCGTGGTGTGCAGCGACTGGTACATGTTGAACTTGGGCATCGCGATGTAGTCCTTGAACCGCCCCGGCACCGGGTTCCAGCGCGCATGCATGGTGCCCAGGGCCGCGTAGCAGTCCCGCACCGTCTCGACCAGCACGCGTACGCCGACCAGGTCGTAGATGTCGGCGAAGTCCCGGCCCCGCACGATCATCTTCTGGTAGATGGAGTAGTAGTGCTTGGGCCGGCCGGTGACGGTGGCCTTGATCTTGGCGGCCCGCAGATCCGTGCTGACCTGGTCGATGACCCGGGCCAGGTACTCGTCCCGGCTGGGCGCGCGGTCAGCGACCAGCCGCACGATCTCGTCGTACATCTTCGGGTAGAGGGTGGCGAAGGAGAGGTCCTCCAGCTCCCACTTGATGGTGTTCATGCCCAGCCGGTGGGCCAGCGGTGCGTAGATCTCCAGCGTCTCGCGGGCCTTGCGCTCGGCGGAGTCGCGGGCGACGTACTTCCAGGTGCGGGCGTTGTGCAGCCGGTCGGCGAGCTTGATCACGAGCACCCGGATGTCGCGGCTCATCGCCACGACCATCTTGCGCACCGTCTCGGCCTGAGCGGCCGCGCCGTACTTGACCCGGTCGAGCTTGGTCACCCCGTCGACGAGCATCGCGACCTCGTCGCCGAACTCCGCGCGCAGCGCCTCAAGCGAGTACTCGGTGTCCTCCACGGTGTCGTGCAGCAGCGCCGCGCACAGCGTGGGCGGGTCCATCCCCAGCTCGGCCAGGATGCTCGCCACGGCCAGCGGGTGGGTTATGTAGGGGTCCCCGCTCTTGCGGCGCTGGTCCCGGTGGTGGTGCTCGGCGACGACGTAGGCCCGCTCGAGCAGGTGCAGGTCCGCCTTGGGGTGCACCCCCCGGACCGTGCGGAAGAGCGACTCCAGCACCGGCGGGGCACTGCCGCGCTGGGCCCCGAGCCGGGCCAGGCGCACCCGCACCCGCTGGCTGGGTGCCGGGCCGCGCTGAGGCGGATGGGCCCTGGGC
>JAJZTN010000208.1 GCA_021848885.1 Actinomycetes bacterium
CGGGAGGCCTTCGCCGGCTTCGACCCCGTCACCGTCGCCGGGTTCGGCCCGAGCGAGGTCTCGCGGCTGCTGGCTGACCCCGGCATCGTGCGGAACCGGGCGAAGATCGCCGCCACGATCCACAACGCCGGGGCGCTGCTGGCACTGGTGAACCGGGAGGGTGCCGGGGCGCTGGACCGGCTGGTGTGGTCCTTCGCGCCCAGCCAGCCCCCGCCCGCGCCACGCCGGGTGGATGAGCTGCCCTCGGCCACCGAGGCGTCCCGGGCCCTGGCGGGCGCGCTTCGGGCGGCCGGTTTCGTCTTCGTCGGCCCGACCACGGCGTACGCGACGATGCAGGCCTGCGGCCTGGTCAACGACCACCTGGCCGACTGCGCCTTCCGGCAGGGACGGCTCAGCGGCCGCTGAAACCGGGTCTGCGCTTGGCCAGGAACGCCTCCACCGCGTCACGGTGGTCCAGCGAGGCGAAGGCCGCCGTCATCATCTCGGCCTCGAAGGCGAGGGACTCCTCCAGCGGGTGTGCCGCGGAGAAGGCCAGCTCTCGCTTGATCGCCGCGAAGGCCACCGTCGGGCCGGCTGCCAGCTCGGCGGCCAGCTCGCGGGCCCTGGCGAGCTCGGTCCCGGCCGGCACCACCTCGGTGGCCAGCCCCAGCCGGGCGGCCTCGGCCGCCGGGACGGTTCGGGTGAGCATGAGCAGCTCGCGGGCCTTGGCCCAACCCACCAGGCGGGGCAGCGTCCAGGACGCGCCGGTGTCGGCGGCCAGCCCGATCCCGGCGAAGGCGGTGTTGAACCCCGCGGTGTCGGCCACGATGCGGAAGTCGCAAGCGAAGGCGATCGAGGCCCCTGCCCCGGCCGCGATCCCGTTGACCGCGGCGATGACCGGTTTGGGCATCCCGGCCAGTGTGGCCGCGATCGGGACGAAGTGCTCGGGGACCGTGGCGGCTATCCGGTCCAGCTGGCCGTCCCGGATCAACGACGCGTGCTCCTTGAGGTCCTGGCCCACGCAGAACGCCCGTCCCGAACCGGTCAGCACGACGGCGCGCACCTGCGGGTCGGCAGCCAGTGCGCTCAGGGTGTCGCGCAGCGCCACCTTGACACCCAGGTCCAGCGCGTTCATCGCCTCGGGTCGGGCCAGGGTCACGACGGCTACCGCCTCGTGCACCTCGAGCAGGACCTCTGGTGCGGGCTCGGCGGCACCGGTCGGCTCGCTCACGGTTTCCTCCCCATCGGTTGAGCGTCCAGTCTGCCCGCAACCGCACCGGCCCACTCGCCGACCTCGGTCAGGCACATGTCGACGAAACGTCCGGCCGCGGGCGCCAGGCGATTGGCCTGCTCCTCGAAGTACGCCGCGGCGGCGTGACCCGGCCAGTCCGCTGGGAGCAGGGACCGGGGCAGCTCGGGATCGGCGAAGAGGAACTTGCGCCACTCGTGCACCAGGTGGCTGCGCACCGCGAAGGCCCGCTCGTCCGGGCAACCGTTCGGCGCGGCCGCGACAAGCTCACCCGCCTGCCTCAACCAGCGCTGGTAGGCGCGGGCGAGCCCGTCGAGGTCCCAGGCCCGGCGCACCAGCGCAAGCGGGTCGCCGTCGTGTCGGGCGTGGAACCGCTCGGCCCGCACCCGATCGAAGGAGAGCAGCTCGTCCAGCTCCGCGGAGGGGCGCGGCGCGACCCAGGTGCGGTCCTCGAGCGGGGCGTAACCGAGATAGCCCAGCCCGTCGCGCACCCTGGCCCGAGCCGACCGGTCGGGGGGCAGGTCCACGACGATGACGTGCCAGCGCCCGTCCCACTCGTCCCGCCCGATCCGGTAGATGCGCGCCGCGGCCTCGTCGAGACGGCGTACGGCGCGGGGGGTCAGCTCGTAACCGGCCCCTGCCCGGGTGCGCACCGAGGTGAGCCAGCCCTGGCGCACCATGCGCGACACGGCGGTGCGCACCGCGGGGGCCGCGACCTGCAGCGGGGCGAGTAGCCGCACGAGCGCGGCCACCGGCGCCCGCCCGCCGCGGGCACGCAGGTGATCGCCGTAGAGGTCGAAGAGCGCGGATCGGGCGTTCACGACCGCAAGTCTGCCGCCTCGGGTGCTCATGGCCGCTCCGGTCGTGACCAAGCGTTTCCCCCCGGCAGCTGAACACGGGATAATGCCACGGCAACGATCGTCCACCGTGCGTCCGCGCTGTGGCGATCGCCGTGACAGGAAGGGGAACGGGCATGGCGGCCATGAAGCCGCGGACCGGCGACGGCCCGCTCGAGGTCACCAAGGAGGGGCGCGGCATCGTCATGCGAGTCCCGCTGGAGGGTGGCGGGCGGCTCGTCGTGGAGCTGTCGGCCGACGAGGCCAACGCGCTCGGTGATGCCTTGAAGACGGCAGCCGGCTGAGCCCTCAGCCCGCCAGCCGTGACGGCCCCGGGCCCGGGGAGCAGATCCTCGGCCCGGGGCCCTACCGTGTCCTGACCCGGCCGTCAACGAGCCGGTCACGGACGGACCGAGCGGGGTCAGCGCCCGCCCGCCTGCGCGCCGGTGATGACGAGCAGGCTGGCCGGTGACGACCTGCGGAGGAGGCGCACTCATGCCCAAGCCGACCGGTGAAAGGCTCGCCCCGCTGGCGGCGACGCTGCCTCGGCTCGAGCGGGTCGGAAGGCTGAGCGAGCTGAGCGAGGCGAGCGGCGCCGGGCAGGACAGCGTCGAGCCGGTCACCTGGCTGGCCCTCCCCAGCGCCCCCGGTGGGCAGCCGGGCCAGCTGGCCGGGCCGGGGTCCTTGCGTCGATTCCTGCAGCACCGCTACGGCATCGACCTGGCCGAGGAGCTGGCTCGGGCCGACTTCACCGGGGAGGTCGGCTCGCTCGCCCAGATCCGGGTGTCCCACCCCGATGACGCCCTCGAGGCGCTGCTCGTCCTGGGAGTGGGTGCCGGTGACCCGGTGCAGGCCCGCCGGGCCGGGGCCGCGCTGGCCCGGCGGGTCCGGGGCCAGTTCGGGGTGGGCGTTCACGCCGCAGGGCTGGACCCGGCGTCGCTGCGGGCCATGCTCGAAGGGCTGCTGCTGGCCGGCTACACCTTCTCGCGTCGCTCCACCGCGGCACCGGCCGGCTCGGCGCCGCCGCGCCGCCTCGTCGTCGTCGGTGCTCCCGGGCGGGCCGGGGCGGAGGCGGTCCGGCGCGCCGAGGTCACCGCACGGGCCGTGCACCGGGCCCGCGACCTGGCCAACACTCCCTCGTCGGAGAAGCACCCGCAGTGGCTGGCCGAGCAGGCCCGGCGCCTGGCCGAGCAGACCGGGCTGCGCGTGCGGGTGTGGGACGAGGCGCAGCTGCGGTCGGGGGGCTTCGGCGCCATCCTCGGCGTCGGTGCCGGCTCGGCCCGACCCCCGCGGCTGGTCGAGCTCGGCTATCTGCCCACCGGAGCGAGCGCGCGCACCCCGCACGTCGTGCTGGTCGGCAAGGGCATCACCTTCGACTCCGGCGGGCTCTCGCTCAAGCGTCCCTACGACACCATGGTGGCGATGAAGACCGACATGGCCGGGGCCGGTGCGGTCATCGCGGTGCTGGCCGCACTGGCCGACCTCGGTGTCCGGGTGCGCGTCACCGGTCTGGTCGC
>JAJZTN010000209.1 GCA_021848885.1 Actinomycetes bacterium
GTTCTCGGCGGGATCGGCTTGGTGATCAGCGCTCGTACGCCGGAAGAGCCGGCGCCCATCCCAGCGGAGTAGCCGCGCCCCGGAGGAGCCGGAGTCCACCTCGGCGGAGTAGCCGCGCCCCGGAGGAGCCGGCGCCCACCCGGGTCGCCCGACCGGGCCGAAGGTCCCGGATTCCGGTCCCGACCGTCCCACCAGGCCTGCCCCCAGGGGGCGAGCGGGTCCCCCGGTGAACCCGATTCGCGGCTCGCGTCCCCTTTGTCCCAACTCGTGATCGTGGGAAGATCGAGGAAGTGACGTGGAACACATACAGAATCTCAGGTAATCCTTTGGCAATGGTCCGGACAACTCTTGTCCAGCTCCTTGATCGCGGGACCAAAGGCCCTACGGGTCGCTGGGCCCTCGACGGCAGGTTGGCGCGCGGAACCGGACGGCCGGCCGTGCCGCCGGGGGAATGGAGCTCGAAGTGAACGCAGTTCTGGCCATAGGGCTGAACCATCCAGCCCCTTACTTGCACTGGGGCCCGGTCCAGCTCTCGGTGCCCAACGCGGTCGTGATCATCCTGATGTTGGTGGTCTTCGCCCTGGCACTGGTAGTGCCCTTCCCCAAGGACCACGAGTGAGCGCCCCGGCGACCAGCCATCGCGGCGCCCCGGTCACCCTGACCGGGCGGGTGCGCCAGCGCTGGCTGGAGAAGCTGCCCCCGGAGAAGCTGCTGCCCGAGGAGCAGCCGGCGTACGTCGCCTCGTGGATCTACGTCTTCGGCGTGGCCACCATCGCGGCGCTTGCCTGGGTGCTGCTCTCCGGGGTCGTCCTGACCCTGGAGGGTCCGGCCTGGTACCACGTCTCGGTCGTCGGGCACTTCTTCAACAGCCTGCACCTGTGGGGCGTCGAGCTGTTCTTCTTCTTCATGGTCATCCACCTGTGGGGCAAGTTCTGGATGGCGGCCTGGCGTGGCCGGCGCCGGCTCACCTGGGTGACCGGGGTGGTGGCGTTCCTGGCCTCGATCGGAACCGCCTTCACCGGCTACCTCATGCAGACCAACTTCGACTCGCAGTGGATCTCCACCCAGGCCAAGGACGGCCTGAACTCGGTCGGCATCGGCGCCTGGTTCAACGTCCTCGACCTCGGCCAGGTGATGCTCCTGCACGTCGTGACGGCACCGCTGGCACTCGGCGTCATCACGGTCTGGCACGTCCTGCTCGTCCGCCGGCGCGGGGTGGTCCCCCCGCTCGAGGCCGCCGAGTCCACCGGCACCACCATGGAGGGTGAGAAGTGAGCACCACGTCGAGCACCGCCCGCCGGGGAGGCGCCCGCCCGGTGGACCCGGCCGCGCCATGGGCCGGGCCGAACCGCCGCTACGACATCATCAAGGAGGGCCTGGTCGCCCTTCTCGTGGTCGGGCTGCTGGCCATCGGACTGGCCGCCGTCTTCAGCTCCCCGGACGACAAGTCGGTGACCCTGGCGCAGTGGGCCAAGGCCGACCCGGCTGACTTCGTCACCACGGCGACGATGGAGCTGGACGGCACGAGCACCTCGGCCTCTTATGGTGCGCCGTACAACACCAACGGCGACGGGGCGAGCCTCGGCCCGCTCAAGCTGCAGAAGTGGGCCGGGGTTCGTGTCCCGGTCAACTCGGCCCAGCAGATGGTCGTCGACCCGCTGAAGACATCCGTCGACCCGGCCGTGCAGACCGCGCTGGCGACCTGGCAGGCGGCCAGTGCCGACCAGCAACTGAAGTGGGCCACCAACTACGACACCGCCATCAGCAAGGCGCCGGGCAACGACCCGACGAAGGTGTCCTCGGGTGACTACGGCCCGGTCCCGGCGATGACCGCGGGGCTGCTCGAACTGGCCAAGACCGGCGCGCTGGATGGCATCTTGGCCACCGGTGGGGCGTTCTACCAGACGAACTACACCGTCTCGCTGCTCTTCCTCGCCGACGGCGGTTACCTCGGCGCCCTGGGCGACGCCAACCACCTCGGTGGCGACCAGTGGGGCATGATGAACGAGATGGGCAGCTGGCCGGGCCAGGCGTGGCTGTGGCTGTACACCTTCTGGTACCAGGTCCCGCCGTTCTCCAGCTCCGGCAATGCCGATGCGTTGGTGTGGGGCCTGATGATGCTGCTCACCCTGGGCCTGGTCCTCGTCCCCTTCATCCCAGGGGTGCGTGACCTGCCCCGCTTGATCCCGATCCACCGGCTGGTATGGCGGGACTACTACTCCCGCTACGGCAGCACCCGGAGCTGATCACCGGCTCCGGCGCGGACCGGACGGCTGATCCGGTGGTGGCAGGGCGGGTCGGACGCGGGACACCTCGCGCCCGGCCCGCCCCGCTGTGTCGGTAGGGTCCCTGCCAACGATGAGCCTGGCGTGTGGGTCGGGTCGCCCACCGGTCAGGCTGGCCGGGTGGAGGGTCAGGAGGCGAGGATGGACGCGGTGCGCGAGGGTGCCACCCCGGTGGGCGGGCGGGCCCGACGGTCCTGCCTGGCAGTGCCTGGCAGCAGCCCCAAGATGCTGGAGAAGGCCCAGGGGCTGCCCGCCGACCAGGTCTTCCTGGACCTGGAGGATTCTGTTGCTCCGCTGGCCAAGCCGCAGGCTCGGGACAACGTCGTCGCCGCGCTGACCGGCGGTGACTTCACCGGCAAGACCCGGGTGGTGCGGGTCAACGACTGGACCACCGAGTGGACCTACCGTGACGTCATAACCGTCGTGGAGGGCGCCGGGGACCAGCTGGACTGCCTCATGCTGCCGAAGGTCCAGACCGCCGAGCAGGTCGTGGCCCTGGACCTGCTGCTGACCCAGATCGAGCGGGCCATCGGGCTGCCGGTCGGGCGGATCGGGATCGAGGCGCAGATCGAGAACGCCCGTGGCCTGGTCAACGTCGACGCCATCGCCTCCGCCTCGGCGCGGCTGGAGACGATCATCTTCGGCCCGGCAGACTTCATGGCGAGCATCGCGATGAAGTCCCTCGTCGTGGGGGAGCAGCCGGCCGGCTACGACGTCGGGGACGCCTACCACTACATCCTCATGAGGATCCTCATGGCGGCCCGCGCTCATGACCTGCAGGCCATCGACGGCCCCTACCTGCAGATCCGCGACCTCGACGGCTTCGCGCGGGTGGCCGGAAGGTCCGCGGCGCTGGGCTTCGACGGCAAGTGGGTGCTGCACCCCGACCAGATCGAGGCGGCCAACCGGGTCTACTCGCCGCGCCAGCAGGACTATGACCACGCCGAGCTGATCCTGGACGCCTACGCCTGGCACACCTCCGAGGTTGGCGGGCGTCGCGGAGCGGTCATGCTGGGCGAGGAGATGATCGACGAGGCCTCGCGCAAGATGGCTCTGGTCGTGGCGGCCAAGGGTCGGGCCGCGGGGATGACCCGCACCTCCAGGTTCGAGCCCCCGTCGGCATGACCCAGCCCAGCCGCGGACCGCGCGCAGTAGCCGAGCCCAGCCGCGGACCGCGCGCAGTAGCCGAGCCCAGCCGCGGACCGCGCGTGGTCGCCGAGCCGAGCCGCGGGGCGGCCCAGCATGCGTCCACGGCGGCCCCCGACCTGGCCGGGCGGGTGGCGC
>JAJZTN010000042.1 GCA_021848885.1 Actinomycetes bacterium
GGGCGGCGGGACCGTGCGGCGCGGGGGGCGCGGGGGGCATTGTCGGGGCTTCCTGGTCGTCGGCTCCGGGACTGCGTCATCCTACGGGGACCCGGATTGGCCGGGTCCGCCCGTGTGCCGCCGCACCGCCCCGGCGTGGCCTCGCTCAGCCCCGCACCCGCGCCGTCTCACCCGCCCGGCGCGTCGACGCCGGCCCGAGGGCAGGCAGGAGCCTGGGCGGCCAGCACTGCGGCCAGCTCAGTGCCCCGGACCGGTCGACCGGTCAGCCAGCCCTGGACCAGGTCGCAGCCGAGCCGGGCGACCCGCTCGCGCACCGGGGCGTCCTCGACACCCTCGGCGACCACGGTGAGGCCAAGCGCGTGGGCCAGTTCGGCGATCGAGCGCACGATCGACTCGTCCTCGGGGCTGTCCAGCACCCGGGCGGTGAAGGACCGGTCGATCTTGATCTCGCTGACCGGCAGCCGGCGCAGCATGGTCAGCGACGAGTAGCCGGTCCCGAAGTCGTCCAGACTCAGGCCCACCCCGAGACGCCGCAGCGACTCGAGCACGTCCAGCCCCCTGGCGTAGTCGGATATCAGCACCCGCTCGGTGATCTCCAGGATGAGTGCCTCGGCGGGTAGCTGGGAGCGCCCGAGCGCCGCGTCCACCCGGGCGAGGAAGCCCGGGTCGAGCAGGTCACGGATGGAGACGTTGACCGCCACGACCAGGGGGTGCCCGCTGGCCCACCAGCCGGCGGCCTGCTCGGTTGTGTAGGCCAGCACCCGGTCGGTCAGCCGAGGCATCAGCCCGGACTGCTCGGCCAGCGGCACGAACTCATCCGGCGGGACCATGCCCCGATCCGGATGGCGCCAACGCACCAGCGCCTCGGCGCCGACCACCCGGGCGTCGGCGAGGCGCACCTTGGGCTGGAAGTGCACCTCGATCTCGTCGCGCTCCAGCGCGCCACGCAGCTCGGTGAGCAGGCCCAGTCGCTGCGGGCTGTTGGTGTCCCGCTCGGCGGAGTAGACCTCCACCCCGCGACCGGCCTTGGCCAGGTACATCGCCACGTCGGCCCGCTGGTGCAGCAGCTCGAAGGTGCTGCCGTGCTCGGGGGCCAAGGCGATGCCGATGCTGGCATCGGCGGTGACGAAGGTGCCGGCAACCTGGATCGGCTCGTCCAGCGCGGCACGCAACCTGTGGGCCAGCTCCACGGCGGTGTCCCGGTCGGCGACCTCGGGCAGCAGCACAGCGAACTCGTCTCCGCCGAGGCGGGCCACCACGTCCCCAGGCCGCAACGAAGCCCGCAGCCGCACCGCCACGATTTGCAGGACCTCGTCACCAGCGGGGTGGCCGAGCGTGTCGTTGACCTCCTTGAAACGGTCCAGGTCCAGCAGGAACAGGGCCGCGGGCCGGTTGATGTCCCGGCCCAGCGTCGTCTCGGTCCGCTCCAGCAGCTGGACCCGGTTGGGCAACCCGGTGAGGGCGTCGTGCAGCGCCTCGTGCTCTCGGGCCACCGAGACCTCGGCGTGCTTGTGGATCGCCACAAGCGGCAGGACGAAGAGGGGCAGCAGCACCGCGGCCTGGTCCATCACGACGGCGACGAGGGGGGCCACGGCCAGCAGGGCCGTATTGACCCCGGCGTGGTAGCCGAAGTCCGCCCGCATGGTGGCCAGCAGGCTGCGCTGCGAGAACAGGCTCACGGCGCTGCTTACCAGGACGTTGTTGACCAGGAAGTAGGCCACCCCGGCCAGTGCGATCACCGGGATGTCACCGCCGCGCGGGGAGGCCGGGTGGGGCAGGCTCGCGTGGTAGCCGGCCAGGGTGAGCGTCGCCCAGGCGGCAGCGAGGCTGATGGAGTACTGCGCGACGTTGAAGACGGTGCGCCACCACGCTGGACGACGAACCATCGCCGCGGCCAGCACCCCACTGACGTGCAGCAGGATGGCGACGGGAAGTCCCAGGTGCAGCAGCGCGGCGTAGGAGAAGGTTGCCGAGGTTGCCACCCCCACCGGGTCGGCCAGCCCGGGCAGGAAGAGCGGCCGCGCCTCGCCGGCACCCACCAGGGCCAGGGCCATCCAGAAGGCCACCGACCCGGCCAGCAGCCCTGAGTCGGTGAGGACGACCCGCCCGATGAGCAGACCGGCCAGTGTCACCCCGGGGATCGAGACGGCCGCCAGGTAGGTCACGAAGGCCACACGACCGGTTGCCGGCAACCGGTTCCGCTCGTCCTCGCGACTCATCCAGGCTCCTCACCGATGGGACGAGAGCGGCGGGGTGCCATGCCCAGTCCCCGCCCGGCACCGCGCCGCCCGCCGCTGGGCCACCCGGCACCGCGCCGCCCTGAACAAGGTTGTCGGCGCCCCGGCCGGAATCTTGAGCAGCCCCGGGTCCCGGCGGCTACTGCCGATCGGCCCCGCCCTCGCTCGCACCGGCCGGCCCGGCGCCCGACAGCGCCCCCCGTCCCTGCTCGAGCAACCGGTGGAAACCGGCCTCGTCCAGCACAGGGACTCCCAGGGCGAGCGCCTTGTCGAGCTTGGAGCCGGGTGAGTCCCCGGCGATGAGGACATCGGTGCGACGGGACACCGACCCGGTGGCCTTGCCCCCTCGCGCCGTGATCGCCTCGGTGGCCTCGTCACGGCTGAAGCCCTCCAGCGTCCCGGTGAGGACCAGGGTGAGCCCTTCCAGCGTCCGCGGTGTCGAGGTGTCCTGCCGCTCGGCCATCCGCACCCCGGCCCGCTGCCACTTCCGGACGATCTCGCGGTGCCAGTCGAGCGCGAACCACTCCCGCACGGCTTCGGCGATGACCGGGCCGACCCCGTCGACGGCGGCGAGCTGCTCGGGGCTGGCCGCCTCGATGGCCGCCATCGACCCGAGCGATCGGGCCAGCGCCTGCGCGGCGGTGGGCCCGACATGGCGGATGGACAGCGCAACAAGCACCCGCCACAGCGGACGGTCCCGGGCGGCGGCCAGGTTCTCCAGCAGCCGGGTGCCATTCGCCGTCAGGGAGCCGTCCTTGCGGGTGAAGAGCGCGACCCGACGCAGCGCGGCCTCGTCCAGGTCGAAGATGTCACCCTCGTCGCCGAGCACACCCGCGGCCAGCAGGGCGAGCGCGGCCTCGTAGCCGAGCATCTCGATGTCGAGGGCCCCTCGACCGGCCAGGTGGAACAGCCGCTCGCGCAGCTGGGCCGGGCAGCGGCGAGTGTTGGGGCAACGGATGTCGACATCGCCGGGCTTCTCAGGACCCAGCGGGCTGGAGCACTCCGGGCACGTGGTTGGCATGACGAAGGCGCGCTGCGTGCCGTCGCGGCGGTCGGTCACCGGGGCGAGGATCTCCGGGATGACGTCCCCGGCCTTGCGCAGCACCACGACGTCACCGATGAGCACGCCCTTGCGGGCGACCTCCTCGGCGTTGTGCAGCGTGGCCATGGCCACGGTGGACCCTGACACCCGGACCGGGGTCATGACGGCGTACGGCGTGACCCGGCCGGTGCGCCCGACGTTGACCTTGATGTCCAGCAGCCGGGTGGTGACCTCCTCGGGCGGGTACTTGTAGGCGATCGCCCAGCGTGGCGCCCGGGAGGTCGCGCCGAGCCGGCGCTGCACCGCCACCTCGTCGACCTTCACCACGACGCCGTCGATCTCGTGCGAGACGTCGTGGCGGTGCTCGCCGTAGTAGGCGATGAAGTCGGCCACGCCGCCAAGCTCCTCGACCACCCGGTAACGGTCACTGACCGGCAGCCCCCAGCTCCGGGCCAAGTCATAGGCGTGCGACTGCCGGGTGATCTCCACCCCGTCGGGCAGCCCCTGCACCCGACCGAGCCCGTGGACGACCAGTGCCAGCGGTCGGGACGCGGTCACCTTCGGGTCCTTCTGACGCAAGGAGCCGGAGGCGGCGTTGCGAGGGTTGGCGAACGGCGGGCGCCCGGCGGCCAGCAGGGTGGCGTTGAGGTCGGCGAAGGCTTCCACGGGGAAGAACACCTCGCCGCGCACCTCGACGAGCGCGGGCACGTCCGGGCCGCTCAAGCGGGCCGGCACACCCCGGATGCTCGCCACGTTGAGCGTGACGTCCTCACCTGTGCGACCGTCGCCTCGGGTGGCAGCCCGGGTGAGCCGCCCGTCGGTGTAGAGCAGGTTGACGGCCAGCCCGTCCACCTTGAGCTCGCACAGGTAGTGGTAGCCCGCCCCGGCGTCACGACGGACCCGCTCGTCCCAGCCGGCCAGCTCGTCGAGGTTGAAGGCGTTGTCCAGGCTGAGCATGGGCTCCAGGTGGTCGACCGGGGTGAACTCGGTGGAGAAGGTGCCCCCGACCGTCTGAGTCGGGGAGTCCGGCGTCTGCAGCCCGGGGTGCTCCGCCTCCAGCCGCGCCAGCCGGGCCATGAGCTCGTCGTACTCGGCGTCGGAGACGAGCGGGGCGTTGCGCACGTAGTAGGCGAACTGGTGCGCGCGCACCTGCTCGACGAGGTCGGCATGGGCGTGCCGGGCCGCGTCGGGGACCTCGGCGACCTCGACAAGGGACCCGGCCCCAGCCCCACCGGGCAGGGCCTCCTCCCCGTCCGGGGCCTGGATGGTCATGGCCTCATCCTGGCGAACCGGTTCACTCGCCCTCGCCCTGAGCAAGCCGCTGCGCCGCGGCCACCGCCGCCCGGTAGGCGGCCTCGGCCTGCTGCGGGGCCAGCCCGGCCAGGCCGCAGGCCGGGCTGATGCTGACCGCGGCGCCCAGCCCCTCGACCGAGCGGCCGACCCACCTGGCCAGCCGGGTGAGAGCGGCCAGGGCCGCGCTGGCCTCGTACGGTCCGCCCGTGGGCACCGCCCCGGCGAGCAGCAACAACCCGGCATCCATCGCCTCGGCGAGCTCGTCCAGGCGCGGGGAGGCCAGCACGGCCAGGTCCACCGACACGGCATCGGCGCCGGCGCCGGCCAGCAGGGCGACCGGGGCATCAGCCGCGCAGCAGTGCACGACAACCGGGCTGCCCGCCGAGTGCGCGGCGGCCAGCACCGGTGCGAGCCGCTCACGGGCCAGCACCGGGTCGACCGCGGGCAGCCGACCCAGCCCAGAGGGAGTGCCAACCTGCCCGGCAAGCACCGCCGGCAGCCCGGGCTCGTCGAGCTGGACGACGACCCCTGTGGGACCCAGGCGGCGGCGCAGCTCGCCCAGCTGCTCGCCCAGCGTCTCGGCCAGCGAGTCGGCAAGGTCGCGCACCGCCCCGGCATCGCGCAGCGCCCGGTGCCCCCGGGGCAGGTCGAGCTCGGCGGCCAGCGTCCAGGGGCCGGCGAGTGCGATCTTGACGGTGCCGCCCCATCCGGCGGTCAGCTCGGTGAGGGCGTCGAGGTCCTCCTCCAGCCAGGCCGCCGCACGCCGCTCGTCGCGGCCGGCCCGGTCCACCAGCCGCCAGCCGGCCGGCTGCAGGTCGACGTGCAGGTCGACCAGCGCCGCGGCTGTGCGCCCGACCAGGTCCGCGCCCGGGCCACGTCCGGGTAGCTCAACCAGGTGCGGGAAGTCGGGCAGCGCCTCGGTGAGCATCACCGTCGCGGCCCGCGGGTCGGTGCCGGGCAAGGAGCCGATCCCGGTGGCGACCCCCATCGGGATCGGATGCCGCACAGGGTGCGGGGCGGGCGGGGGCTCGGTCACGCACCCGACCCTAGCCAGGGCGGAGCAGCGTCTCCGCCAGACTCAGCGTTCAGACCCGGTGACGGTGGCACTGGCCAGCACCCGGCTGCCCTGGTAGAGCACGGCCGCCTGCCCGGGCGCGACCGCGGTTGACGGGTGGTCCAGCTCGATGCGCAGCCCAACCTCGCCCAGGCTGACCCGAGCGGCCAGCGGATCGGCATGGGCGCGCAGCTGGACCTCGGCCGCGAACGCCCGGGTGGGGGCGGGCTCGCACAACCACACCGGCGCGCCCGTGTGCACCACCGAGACGGCCAAGTCCGGCAGCGGGGCGACCCGCACGGTGTTGCTCTCCGGTCGCACCTGGAGCACGTAGCGCGGCCGGCCGTCGGCAGCGGGCCGGCTCAGTCCCAGACCGCGGCGCTGCCCGACGGTGAAGGTGTGCGTCCCCTGGTGCTGACCCACCAGCGCGCCGGTCTCGTCGAGGATCGGCCCGGGTCGGGTGCCCAACCGGTCACGCAGCCACCCGGCGGTGTCCCCGTCGGGGATGAAGCAGATGTCGTGGCTGTCCGGCTTGTCTGCCACGCCCAGCCCACGCTCGGCCGCCTCGATGCGCACGTCGGGCTTGCGCGACCCTCCCAACGGGAACATCGCCGCGGCCAGCTGCTCGGACGTGCAGACCGCCAGCACGTAGGACTGGTCCTTGCCGGGGTCGACGCCCCGGTGCAGCTCACGGCGGCCACCGACCTCGACCAGCCGGGCGTAGTGCCCGGTGCACACCGCGTCGAAGCCCAGCGCCAGGGCGCGGTCCAGCACGGCGGTGAACTTGATCCGCTCGTTGCAGCGAAGACAGGGATTGGGTGTGCGCCCGGCCGCGTAACCGGCCAGGAAGTCCGCGACGACCTCGGCCTGGAAACGCTCGGCCAGGTCCCAGACGTAGAACGGGATGGCCAGCACGTCGGCGACCCGGCGGGCGTCGCGGGCGTCCGAACGCGAGCAGCAGCCCCGTGCCCCCGCACGCTCGGTGTCAGGGTCGGCCGAAAGCGCCAGGTGCACCGCGGTGACCTCGTGCCCGGCCTCGCGCGCCCGGGCCGCAGCCACCGCCGAGTCGACCCCCCCGCTCAGCGCGGCCAGCACCCGCACCGCTACTCCCCCACCGGTGCCGGACCACGTGCGGTGGCACCGAGACTGAGCGCACCGGCCCGACGGGCCCGATCCAGCACGGCGCCCAGTGCGGCCAGGGTGGTGTCGACATCGGAGGCGGTGGAGGTGTGACCGAAGGAGAAGCGCAACGAGGACAGCGCCGTACGCCGGTCCGCCCCAGTGGCCAGCAGCACATGGCTCGGTTCGGGCACCCCGGCTGAGCAGGCCGAACCGGTCGAGCACTCCACCCCCGCTGCGTCCAGCAGCATGAGCAGGGTGTCGCCCTCACAGCCGGGAAAGCTCAGGTGCACTATCCCGGGCAGCCGGTGCGTCGGGCCGGGTTGCGGGTCGCCGTTGACGCTGATCCTCTGGGGCAGGCCCGCCGACAGCTGCCCTACCCCCGCGACGAAGCGCTCGCGCAGCTGGGCCAGGTGCGCCGCCCGCTGTGCACGGGTGGTCACCGAGACCTCGCAGGCCGCGGCGAAGCCGGCGATCCCCGCGACGTCGAGGGTGCCGGAGCGCACATCGCGCTCCTGCCCGCCACCGTGGTGCACCGGGGTCGGCTCGATGCCTCGGCCCAGCAGCAGGGCTCCCACCCCCACCGGGCCGCCGATCTTGTGCGCGCTCACCGACATCGCGTCGACACCGCTGCCGGCGAAGTCCACCGGCAGGCTGCCCAGCGCCTGCACCGCGTCGGTGTGCAGCACCACCCCGTGGGCATGGGCGATATCGGCCAGCTCGGCGATCGGCTGCACGGTGCCGATCTCGTTGTTGGCCCACATCACCGACACCAGGGCGACCTCGTCGCCACACTCGGACAGCAGGTCCCGCAGCGTGCTCGGCGCCACCCGGCCGAGCCGGTCGACCGGTAGGAGCTCGAGGTCGGCGCCCTGGCCCTCGGCCAGCCAGCGCGCGGAGTCGAGCACCGCGTGGTGCTCCACGGAGCTGACCACCACCCTGCGCCGGCGCGGGTCGGCGCCACGCCGGGCCCAGTACAGCCCCTTGACCGCCAGGTTGTCCGCCTCGGTCCCTCCCGCGGTGAAGACCACCTGGCCGGGCCGGGCACCCAGCGCCCTGGCGATGTGCTCGCGGCTCTCCTCGACCACCTTGCGGGCCCGTCGCCCGGAGGCGTGCAGGGACGAGGGGTTGCCCACCTCGGCCTGCTGGGCTGCCATCGCCGCCCGTGCCTCGGGCAGCATCGGCGTTGTGGCCGCATGGTCGAGGTACGTCATCGCGGCACGAGCCTAACCGCCGGGCACCCCGCACGCGCGCCCCGGGAGCGGCTCAGCCCTTGCGCTTGGTGATCTGCTCGGTCAGCTGCGGCAGCACGGCGAACAGGTCACCCACGACGCCGAAATCAGCCAGGGCGAAGATGGGGGCCTCCGGGTCCTTGTTCACCGCGACGATGGTCTTCGAGGTCTGCATCCCAGCCCGGTGCTGGATCGCCCCGGATATGCCGGCGGCCACATAGAGCTGGGGGGAGACCGTCGTACCTGTCTGCCCCACCTGGCTGGAGTGCGGGTACCACCCGGCGTCAACCGCGGCGCGGGACGCGCCGACAGCCGCGCCCAGGGCGTCGGCCAGAGCCTCGACCGGCCCGAAGTCCCCACCGGTGCCACGCCCGCCGGAGACCACGATGGCCGCCTCGGTCAGCTCCGGGCGACCACTGGCCGCGCGCGGGGCCCGCTGAACGATCCGGGCAGTGCGGGCCGCCTCGCTGATCTCGACCTTGACCGGCACGACCGCACCGGGGGCCGGGGACGGCTCGGGGGTGACCGCATTGGGCTTGACCGTGATGATCGGGGTGCCGTGCGCCACCCTGGCCCGCACCACGTAGGAGCCGGCGAAGACCGACTGGGTGGTGGACAGGTCGGCAGCGACGTCGACCGCATCGGTGACCAGCCCGGAGCCGGTGCGCACCGCGAGCCGACCGGCGATCTCCTTGCCCTCGGCGTTGGAGGTCAGCAGCACTGCGGCCGGGGCCAGCTCGGCCACCAGGTGGGCCAGCACCTCCACCTTGGGTGCGACCAGGTAGTCGGTCACCTCCGCGGCGTCGGCGAAGTGCACGCTGTGCGCGCCGAACTCGGCGAGGGTGGGCTGAGCCGTCTCGACCCCAGGACCGGTGAACACCGCGATCGGCTCACCCACCCTGCGGGCGATGGTGAGCAGCTCGGTCGTGGTCTTGCGGACCTTGCCCTCGACGTGGTCGACGAGCACCAGGATGTTGGCCACTGCGCACTCCCGCTCAGATGAACTTCTCGGCGGCAAGGAACTCGGCCAGTGCGACCCCGCCCTCACCGTCGTCGGTGATGATCGTCCCCTGCCCTCGCGGCGGGCGCTTGCTCACCTCGGTGACAGGCGACCACGAGGCCGCCAGCCCCACCTCGGCGGGCTCGATCCCCAGGTCGGCCAGCGACCAGGTGGTCACCGGTTTCTTCTTCGCCGCCATGATCCCCTTGAACGAGGGGTAGCGCGGCTCGTTGATCTGGTCGGTAACGCTGACCACCGCCGGCAGCCTCGACTCGATCGTCTCAGTGGCGGTCTCGGAGTCCCGCCGGATCCGCACGGTGTCACCCTCCACGCTCAGCTGTGAGGCGAAGCTGACCTGCGGCAACCCGAGCCTCTCGGCCAGCATCGCCGGGATGACGGACATGCCTGCGTCGGTGGAAGCCATCCCGCACAGCAGCAGGTCGCATCCGCCCTCGTCGCTGAACTTGCGCACCGCGGCGGCCAGCACCGCTGAGGTGCCCAGCGCATCGGTGCCGTGCAGCGCCTCGTCACTGATGTGGATGCCGGCGTCGGCACCCATCTGCAGCGCCTTGCGGATCGCCGCACCGGCCTGCTCCGGGCCCATCGTGGCCACGGTGACCTCCCAGCCACCGGACTCGGCCAGGCTCAGCGCCTCCTCCACGGCGTACTCGTCCAGCTCGGACAGCAGGCCCTCGGTGGTACGCACGGTGGTGGAGTCGGCGTCGGCGAAGCTGCGCTCGCCGGCGGCATCCGGCACGTACTTGACCAGCACGAGCACCCTGCGTGGCTCTGCCATCGTCCCGCGACCTCCGCACTCATCCCTGTGCCCGCGCACCGCGGGGGGCCGATCCAGCCTGCCAGCCGGGTGGTGGCCCGGGCCCGCCGGGGTCGCTCACCCGGGCACGCCGGGGTTGCTGACCCGGGCCCGGTGGCGGGCCATGGGCCATCCGCGCGGTTATGTTACTGACCAGTAGCGCGATGGCCAACTCGTGCCCTGGCCCTACCGTTGCCGTCATGGATCAACGCCTCACCGCCGTCTGCGACCTCATGATGGCCGAGGTCCGCGAGAACGCCGGACGTCACGAGTACGACGGACAGGTCCAGGACCTTTCCGTGTCCGGTGTGGCGGCCGGGCTGGCCCGCCTCGGCGGGGCACCTGCGCCGGACGCGCACGACGAGGCGCACCTGCGGGCGTTCGAGGCGCGGGTCCGGCTCGAGCTTGGCGAGCTGCAGATGCACCGGCGCGACCCCCTGCTGCACCTGCAGGCCCTCGACCTGTCCGGCTATGACCGTGAGTACGCCCCCGAGCACGAGCGCGACGCCGCGCGGACAGCGCACCTGAGGCGCTGGCCCGAGGCCATCGACGTGGCCGTGCGCACCCTTGACGCGGTGCCCGCGCCCGTGGCCGCGGCACTGCTCGGCTCGGCCCGCGGGCTGGCGGCCGGGCTCGATCCCTCCCTCGGCGACGTGCATCGGGACGCCCTGACCGCGCACGCCCGGCTGGTCGAGCACCTCCAGCGCATCGCCGAGAACGGCCCGCCCGACCTGGCCCTGGGCGAGGCGGCGCTGGCCCGGCTGATGGGAACCCAGGAGGCCACCACGGTGGATCTGGCCGGGCTGGCCGCGGCCGCCGAGCAGGAGAGCGCCCGGCTGGGCGAGCTGGTCGAACTCGCCTGCGCGCACATCGACCCGCGCGCTGGGGTGCGGGAGGTCGTGGCCGGTCTGCTGGCCGACCACCCCGACGACGAGGACCTCCTCGCCGAAGCGGCGCGCCAGACCGCCGAGGTCATCGCCTTCACCGCCGAGCACCGGTTGGCCCCCCATGTCGACGGGCAGTGCCGGGTCGGGCCGGCCCCGGCCTCGCGATCCTGGGCGATGGCCATGCTGGCCTGGGCCGGTCCGGGCGAGCCGGACGGTCCGTCGTGGTACTGGATCACCCTGCCGAGCCCGTCCCTGTCGGCTGAGGGGAAGGCCGAGTGGCTGGCGGTGTTCAGCCGCACCACCCTGCCGGCGATCACCGCCCACGAGGTCGCTCCCGGGCACTTCGCGCACTCCCGCGCGCTGCGCCGCGTCACCTCACCGGTGCGGGCGACGCTGCAGTCGATGACCTTCGCAGAGGGGTGGGCGCACTACGCCGAGGAGGTCATGCTCGAGGAAGGCTTCCGAGCAGCCGACCCGCGCTTCGCGGTGGGGGTCGCCCTGGAGGGGCTGGTCCGGGTCACGCGACTGACCTCGGCCATCGGGATGCACACCGGCTCGATGACCGTCCAGGAGGCCACCGACCGGTTCGTCGAACGTGCCTACCTGGGCCACGAGGCGGCAGCCGCGGAGGCCCGCCGCGGCACCTTCGATGCGACCTACGGGCGCTACACCTGGGGCAAGCTGGCCATCCGGGACCTGCGCGAGCGGGCCCGGGCCACCTGGGGAGCGGGCTTCTCGCTGCCCAGGCTGCACACCGCGATGCTCGAGCTCGGCTCACCGCCGATCGGGTTGCTCGACGCTGCACTCACCCGCGGCTGAGCAGCCGGGCACGCGCGGCCGAGCAGCCGCCACCCGCGGCTGAGCCACCGGCACGCGCGCCGCGGGCCCTCAGCGGCCGCGGAAGGCCGCCTTGCCCGGCCCGGACTCGATGAACGAGGCCATCCCGATGGCCCGGTCCTCGGTGGCGAAGAGCGCCGCGAACTGGGCCCGCTCGATCTCCAGCCCGGTGCCCAGGTCGACCTCCAGCCCCCGGTCGATGGACTCCTTGGCCGCGCGGAGTGCGTACGCCGGGCCCCCGACGAAACGCCGCGCCCACTCCAGCGCGGCCGGGAAGACCTGCTCAGCCGGCACGACGACATCGGCCAACCCGATCCGGACGGCCTCCTCGGCGCGCACCTGCCGGCCGGTGAAGATGATGTCCTTGGCCCGCGAGGGCCCGACCAGTCGGGCCAGCCGCTGGGTGCCGCCGGCCCCGGGGATGATGCCCAGCAGGATCTCCGGCTGCCCCATCCGGGCGTCCTCGGCGAGGATGCGCACATCGGCGCACAGCGCCAGCTCGCACCCACCGCCCAACGCGTACCCGGTCACCGCGGCCACCACCGGCTTGGGGATCGCCGCCACGGCACCGAAGGCGGACTGCAGGGCACCGGAGCGGTCGACCATGTCGGTGTAGCCCATGGCAGCCATCTCCTTGATGTCCGCCCCGGCCGCGAAGGCCCGCTCGCCACCGTAGATCACCACCGCCGCCACGCCCGGGTCGGTGGCGGCCGCAACGGCGGCCTCGCGGATCTCCTCCTGCATGAGCGAGTCCAGGGCGTTGACCGGGGGCCTGTCCAGCCGGATCGTCCCGACCCCGTCGGCAACCTCAAGCCGCACGAACTGACCCACAGCAACCTCCAGCCGTCCACCAGCCCGACGTCGTACGACGTCCTGCGACGCCGGAAGACGCCGCGCGGCGAGCCTAGCCTCGCCGCCTCCGGGTGAGCGGCAGCAGGCAGGATGTACCTGTGCACGCCTCTTCCCTGCCGCCCGAGCTCCGGGTGAGTCCCGGCCGGCCCGAGCCGCTGGGGGCACGCTGGGACGGTGCGGGCACCAATGTGGCCGTGTCCTCGCCCGAGGCGGTGCGGGTCACCGTGTGCCTCCTCGACGAGGCGGGGGTGGAGCACCCGGTCGAGCTGACCCACCGGAGCCGCGGAACGTGGCACGGCTACCTGCCCGGGGTGGGCCCCGGGACCCGCTACGGGCTGCGGGTGGACGGCCCGTGGGACCCCTGGCACGGCCGGCGGTTCAACCCGGCCAAGCGCCTCCTCGACCCCTACGCGCTGGCGGTGGACGGCCAGCTGGCGCCCCACGACGCGGTGCGCGGCCACGTGGTGGGATCAGCGCTCGGGCTGCACGCCGGTTACGGCGACGACACCACGCGGGACGCCCGTGACTCCGGGCCTTACGTGCCAGCCGCGGTCGTCGTGGACGAGAGCTTCGACTGGGGCGCGGACCGGCCCCCGGGGGTGCCCTGGTCGCAGACCGTGCTCTACGAGCTGCACGTGCGCGGGTTCACCGCAACCCACCCCGAGGTGCCCGAGCCGTTGCGCGGGACCTACGCCGGGCTGGCCCACCCCGCGGTGCTGGACTACCTCACCGCGCTGGGTGTCACCACGCTCGAGCTGCTCCCGGTGGCCCACTTCGTCACCGAGCTGGAGCTGCTCGAACGCGGCGGGGTCAACTACTGGGGCTACTCGCCGCTGGCCTTCCTGGCCCCGCACGCGGGGTACAGCTCGGCCGGGCGCCGCGGAGAGCAGGTGCGGGAGTTCAAGCAGATGGTGGCCGACCTGCATGCCGCCGGCCTGGAGGTCGTGCTCGACGTCGTCTTCAACCACACCGCCGAGGGTGGTCGCACCGGGCCCACGCTGTCGCTGCGCGGGCTGGCCAACAACAGCTACTACCGGCTCGACCACGGTCGTGGGTACCTCGACGTGACCGGCTGCGGCAACACCTTGGACCTGACCCATCCGAGCACCCTGCGTCTGGTGATGGACGCGCTGCGGTACTGGGTGAGCGCGATGCACGTCGACGGGTTCCGCTTCGACCTGGCCGCCACGCTGGCCCGCGGCAGCGGCGGCGGCTTCGACCCCAGCGCGCCCTTCCTGGCCGCGATAGCCCAGGACCCGGTGCTGCGCAACGTCAAGCTCATCGCCGAGCCTTGGGACCTCGGCCCGCAGGGCTACCAGCTGGGCTCCTTCGGCGAGCCGTGGGTGGAATGGAACGACCGCTACCGGGACGCCGTGCGCGGCTTCTGGCTGGCCGGGAACCGGCCCGGGGCCGCCCATCCCGGGGTGCGCGACCTGGGCTACCGGCTGTCGGGATCCTCGGACATATTCGACGGCCCGGCGGGGCGCGGCCCGCTTGCCTCGGTCAACTTCGTCACCGCCCACGACGGGGCGACGCTGCACGACCTGGTCACCTACGAGGGCAAGCACAACCACGGCAACGGCGAGGGCAACCGTGACGGCGCCGAGGAGAACCTCGGCTGGAACTGCGGGGTCGAGGGCCCGACGCAGGACCCGGCCGTGCTGCGGGTGCGCCGCCGGCTGGCTCGCGACCTGATGGCCACACTGCTGCTGTCCACCGGGGTCCCGATGATCACCGCGGGGGACGAGATCGGCCGGACCCAGCACGGCAACAACAACGCCTACTGCCAGGACAACGAGACCTCCTGGCTGGACTGGTCGCTGCAGCCGTGGCAGCTGGACCTGCACGACACCGTCGTCGAGCTGCTCCGGCTGCGCCGCGAGCACCCGGTGCTGCGCCAGGAGGACTTCTTCGCCGGCCAACACCCGCACGTCGACGCGATGGCCGACCTAGCCTGGTTCGACGCCGCAGGGGAGCCGATGGGGCATGACGCCTGGCACAGCCCGGGGCTGCGCACGATCAGCTGGTACCTGGCCGGGGACGCCGGAGCAGGTCAGCATGTCGTGGGCCTGACCCCGAGCGACCCGGACGCGTCCTATCTCATCGTGCTTCACGGCGGCCCGGACGACGTCGATGTGGTGCTGCCCGGCCCGCCGTGGGCCCAGCGGTACACCCTCGTGCTCGACACCGCCGAGGAACGTCCGGTGAGCATCAGCTGGGCCCACCCTGCCGGCGAGCGGGTGCGCCGTCCCTCGTTCAGCCTGGCGGTCTTCCACGCGCACCGCTGAGCCGAACCGCGGCTACGGCAGGGCGACCAGGCCCAGCTCGCGCGGGCTGACCAGCAGCTCGTGCCGGGGCAGGATCCGCACGGTGTAGCCGAACGGGCCGGTGCGGTCCAGCTTGACCTCGCCCTCGTAACGGAACCGGCAGCCCTCGTAGGTCTCGGCCAGCTCGAGCGCGGCCGTGGCGGTGTCGGCCAGCCGGTCGGCGGAGTCGACCCGGCCGTGCACCACCTGGACGAGCACGTCCTGCGGGCCCAGCTCACCAAGGGAGACGAAGCAGCGCAGCGACACGGTGGCGCCAAGCTCGGCACTGTCACCGACCCCGAGAGCCTCCACGTGGTCCACCCGCACCCGGTCCCAGGCGGCCCGCACCCGGCTCTTCCACGCCGCCAGCTCGCGGGCCCGCCCGTAGCCGGGACCGTCCAACCGGCGGGCCGCACCGGCGGCCGGCGTGTAGAGCTGCTCGACGTAGTCGGACACCATGCGGGTGGCCAGCACCTTCGGGCCCAGGGTCATCAGGGTGTGGCGGACCATGGACAGCCAACGGGCCGGGCGGCCCTGCTCGTCGCGGTCGTAGAAGCGCGTCGCCACGACCTGCTCGATGAGGTCATACAGCGCCCCCGCCTCGAGGTCGTCCCGGCGATCGGGGTCCTCGACGCCGTCGGCGGTCGGGATGGCCCAGCCGTTCTCCCCGTCGAACCACTCGTCCCACCACCCGTCGAGCACCGACAGGTTCAGCGCACCGTTGAGGGCTGCCTTCATCCCCGACGTGCCGCACGCCTCGAGCGGGCGCAGCGGGTTGTTCAGCCACACGTCACAGCCCGGGTAGAGCGCCTGGGCCATGGCCATGTCGTAGTTGGGCAGGAAGACGATGCGGTGGCGGACCTCAGGGTCGTCGGTGAAGGCGACCAGCTCCTGCACGAGCTTCTTGCCGCCGTCATCGGCCGGGTGGGACTTGCCTGCCACCAGGATCTGCACCGGCCGGTGCGGGTCGAGCAGCAGCGCGCGAAGGCGGTCCCGGTCGCGCAGCATGAGGGTGAGCCGCTTGTAGGAGGGCACCCGCCGGGCGAAGCCGATGGTGAGCACGTCGGGGTCCAGCACGCTGTTGGTCCAGCCCAGCTCCGCCGGTGAGGCCCCCCGGGCGGCCCAGGACTGCCTCACCCGCCGGCGAGCCTCGGCGACCAGGTCGGCGCGCAGCTCGTTGCGCAGCTGCCACAGGGCCTCGTCGGGGATGTGCTCGACGCTCTGCCAGCGCCTCCCGTCCTCGAGAGCACCGGCGCCAGCGGCGTTCTCGGCCACCGCGATGGCGCGCGGCGAGACCCACGTGGGTGCGTGCACGCCGTTGGTGATCGAGGTGATCGGCACCTCCTCGGGATCGAAGTCCGGCCACAGCCCGGCGAACATCGCGCGGCTGACCTGCCCGTGCAGCAGGCTCACGCCGTTGGCCCGCTGGGCCAGCCGCAGGCCCATCACGGCCATGTTGAACAGCGCCGGGTCACCGCCCGGGTAGGTCTCCGCGCCGAGACTGAGGACCTCCTCGACGTCGATGCCGGGCAACGCGTTGTCCCCGCCGAAGTGCTGCTGGATGAGCTCTCGGGAGAACCGGTCGATACCGGCCGGCACCGGGGTGTGGGTCGTGAAGACCGTGCCGGCCCGGACCGCCTCGAGCGCCTCGGCGAAGGTCAAGCCCTCCTGGGCGACCAGCTCGCGCATCCGCTCCAACCCCAGGAAGCCGGCGTGGCCCTCGTTGGTGTGGAAGACCTCGGGGGTGGGGGCCCCGGTGACCCGGGAGTAGGCACGCAGAGCGCGTACGCCGCCGATGCCCAGCAGCATCTCCTGGTGCAGCCGGTGCTCGCCGCCGCCGCCATAGAGCCGGTCGGTGACCTGGCGGGCCGCCTCGTCGTTCTGCTCCACGTCGGAGTCCAGCAGCAGCAGCGGCACCCGCCCGACCTGCGCCTTCCAGACCTTGGCCCGCAACGAGCGGTCACCCGGGAGGCCGACGGTGACGAGGACGGGCGAGCCGTCCGGCTCGCGCAGCTGGGACAGCGGCAGCCCGTCGGGGTCGAGCACGGGGTAGCGCTCGAGCTGCCAGCCCTCCCGGGACAGCGACTGCTCGAAGTAGCCGCTCTGGTAGAGCAGTCCCACGCCGATGACCGGCACACCCAGGTCGCTGGCCGCCTTCAGATGGTCCCCGGCCAGGATCCCCAGCCCCCCGGAGTACTGGGGCAGGGCGGCGGTGATGCCGAACTCCGGGGAGAAGTAGCCGATCGCACTCGGGCGTGCGCCGGGCCCCTCGGTCGGAAGGGTCTGGAACCAGCGGTCGCCCGTCAGGTACTCGTGCAGGTCCGCGGCCCGCTCGCTGACCCTGGCCACGAAGGCCTCGTCCTTGGCGAGGTCGGCCAGCCGGTCCGGGCCTATCGCGCCGAGCAGCGCCACCGGGTCGTGGCCCACCGTGTCCCAGACGTCGGGGTCGATGCTGGCGAAGAGCTCCCGCGTCGGGGAGTGCCAGGACCAGCGCAGGTTGAGCGCCAGCTCACCCAGCGGGACCAGCGAGTCGGGCAGGACGGTACGCACCGTGAAACGGCGAATCGCTCTCACCCGCGGGACGATAGGGCACACCCCGGGGATCTGTCAGTTTCTTGCGTGTCGTGGCAAGATCTTCCAGCTCGGTGGTGCCCACCGGAACCCGGACGCCTGCCCCGCCCGGGGTGTTGGCGACCTGAGAGGGCGGTAGGTTCGACGACGATGATCGGACGCATCCCCATAACCGATGTCGAGCCCGTGGTCGCCTGTGGGCGATGGCCGGCCAAGGCCGTAGTCGGTGAGACCTTCACGGTCACCGCCACGGTGTTCCGTGAGGGACACGACGCGGTCAACGCCAACGTCGTGCTCCGCGACCCCTCCGGCCGGCGCGGCCCGTGGACCCCGATGCGACCACTGGGACCGGGCACCGACCGGTGGGCCGCCGAGGTCACCCCGACGAGCATGGGCCGGTGGAGCTTCAGCGTGGAGGCGTGGAGCGACCCGGTGGCCAGCTGGCGGCACGCCGCGGACATCAAGGTGCCCGCCGGGTTGGACGTCGAGCTGATGCTGGAGGAGGGTGCCCGGCTGCTCGAGCGGGCCGCGGCGATGGCAGGGCGTCCGGCCGCGGGGCGCAGGGCGCTGCTGGACGCGGTGAGCGCGCTGCGCGACCGGGGGCGACCGTCACCGGCCCGGCTGGCCGGCGCGCACAGCGTCGAGGTCGCCCAGGCTCTGGCGGCGATGCCGCTGCGCGAGCTGGTGAGCAGCAGCGAGCGCTTCGGCGTACAGGTCGACCGTGAGCGGGCGCTCTTCTCCAGTTGGTACGAGCTGTTCCCCCGCTCGGAGGGCGCCACCGTCGACCCGCGGACCGGCGTGGCGCGCTCTGGCACGCTGCGCTCGGCCGCCGAGCGGTTGCCGGCGGTGGCCGCGATGGGCTTCGACGTCGTCTACCTCCCGCCGATCCACCCGATAGGCGAGGTGAACCGCAAGGGCCCGAACAACACGATGGCCGCGGCACCGCACGACGTCGGCTCGCCGTGGGCCATCGGCTCCTCGGCCGGTGGGCACGACGCCATCCACCCCGATCTGGGCACCCTGGAGGATTTCGCCTACTTCGTCGGCCGGGCCCGCGAGGTGGGCCTGGAGGTAGCCCTCGACCTGGCCTTGCAGTGCGCACCGGACCACCCGTGGGTGCGCGAGCACCCCGAGTGGTTCACCACGCTGGCCGACGGGACGATCGCCTACGCCGAGAACCCGCCGAAGAAGTACCAGGACATCTACCCGCTCAACTTCGACAACGACCCCGACGGGCTCTACGCCGAGGTGCTGCGGATCGTGCGGCACTGGATGGAGCAGGGGGTGCGGATCTTCCGGGTCGACAACCCGCACACCAAGCCGTTGGTGTTCTGGGAGTGGCTGCTGGGCAAGGTCCGCGAGACCGACCCCGACGTGATCTTCCTGGCCGAGGCGTTCACCCGCCCCGCCATGATGCGGATGCTGGGCACGGTGGGCTTCCACCAGAGCTACACCTACTTCACCTGGCGCACCGGGCGGGCCGAGCTGGAGGCCTACCTGCAGGAGCTGGCCGGGGCGACCTCGGCGTGCCTGCGCCCCAACTTCTTCGTCAACACTCCCGACATCCTGCACGCCTATCTGCAGTACGGCGGGCCACCTGCCTTCAAGATCCGGGCGGTGCTGGCCGCCATGCTCTCCCCCTCCTGGGGCGTCTACGCCGGGTACGAGCTCTTCGAGCACGTCGCGGTGTACCCCGGCAGCGAGGAGTACCTGGACTCGGAGAAGTAC
>JAJZTN010000043.1 GCA_021848885.1 Actinomycetes bacterium
ATGATCCCGCCGACCACCACCGGGATGTCACCGGCCCCGGCCAGGCGAAGCCCGTCGATCACCTCGGGCACGAGCCGCAGGTGCGCGCCGGACAGGATGGACAGCCCCACGCAGTGCACGTCCTCGGCCACCGCCGCGGCCACGATCTGCGCCGGGGTGAGCCGGATGCCCTGGTAGATCACCTCGAGCCCGGCGTCACGGGCCCGCACCGCGATCTGCTCGGCGCCGTTGGAGTGCCCGTCCAGGCCGGGCTTGCCGACGAGCAGCCGGGGGCGGCGACCCAGCTCGACGGTGGCCTCGGCCACCAGGGCGCGCACCCGGGCCAGCTCGGCGCCGGTCGGCTCGGCCGAGGGGCCCACCCCGGCGCCCACCGACCCGCTCACCCCGGTCGGGGCGCGGTACTCCCCGAACACCGCCCGCAGCGTGTCGGTCCACTCCCCCGTGGTCACCCCGGCCCGGGCGGCCTGGAGCGAGGCCGGCATGAGGTTGGCGCCACCGGCGGCATCGGCCGCCAACCTCTCCAGCGCGGCCCGCACCGCCTCGGGGTCGCGCCCGGCCCGCCAGGCGGCCAACGCCGCGACCGCCGAGCGCTCGGCGTCGGGGTCGACGACCTGCACGCTGACCACCCCTTCGGCCGTGAGCGGGCTCGGCTCGGTCTCGGTGAACCTGTTGACGCCGACGACGACGTCCTGGCCAGACTCGATTCGGGCACGGTGCCGGGCGTGCGAGCAGACCAGCGCCGCCTTGAGATAGCCGGACTCCACGGCGGCCACCGCCCCGCCCATCTCCTCGATCCGGGCCATCTCGGCTCGCGCACCCGAGCAGATCTGTTCCACCCGCTCGGCCACGACGGCTGACCCGTCGAGCAGGTCGGCGTACTCGAGCAGGTCGGACTCATACGCGAGCACCTGCTGGGCCCGCAGCGACCACTGCTGGTCCCAGGGCCGGGGCAGCCCGAGGGCCTCGTTCCAGGCTGGCAGCTGGATCGCTCGGGCCCGGGCCGAGCGCGACAGCGTCACCCCGAGCATCTCCAGCACGATGCGTACGACGTTGTTCTCCGGCTGGGCCTCCGTCAGCCCGAGCGAGTTGACCTGCACGCCGTAGCGGAAGCGCCGGGCCACCGGGTCGGTCACGCCGTAGCGCTCGACGGTGATCTCGTCCCACAGCCGGGTGAAGGCGCGCATCTTGCACGCCTCCTCGACGAAGCGGACCCCGGCGTTGACGAAGAAGGAGATCCGCCCGACGACATCGGCGAAGCGCTCGGCCGGCACCTGCCCGCCGTCGCGTACCGCGTCGAGCAGGGCCACCGCGGTGCTCAAGGCGAAGGCCACCTCCTGCACCGGGGTCGCCCCGGCTTCCTGCAGGTGGTAGGAGCAGACGTTGACCGGGTTCCACTTGGGGGTGTGCACTAGGCACCAGGCGATCACGTCGGTGCTCAGCCGGACCGAGGGCCCCGGCGGGAAGACGTAGGTGCCCCTGGACAGGTACTCCTTGATGATGTCGTTCTGCGTCGTACCGGCCAGCTCCGCGATGTCGCCGCCCTGCTCCTCGGCCAGGGCCACATAGAGCGCGAGCAGCCACATGGCGGTGGCGTTGATGGTCATCGAGGTGTTCATCCGCTCCAGCGGGATGCCCTCGAAAAGCGCGCGCATGTCGCCGAGGTGGGCCACCGGGACGCCGACCCGGCCCACCTCCCCGCCCGCCATCTCGGCGTCCGGGTCGTAGCCGGTCTGGGTGGGCAGGTCGAAGGCCACCGACAGGCCGGTCTGCCCCTTGGCCAGGTTGCGCCGGAACAGCCGGTTGGACTCCTTCGCCGAGGAGTGCCCGGCATAGGTGCGCATCAGCCAGGGCCGGTCCGGCTCGGGCAGCAACGCACCGCTCACGACTGGCCTCCTGCGCACCGGGGCATGACCCCCGATGCTACCGGCAAGTAGCAAGCCGGTGCCCGGTGTGGTCAGGCGATGCCGACCAGCATGGCATCCACGTCGATGGCCGGCTCCACGATGAGCACGCGGTGCAGCCTGGTTGCCAGCAAGAGCCGGCACAGCCGCGGTGGGACGCCGTGCAGAACCAGCCGACGCCCGGACCGGCGAGCCCGCCGGTGCGCCCCGATCAGCACGCCCAGCCCTGTGGCGTCACTGACCTCGACCTCGGACAGGTCGACGACCAGGTCACCCCGGCCCCGGTCGATCGCCTCGTGCAACGCAGCCCGGACGTCGGGCACGGAGTGCACGTCCAGTCGCCCCTCGATGCTCACCTGCTCGAATCCGCTGTCCGTCACGACGTGCATCTCGCGCCTCCTGCCCCGACAGGTCGCTTGGGTGCTGCCCGGCTCGCTGCCAACGAGCGTCTGGTGCTAGGACGCACGAGGGGCGCGTCGGGTTGCCCTGAACGACCCGCGGGCTGATCTCGTGGTGGGGAAGTTACCGGCGACATCAGCCTCGGTGATCGTGCACGCTACGCCGGCGCACCCGCGCGCCCGCGGCGACACGCTGTGGCGGACTTCACGAGATGCTCGACCGGGCGCACTCACCCGTCGTAGCGGTAGAACCCCCGCCCGCTCTTGCGACCCAGGTCCCCGGCGGTGACCATGCGACGCAGAAGCTCCGGCGGGGCGAACCTCTCGTCCTGGGTCTCGGCGTAGATGTTGCTCGTGGCGTGCAGCAGCACGTCCACCCCGGTCAGGTCGGTCGTGGCCAGCGGCCCCATGGCGTGACCGAAGCCGAGCCGGCACGCCACGTCGATGTCCTCGGCACTGGCCACCCCGGACTCGTAGAGCTTGATCGCCTCCATCGCCAGGGCGCTGATCAGCCGGGTGGTGACGAAGCCCGCGACGTCGCGGTTCACGACGATGCACTCCTTGCCCACCGCCTCGGCGAAACCGCGGGCGGCCTCCAGCGTGGCATCGGAGGTCTTGTAGCCCCGGACCAGCTCGCACAACCGCATCATGGGCACCGGGGAGAAGAAGTGCGTCCCGACCACCGACTCCGGCCGGCGCGTCACCGCGGCGATCGCGGTGATCGGGATGGCCGAGGTGTTGCTGGCCAGAACGGCCTCGGGGCGGGCGATGGCGTCCAGCGCGCGGAAGACCTCGTGCTTGACCTCGATGCGCTCGAAGACCGCCTCGATCACGAGGTCCGCCTCGCCTGCGGCGTCCAGGTCGGTGGTGGTGACGATCCGAGCCAAACACGCCTCGGCCTGCTCGGCGCTGAGCTTGTCCTTGGCCACGAAGCGCTCGTAGGACTTCGCGATCGCGGCCGTGCCTCGGGCCAGGGCGGCCTCGGTGACATCGCGCAGCAGCACCCGGTAGCCGGCCTGGGCGGCGACCTGGGCGATCCCCGAGCCCATCAGTCCCGCGCCGATGACCGCGACCGTCCCGGGCGTCACAGTGCTCTCGCTCATGGCAGCAGACCCTATCGGCAGCCCTGCTACCGGAAGGCCTGCTACCGGCAGGCCGGCCGGCAGCCTGCCGACCGGCTCACTCCTGCCCGACCTCGTAGGGGTCGGGCACCCTGCGCACGTCGGCCCCGAGCTCGCGCAGCTGGGCGTCGAAACCCGGGTAGCCGCGGTCGACGTGGAAGGCCTGCCCCACGGTGGTGACCCCGTCGGCGACCAGTCCGGCAAGCACGAGGCCGGCCCCGGCCCGGATGTCGGTGGCCCGCACCGGCGCCCCGGAGAGCCGGGACTGGCCGCGCACCACGGCGTGGTGACCGTCGGTGCGGATCGAGGCGCCCAGCCGGACCATCTCGTTGACGAACATGAAGCGGGACTCGAAGACGTTCTCGGTGACCATCGCCGCCCCCTCGGCGACCGAGTTCAGCGCGATGACCATCGGCTGCAGGTCGGTCGGGAAGCCGGGCCAAGGCAGCGTGACCACGTCGACGGCGCGGGGCCGGTGGGCCATCCGGACCCGGAACCCGGTGTCCGGGCCGTCCGGGCCGTCCGTGCCGCCCGTGCCACCCACCCGGTCGACATCGGCCCCGGCTTGGGTCAGCTTGTCCAGCACGAGCTCGAGGTGGGCCGGCACCGCGCCAAGGACCGTGATGTCACCGTGGGTCATCACCGCCCCGATCGCCCAGGTGCCGGCCACGATCCGGTCCGCGACGGTGGTGTGGTGAGTCGGCTCGAGATGGTCGACACCGATGACCTCGAGGGTCGAGGTGCCCACGCCGTCGATCTTGGCGCCCATGGCGGAGAGCATCTGCGCCAGGTCGCAGATCTCCGGCTCGCGGGCCGCGTTGTCGATCACCGTGGTCCCGCGCGCCAGCACGGCGGCCATCAGCAGGTTCTCGGTGGCCCCGACACTGGGGAAGTCCAGCCAGATGTTCGCTCCGGCCAGCCCGCGCGGCGCGCGGGCCACGATGTAGCCGTGCTCGTGCGCGAGGGTGGCCCCCAGCTGCTCCAGCCCCGCAAGGTGCAGGTCGACCCCGCGCGAGCCGATGGCGTCACCACCGGGCAGTGCCACCTGGGCTCGACCGACCCGGGCCACCAGCGGGCCGAGCACGCTTATCGAGGCGCGCATCCGCCGCACCAGGTCGTAATCGGCCTGGTGGCCGATCTGCTGGGGCACCTCGATGCGCAGCTGCCCAGGGCCCGTGCCGGCGACGTCCGCGCCGAGCCTGCGCAGCAGCTCGGCCATGATCTCGACGTCGAGGATCGCCGGGACGCGCTCGAGCAGGGTCGTGCCCGGGGCGAGCAGTGCGGCCGCCATGAGCTTCAGGGCGCTGTTCTTGGCACCGGCCACCGGCACCGCGCCGGCCAGCCGCGCCCCGCCGAGCACCCGGAAGCTGTCCATGGCCGGCCATGCTAGGCCGGCTACCTCCTGTCAGGGCGCATCCGCCGAGCGCCGCGGGCGAACTGGATGCCCCGGTCGCCGCCCCGGCCGCCACCGCCTGAGGCGGGCCGCTGCCCCGGCCGCCACCGCCTGAGGCGGGCCGCTGCCCCGGTGCGGCCTCTAGGCTGGGGCCGTGGTCAACCTCACGCGCATCTACACCCGCACCGGTGATGACGGCACGACGAGCCTGGGCGAGGGCAGCCGCACGACCAAGACCGACCCGCGGCTGGTGGCCTACGCCGATGTCGACGAGGCGAACTCGGCCATCGGGGTGGCGCTGGCGCTGGGCGGGTTGTCCGATGAGATGACGGCCCTGCTCACCAGGGTGCAGAACGACCTCTTCGACGTCGGCGCCGACCTGTGCACGCCGGTCCGCCCGGACCCTGCTCACCCGCCGCTGCGGGTGCCGCAGGACTATGTCGAGGAGTTGGAGCGGGCGTGTGACCGGTGGAACGCCGACCTGCCCCGGCTGCGCTCCTTCGTGCTGCCCGGTGGCAGTCCCGGTTCGGCCCTGCTGCAGGTGGCCCGCACCGTGGTGCGACGCGCCGAGCGGTCCACCTGGGCGGCCCTGGCGGTCTACGGCGAGGAGATGAACCCGGTCACCGCGCGCTACCTCAACCGGCTCTCCGACCTGCTGTTCATCCTGGCCCGGGCCGCCAACCGCGAGCACGGGGACGTGCTGTGGGTGCCGGGTGGCCAGCGTGGGCCGATGAGCTGACCTGCGGGAGGCCATGGCGGTCACCGAGGGGATCCGCACCGAGGGGATCCGCACCGAGGGGATCCGCACCGAGGTGATCCGGCCCGCGGAGACCCGGCCCGTCGAGGCCCAGCCGAGCGGCCTGACCGCGCGGTCAGGCCCGCGCAGTCAGGCCCGAGCGGTCAGGCCACCGAGAAGCCCTGCCCTGGCGGGGCGGACTCCAGCCAGGCCAGCAGGCCGGTGAGCTCCTCGGGCCCCATGCCCAGCTCGAGCGGGTGCCCCGCGACGTCCAGCTCGACCACCACGGCACCGCTGAGCAGCGCGAAGGACTCGGGGCCGCGCGCCACCCGGCGGCCCCGCACGTGAACTGCCCGGCGGGACATGCTGTGGCGGGGACGCGGGCTGACCGAGAAGACCCGGAACCAGTGCAGCTGGTCCCCGTCGTAGCGGGCCACCCCCAACGCCCACCCCTTGCCGTAGCCGTGGGTGCGCGACCCCCGCCGCGGCTCGCGCAGGCTGCAGTCGAAGGTGCCGCCTCCGCGTTGCAGCCAGCGGCGCCGGGAGGTCATGCCCAGCACGAGTACGACGAGCAGGGCGAGCAGGATGAGCAGGCCGTCGACGACCTCGAAGATCTGCACGCCCGCTCCCGAGGAGGTCGCGGGCTAGAAGGCCAGGTCCGCGGCGCGGATCCGGGTCTCCGCGCGCTGCGCCGCAGCCAAGGCGTCGGAGTCCTTGTCGAGCAAGGCGCGGGCCCGCTCGAGTGCGGCCCTGGCGCGCTCGACGTCGATCTCGCCGGCCAGCTCGGCCACCTCGGCCAGGATCGACACCTGGTTGTTGGCCACAGACAGGAAGCCGCCGTGCACCGCGGCAACCACGTTGTCTGCGTCGTCCCGGCGGATCTGCACGGTCCCGTTGAGCAGCACCCCGAGCAGTGGCGCGTGGCCGGGCAGCACCCCGAGGTCACCGTCGGTCGTCTTGGCGATGACCATCCGGGCCGGCCCCGACCAGACCCTGCGGTCGGCCGCGACCAGCTCCACGTGCAGCTCGGTCACCGTGCTCCTCCAAGACTGGGGCGGCCGAGCGGGTGAGGCCAGCCGCGCGTGGTGTCAGGATGTCCCGTCAGGATATCGACCGGCCCCTGGGGTCGACGCGAAACCGGGCACCGATCGGTGAGGTCAGGACTCCCGACGCAGCTTCTGGTGGTTGCGCTCCAGGTCCTCCAGGCCGCCGCACATGAAGAACGCCTGCTCCGGGACGTGGTCGTACTCCCCTTCGGCGATCTTGGTGAACGCCTCGATCGTCTCCCCCAGCGGGACGAAGGAGCCCTCGAGCCCCGTGAAGGCCCTGGCGACGAAGGTGTTCTGGGACAGGAAGCGCTGGATCCGGCGGGCCCGGTTGACGGTGAGCTTGTCCTCCTCGGACAGCTCGTCGATGCCCAGGATCGCGATGATGTCCTGCAGGTCCTTCAGCCGCTGCAGGATGCTCTTCACCCGCTGGGCGGCGTTGTAGTGCGCCTCCCCGAGGTAGCGCGGGTCCATGATGCGGCTGGTCGAGTCCAGTGGGTCCACCGCCGGGTAGATGCCCAGCTCGGAGATCGGCCGGGACAGCACCGTGGTGGCGTCCAGGTGGGCGAAGGTGGTGTGCGGTGCCGGGTCGGTGATGTCGTCGGCCGGCACGTAGATCGCCTGCATCGAGGTGATCGAGTGCCCCCGGGTGGAGGTGATCCGCTCCTGCAGCACGCCCATCTCGTCGGCCAGGGTCGGCTGGTATCCCACCGCCGAGGGCATCCGGCCCAGCAGGGTGGACACCTCGGAGCCGGCCTGGGTGAACCGGAAGATGTTGTCGATGAACAGCAGCACGTCCTGCTTCTGCACGTCCCGGAAGTACTCCGCCATGGTCAGCGCGCTCAGCGCGACCCGCAGCCGGGTGCCGGGCGGCTCGTCCATCTGGCCGAAGACCAACGCGGTCTTGTCGATGACACCGGTCTCGGTCATCTCGCCGATGAGGTCGTTGCCCTCGCGGGTCCGCTCCCCCACCCCGGCGAAGACCGAGACTCCACCGAAGTTCTCCGCGACCCGGTAGATCATCTCCTGGATCAGCACGGTCTTGCCGACCCCGGCACCGCCGAACAGGCCGATCTTGCCGCCCAGGACGTACGGCGTGAGCAGGTCGATCACCTTGATGCCGGTCTCGAACATCTGGGTCTTGGGCTCCAGCTGGTCGAAGGCCGGGGCCTTGCGATGGATCGGCCAGCGCTCGGTGACCTCCAGCCGCTCCCCCTCGGCGAGGTTGAGGCAGTCGCCGATGGCGTTGAAGACGTGCCCCTTGGTGACATCGCCCACCGGCACGCTGATCGGGCTGCCGGTGTCGATGACCTGAGCCCCGCGGACCAGGCCATCGGTGGGCTGCATCGAGATGGCGCGGATGACGTTGTCCCCGACATGCTGGGCGACCTCCAGCGTCAGCGTGCGGGTCGAGCCGGCCAGGGTGACGTCGACGTGCAAGGCGTTGTAGAGCTCCGGCATGGCGTCGGCGGCGAACTCCACGTCGACGACCGGGCCGATGACGCGGGCTACCCGCCCGACGTTGGCGGTGGTCGACTCGGGGGCCTGGATGGCTGTGGCGGTCATGTCTCTCTTCACTCCCAGCGGACGGGCCGCTACTCGCTTCCGGTGGTGGCCGCCGACAGCGCGTCCGCGCCGCCGACGATCTCGCTGATCTCCTGGGTGATCTCGGCCTGCCGGGCCGAGTTGGCCGCCCGGGTGAGCGAGCGGATGAGGTCCTCGGCGTTGTCGGTGGCCGACTTCATCGCCCGCCGCCTCGCCGCCTGCTCCGAGGCGGCCGCCTGCAGCAGGGCGTGGTAGACCCGGCTGTCCACGAAGCGCGGCAGCAGCGCGTCCAGCACACCCTCCGCAGAGGGCTCGAACTCATACAGCGGGAAGGCGCCGCCCACCGGCTCCTCGGTGGTCTCCTCGACCTCCAGCGGCAGCAGTCGCTTGGCGACCGGCCGCTGGGTGACCATGTTGACGAACTCGGTGTAGACCAGGTGGATCTCATCGACCCCGCCTTCCTCACCGGGGGTGAGGAAGGCCTGGATGAGCACCTGGGAGATCTCCTTGGCGTCCAGGTACTGAGGTCTCTCGCTGAAGCCGCTCCACTGCCCGGCGATCGGCCGGTTGCGGAAGCGGTAGAAGCTGATCCCCTTGCGCCCGACGACATAGCTGAGGACCTCCTTGCCCTCCGAGCGGAGCAGCTCGATCAGCTGCTCGCTGCGCCTGATGGCGCTGGAGGAGTAGGCCCCTGCCAGGCCGCGGTCGCTGGTCACCAGCAGCATCGCCGCGCGCGGTGCCCGGTCGGTCACCGACACCTCCCGGGTCAACGGGTGGTCGACGTTGCCGAACGAGGCGCACGCCGAGACCGCCCGAGTGATCTCCTCGGCGTACGGCGTTGAGGCGGCAACCCGCTGCTGCGCCTTGATGATCCGCGAGGCGGCGATGAGCTCCATCGCCCGCGTGATCTTCTTGGTCGCCTGGACGGAGCGGATCCGTCGCCGGTAGACCCGGAGCTGGGCACCCATCGATCGCTACCGGGTCTCTGCCGGCTTGCGGACGTGCCGGAGGACCTTCTCCTGACCGACCTCACCGGCCGCCAGCGCCTCGACCGGCTCGTCGGTGACCAGCAGGGTGCCCTGCGACGTCTCGAAGCCGCGCTTGAAGCTGTCGATGGCGTCGCGCAGCGCCGTGACCGTGTCCTCGGCGAGGTCCTTGGTCTCCACGATCGCGGCCAGCACCCCGGCATGCTCGCGGCGCAGGTAGTCCAGGAACTCCCGCTCGAAGCGACGCACGTCCTCGACCGGCACCTCGTCGAGCTGGCCGGAGGTCCCCGCCCACACCGAGACGACCTCCTGCTCCACCGAGAAGGGGGAGTACTGGGCCTGCTTGAGCAGCTCGACGAGGCGGGCACCCCGGGCCAGCTGCGCCTTAGAGGCCGCGTCGAGGTCGGAGCCGAAGGCCGCGAAGGCCTCCAGCTCGCGGTACTGCGCAAGGTCCAGCCGGAGCCGGCCGGCCACCTTCTTCATCGCCTTGATCTGCGCCGAGCCGCCGACCCGGGAGACCGAGATGCCGACGTTGATGGCCGGGCGGACACCGGAGTTGAACAGGTCGGACTCCAGGAAGCACTGCCCGTCGGTTATCGAGATGACGTTGGTCGGGATGTACGCCGAGACGTCGTTGCCCTTGGTCTCGATGATCGGCAAGCCGGTCATCGAGCCGCCGCCGAGCTCGTCGGACAGCTTCGCGCAGCGCTCCAGCAGCCGGGAGTGCAGGTAGAAGACGTCACCGGGGTAGGCCTCGCGGCCCGGCGGGCGGCGCAGCAGCAGGGAGACGGCACGGTAGGCCTCGGCCTGCTTGGACAGGTCGTCGAAGACGATGAGCACGTGCTTGCCCGCATACATCCAGTGCTGGCCGAGGGCCGAGCCGGTGTAGGGGGCCAGGTACTTGAAGCCGGCCGGGTCAGATGCCGGGGCGGCCACGATAGTGGTGTACTCCAGGGCGCCGGCCTCCTCAAGGGCGCTGCGCACCGAGGCGACGGTGGAGCCCTTCTGGCCGATGGCGACGTAGATGCAGCGGACCTGCTTGCTCGGGTCACCCGAGGCCCAGTTGGCCTTCTGGTTGATGATCGTGTCGATGCAGACCGCCGTCTTCCCGGTCTGTCGGTCACCGATGATGAGCTGGCGCTGGCCGCGGCCGATGGCGGTCATCGCGTCGATGGCCTTGATGCCGGTCTGCAACGGCTCCTTGACCGGCTGGCGCTGCACGACCGACGGGGCCTGCAGCTCCAGGGCACGACGGCCGTCGATCGGGGTGATCTCGCCCTTGCCGTCGATCGGGGTGCCCAGCGGGTCAACGACCCGGCCGAGGAAACCGTCACCGACCGGGACGGAGAGGATCTCCCCGGTCCGCCGGACCACCTGGCCCTCCTCGATGCTGCGGAACTCACCGAGGATGACCACGCCGATCTCGCGCACGTCCAGGTTCAAGGCGATGCCAAGGGTGCCGTCCTCGAAGCGCAACAGCTCGTTGGCCATCGTCGAGGGCAGCCCCTCGACCTGCGCGATGCCGTCGCCGGCCTCGGTCACCCGGCCGATCTCCTCGCGCACGGCCGTCTCGGGCTCGAATGAGGAGACGAAGCGGTCCAGCGCCGCCCGGATCTCCTCGGGACGGATCGTGAGCTCCGCCATGATCGGTTCCCTGCTCTCCTGTGTCGTTTCGGGCTGCCGCCAGGATCGGCGGCCCGTGCTGTCGGTGTGGACCGGTGTGGACTGGTGTGCTCGTGGTCTGGTTGGTCAGTCTGGGTCGTGCGGCCCTCAGCTTCGCGTTGCCCGGCTAGCCGGCCAACCGCCGGCGGGCCGCATCCAGCCGGGTTGCCAGGGTTCCGTCGACCACCTCGTCGCCGACGATGACCTCGACGCCGCCGAGTACGTCAGGGCTCACCTCGACGTTGAGCTGGATCGGGTGCCCGTAGCTGGTCGAGAGCGCGGCCCGCAGGCGCTCGCCCTGCTCGGACGTGAGCGGGACGGCCACCCGCACCCTGGCGATCAGCCGCGAGCGACGGGCCGCGGCCAGCTCGGCGAAATCCTCCAGCCGGGCCGCCATGCCGTGACCGCGAGGGGCCAGCGCCGCCCGCTCGGCCAGCAGCGTGGTGACCGGGCGGGCCCGGCCGGTGAGCAGGCTGGCGACCACCTCGGCCTTGCGCTCACCGGGCAGCGCGGGGTCACCGAGCGCCTCGCGCAGCGCGGCGTCGCGGCGCACCAGCCGGCCGAACTGGAACAGCTCGTCCTCCACCTCGCCGAGCACCCCGTCAAGCTCCGCGCCGGCCGCGGCGGCCCGCACCGCGAGCTGCTCGAGCCCGTCCACGAGGTCGGTGGCGCTGGACCAGCGCGCACCCACGACCTGGTCGATGACGCGCAGGGCCTGCGGGCTGACCAGTGCGGCGAGCAGATCGGCGACCACCTGGGTGCGCGCCTGCGGGGGGCTGGAGGCGTCGGCCAGCACCCGGCGCAGCCGCACCTGGCGGTCGAGCAGGTCGACCACCGCGAAGAGCTCGACCGCCAGGGCCACGGCCTGCTCGGCACTGGCGTCGGCGAGCACCTCGTCCAGGCCGACGCGGGTCCGCTCGAGCGCGTCGCGGCTGCTGCTGCGCGCCGTCATGAGCCGCTCCCGGGGCCCCCGGTGCTGACCGGCTCGGCCGCCCCGGACTCCAGCTCGGCCAGGAACCGGTCCACCACCCGGCGCTGCCGGTCGGAGTCCGCCAGCGCCTCGCCGACGATCCGGCTAGCCAGCTCGGTGGCCATGGTGCCGATCTCGGCACGCAGCGACGCGACCGCGGCGACCCGCTCGGCTTCGATCTGGGCGTGCGCGGCGGCGATGATCCGGCGCGCCTCCTCCTGGGCCTGCTCGCGCATCTCGGCGATGATCGCCGCTCCCTGGATGGTGGCCTCCTCGCGCAGCCGAGCGGCCTCGTGGCGGGCCTCGGCCAGCTGGCCGCGGTAGCGCTCCAGGGTTGCCTTGGCCTCGGCCTGGGCCTGCTCGGCCCGCGCGATCCCGCCCTCGATGGCGTCGGTGCGCTCAGCGAGGGTGCGGTTGATCGCCGGCCAGGCTGTCTTGGCGAGAAGCCAGAACAGCCCGAGGAAGCAGACCAGGCCGATGATCAGCTCGCTGAGCGGAGGCACCAGCGGGTTCTGGGTCTCGGCAGCTAGAACGATCACGGTAGGGCCTCTCGGTCGACGTCAGGGCAGGGTCACTTGCCGAAGACGAACGGCATGACCAGGCCGATGAGGGCCAGGGCCTCGGCCAGGGCGAAGCCGAGCAGCATGTTCTGCCGGATCAGGTTGTAGGCCTCTGGCTGGCGCGCGATCGCCTGCACGCCGAGGCCGAAGATGATGCCGATGCCGATGCCGGGACCGATCGCGGCAAGGCCATAGCCGATCGAGCCAAGGGAGCCGGTGACGGCGGCAAGGTCGAGCATGTCGGTTTCCTTCTTCTCGGCGCCGGGAGCAGATCCCCCGGCGTGGGTCGGACGGTGGGGCGCCGGTCAGTGCTCGCTGTCCAGGGCACCGGCGATATAGGTGGCGGTGAGCAGCGTGATGATGTAGGCCTGCAGGAACTGGATGAGCAACTCGAACCCGGTGAGCACGAAGGTCATGCCGAAGCTGACAACGGCGAAGATCCCCTGGATCCTCGGGACCAGCAGGTAGGTCGTGCCCAGCGTGAAGATGAGCAGCAGCAGGTGCCCGGCGAACATGTTGGCGAAGAGCCGGACCGCCAGCGTGAACGGACGGATGATGATCGTCGAGACGAACTCGATGGGGGTTATCAGCAGGTAGAGCGGCTTGGGCAGCCCAGACGGGACCGCGACGTGCTTGAGGTAGCCGAAGAACCCGTGCCGGCGTACGCCGAGGTAGTTGAAGATCAGCCAGGTCAGCGCGGACAGCACGGCCGGAAAAGCGATCTTCGAGGTGACCGGGAACTGGGCACCCGGCACGATCTCGAGGAAGTTCAGCAGGAAGACGAAGAGGAACAGCGTTCCCAGGTACGGCGCGAACCTCTCGCCGTCGCGACCGATGACGTCGCGGGCGATGCCGATCCGGATGAAGTCGTAGTAGACCTCCATGGCGTTCTGCAGCCCGCGCGGCACCAGGGCGGGCCGGCGGAACGCCACGATCACCAGCGCGGCGATGGCGGCAGTGCTCAGCACCAGCAGGAAGACCGGTTTGGTGACCTCGTAGCCCGCCAGCGAGAACATCGGAGAGAACTCGAAGGACTGCGTCCCGGGCGCCGGGAACCCACACCCGGACAGCACCCGGCAGGTGCCCTCCAGGGCGGGGGTCACACCCGCACCGATCACCGTCGGCCTCCTTCCCGAGTCCTGCTCGTCCTGCTCGTCCACGCCACCGCACAGCCACGAGCCGGGCGGGTCAACGCCCGGCTCGCCAGTACACGAGGTAGATCGCCCCGGCGATGCCCAGCAGCATCCCGGCCACGCTCAGGGCGGGATAGGTGCCCAACCAGTGGTCGACCAACCAGCCCGCACCGCCCCACACCGCGATGCCGCCCAACAGATAGGACAGGGACGACCATGCGGCGTCGGCGGCGCGTCGGTCGCTCGGCTCGGGCTCGCGCACCCCTGCGCCCATCGGGAACCGGACGATAGCAGTCACCACCAGGCATCGTCATGTACGGGCAAAGCGTCCCGCTCACGGCCGGGTCACCGTCGGGTCGACGTAGGGGATGCGCGCCCGGGAGAAGGCCCTGACCTCCCCGCCCACCCACACCAGGGTGGACACCGCGACCGATGCGGCGAAGGCAGTCGTGCTGAACGCGCTGGTGCCGGCGAAGGCGACCACGAAGATCGCCAGCAGGGCGATCTTGATCATGTACGTCACGATCGCGACCATCATCATGGTCTGCGGGCTGATCCGACTGGCCCAGGCGATGACCACCAGCCCGACGGTGAAGAACGCCGCCACCACGCCCACGCCGATCCCCGCCCCGAGCACCCCGGACGCCCCAGCGAGCAACCCGCTGACCAGCAACAGGACCGCACCGGCCAGGGCCGCCGGGACTGCGGCCCCGCGCAGGATCGCACGGTCGTGGCTGTGCATGAGGCTCGTCATCCTGTGCGGTCGGGTTTCCTCGCCGGCGCCCACCTACGCCAGCGGGCACCGACCGGCGCAGCGGTGGGTGCCTCGGACTCTGGGTACGGCGGCAACCTAGCATGCGCGTGGAGGCTGTCCGGAACCGGTGCGGGTCATCCCGGACGTGCTGTTGGGCACACCTGCCCGGCTCGGCTCAGCCGACCTTGGCGACGCGGCGGCGCAGCCTCGGCAGGTTGACCGTGACGAGGACCGCCATGAGCACCAACCCGACCACCACCATCGCCAGCCGGACCCCGGACAGGAAGGCGACCGCTGTGGTGGAGAACGCGACTGCGGCCGACCAGACGTAGAGCACCACGACGGCCCGCCGGTGGGAGTGCCCGAGGAGTAGCAGCCGGTGGTGCAGGTGCTCCTTGTCCGGCGTCCAGGGTGCCCGCCCGGCGCGCAGCCGGCGCACAACGGCCAGGGTCAGGTCGAACAGCGGCAGGAGGATGACGGCGAAGGGCAGGAAGATCGGCAGGAGGGTCGGCAGGGCGATCTGCTCGGGCTGGACCTGACCGGTCAGGCTGATGGTCAGCGATGCCAGCAGCAGTCCGATGAGCATCGAGCCGGTGTCGCCCATGAACACGCGGGCCGGGTGGAAGTTGTGCGGCAGGAACCCCAGGCACAGCCCCACGAGGATCGCCGAGACCAGGGTCGGGGAGGTTGCCCGGTCGATGTCACGAACCACGGACAACAGGTAGGAGTAGCCGAAGAACGCCGTGGCCGCGATCGCGACGATGCCCGCGGCCAGCCCGTCCAACCCGTCGACGATGTTGACGGCGTTGATCGTCACCACGACGGTGACCACGGTGAGCACCGCACCCTCGGTGGGCCCGAGCACGAAGGCGCCGCCGATGGGCAGCCAGAGCAGCTGCAGCCCCTGCACCGCCATGACCCCGGCCGCCAGCACCTGCCCGGCCAGCTTGGTCACCGCGTCCAGGCCCCAACGGTCATCGGCGACACCGAGCAGGCAGATCAGGCCTGCCCCGGTGAGCACCGCCATCGGGTCACGCGAGCCGGTGAAAACCTCGCCCAGCAGCGGAAGGCGGCTGGCAACCAGCAGGGCGGCCGCCAGGCCCACGAACATCGCCACCCCGCCCATCCGCGGGGTCGGCGCGGCGTGCACGTCCCGGTCGCGCACCGGGGTGATCATGCCCAGTCGCCCCGCAGCCACCCGCACCACCGGGGTGGTCAGGTAGGTGACCGTGGCCGCGACGAGCAGGGTCAACAGGTACTCGCGCACGGGCGCGGCTCCGGTCCGGGAGGAGGTCGCTTGGCAGGCCGAGGGCGCGCGTCAGTCGTGCGGGTAGGCCGGGTGGGCGGCGACGAGGTTGGCCACGGCCGCGGCGATCTCACCCGCCGAGCCACCGGAGACGTCGCGCACCGCCGCTGCGATCAGGCTGGCGACCTCCTTCATGTCCGTCTCGGTCATGCCCTGCGTCGTCACCGCAGGGGTGCCGACCCGGATCCCGGATGCCGTCATCGGCGGCTGCGGGTCGAAGGGGATGGCGTTCTTGTTCAGGGTGATCCGCGCGGCGTCGCAGCGAGCCTCTGCCTCGGCCCCGGTGACCCCGAGCGGGCGCAGGTCGATGAGGGCGAGGTGGGTGTCGGTGCCACCGGAGACCGGGCGCATCCCCTCGCCGGCCAGCCCCTCGGCAAGGGCCTGGCTGTTGGCGATGACCTGGCGGGCGTAGGTCTGGTAGGACGGTGCCAGGCACTCCCGCAGCGCCACCGCCTTGGCCGCCACCGAGTGCATGAGCGGGCCGCCCTGGGTGAACGGGAAGACCGCCTTGTCGATCTTCGAGGCGTGCTCTGCCCGGCATACGATCATGCCGCCGCGCGGCCCGCGCAGCACCTTGTGGGTGGTGAAGGTGACCACGTCGGCGTGCGGCACCGGTGAGGGGATGGCCTTGCCCGCCACCAGCCCGATGAAGTGCGCGGCATCGACCATGAGGATGGCGCCGACCTCGTCGGCGATCTCGCGAAAGGCCGCGAAGTCGATCAGGCGCGGGTAGGCGGTGGCCCCACAGATGATGATCTTGGGATGGTGCTCGCGGGCCAGGTCGCGCACCTGGTCGTAGTCGATGAGCTCGGTGCTGGCATCCACGCCGTAGGAGACGGTGTTGAACCACTTGCCGGAGAAGTTGACCTTGGAGCCGTGGGTGAGGTGCCCACCATGGGGCAGCGACATGGCCAGCACGGTGTCACCGGGGGCGGCGAAGGCGGCGTAGGCGGCCAGGTTGGCGCTGGCACCGGAGTGCGGCTGCAGGTTGGCGTGATCGGCGCCGAAGAGCTCCTTGGCCCGCTCGATGCCGATGAGCTCGGCCCTGTCGACCTCGGCGCAACCGCCGTAGTAGCGCCGGTTCGGGTAGCCCTCGGCGTACTTGTTGCTCAGCGTCGACCCCAGCGCGGCCAGCACCGCCGGGGAGGTGAAGTTCTCGCTGGCGATCAGCTGCAGTCCCCCGCGCAGCCGGTCCAGCTCACCCAGCACGACCTCGGCGATCTCGGGGTCCTGGGCCTGCAGGGCAGCGAAGTCTGGGCCCCAGAACGGGGTGGCGTGGGTGTCCATCGGGCTCCTTCGGGCGAGACGGTCGGGGTGGGCGGGCACCCGACTGGCTGCCCCCACTCTAGGGGCAGCCAGGGCTACTCACTCGTCCTCCTCCTCGCCTCCCCGCACCGCCGGAGCGACCTCGCGGATCCGCCGCAACGACAGCGCCCCCGCGCGCAGCACACGAGGTGTCGCCCCGGTGACATCGACGATGGTTGAGGGCACCGCCCCGGCCGTGGGCCCGGCATCGAGGTAGACCGCCACCGACTCGCCGAGCTCCTCGCGGGCCTGCGCACTGCTGGTGGCCGACGGGCTGGCGGTCCGGTTGGCGCTGCTCACCGCGGTCGGTCCCAGACGGGAGAGCACCTCCAGGGCGACGTCGTGGTCGGGCATGCGCACCGCGACAGTGCCCTTCGTCTCGCCCAGGTCCCAGGCCAGCGAGGGCTGCGCCCAGCAGATGAGGGTGAGCGCACCGGGCCAGAACGCGTCGACGAGGTCCCGGGTGAGCGAGGAGATGTCGCAGGCTATGCCGTCCAGGGTGCGCCGCGATCCGACCAGGACCGGCGGGGGCTTGTCCCGGCCGCGGCCCTTGGCGGCCAGCAGCGCGCGTACGGCGATCTTGCTGAACGCGTCGGCCGCGACGCCGTAGACGGTGTCGGTGGGCAGCACCACGAGCTCGCCCCGGTTGACCGCGCGGACCGCCGCGTCCACCCCGTCCCGACGGCCCTGCGGGTCGATGCAGTCATAGACGGTGCTCACCGCGGCTGACCCTCCTTGCGTGCCGTGCTGAACCGGGCGCGTCCGGTCAGGTCCGGGTGGTCGAGGACCTCCCGCCATCCGCCGGCGCGACGCAGCAGGTCGGGCACCGCCCGGCCCTGGGTCTGGGCGTGCTCGACGACGAGCAGCCCACCGGGGCGCAGCAGGATGGCGGCCCGGGCGATGACGGCTCGGACCACGTCGAGCCCGTCGGGGCCACCGTAGAGCGCCTCGAAAGGATCGTGCTGGGCCACCTCGGGCTCACACGGCACCGCGTCGGTCGGCACGTACGGCGGGTTGCTCACCACGACGTCGACGCACCCGTCCAGCTCGGGGAACGCCTCGCCGAGGTCGCCCAGCCGCAGCGTCACGCCCCGCCCGGCCAGGTTGCGCTGCGCCCAGGCGTAGGCGGGCGCGGAACCCTCCACGGCGTGCACCACGGCACCGGGCACCTCGGCCGCGACCGCCGCGGCGATGGCCCCCGACCCGGTGCCCAGGTCCACCACGACGGCCGGGCGCCCGCCCTCCACCAGCCGCCGAGCCTCGAGGATGCCCACCTCGGCGACCAGCTCGGTCTCCGGGCGGGGCACGAAGACCCCCGGCCCGACGGCCAGCTCGATCGTGCGGAAGCCCGCACAGCCGGTGAGGTGCTGCAGCGGGACCCGGCGGGCGCGTTCGGCGACCAGCGCCTCGAACCGCTCGGCATCGAGCTGCCCGGCGGCGGCACCGGCAGCCACCCGGGCCAGTGCTGCCCCCCTGCCAGAGCCGATGACCAGGGCGGCCAGCTCCTCGGCGTCCCACCGCGGGCTGGGCACCCCGGCCTCGGCGAGCCTGGTCTCGGCCCGGCGCAGCAGCGCCGCCCAGCCGTCCGTCCCAGGGTCCGTCCCGTGTCTCATCCCGGTATCCATCCCTGGGTTCAGCCCGGAGTCTGTCCCAGGGTCCGTCCCGGGTCTCATCCTCGCCCTCACCCGGCCGCCGTCCCGACGTCGGCTAGCCGGGCGGTCTGGTCGGCGTCCACGCAGGCCTGCACGACGGCGTCGAGGTCACCGTCGAGCACCTGGTCGAGGTTGTAGGCCTTGTAGCCCACCCGGTGGTCGGATATGCGGTTCTCCGGGAAGTTGTAGGTCCGGATCCGCTCAGAGCGGTCCACCGTGCGCACCTGGCTGCGTCGCGACGCCGATGCGAGGGCGTCGGCCTCCTCCTGGGCGCGCACCAGCAGCCGGGCGCGCAGGATCCGCAGCGCCTGCTCCTTGTTCTGCAGCTGGCTCTTCTCGTTCTGGCAGGACACCACGATGCCGGTGGGCAGGTGGGTGATGCGCACCGCCGAGTCGGTGGTGTTCACGCTCTGCCCGCCCGGCCCGGAGGAACGGAAGACGTCGACCCGCAGGTCAGCGGGGTCGA
>JAJZTN010000044.1 GCA_021848885.1 Actinomycetes bacterium
GGCACTGCGCGTGGTCGCCGAGGCGCTCGCCGACGAAGACCCCGAGCGAGCCTGAGGGGTCGCGGCGTCGGGGCACAGGCCGTACCGAGCCGTGCCCGTGCCGAGCCGTGCCCGTGCCGTGCGTGTTGACCGTTCTGTGACCTGGAACTAGCCTCGATTCAACCGCGGGGAGCCCGCCGGCGAATCGACGAGACTGACCAGCACGACACAGGCACCACACGACACTACGAGCCGACAACTGAGCCGCCTCTACCCTGACATCACGATCCGCGACCCGTCGCGGTTTGAGGTTCACAACCGAGGGCCCACGGGGCCGGACCGAGCCGGAGCTAGCGAACCGAGCTCGTGCCGACCTGTTCGGGCCAGCCGTTACGCAGCACACCGCACGGCCAGCCCGTGCAGTGTCATCCGGCGTACCCAGCGCCGCGGTGCCACCGGGAACGGCTTCCGGCGGTGCCCGGGTGGGCTGCACGTGCCGGGCCGTGCGGTGGGCGCAGCGCCCCGCACGGGGCGTCCCGCGACCTCGTCAGGTGGGGCGAGGGAGTGGGGACGCGATGACCGGGACTGCCGCAGTGGCACTTATCGTCCTCGCCCTCATCGGCGTCGCCCTGCTCACGGTGCTCACGGTGGCTCTGCTGCGCCGCACCCCGCCCCGCGCAGCCTTGGACGCCCATGCCCGCTCGCTGGTGGAGCTGGAGCTGGAGGAAGCCCGGCGGGAGGCCGGCGAGCTGCGCGAGCGGGCCCGCAGCGACGCAGAGGCCATGCGTCGGCAGGCCGAGGAGACGGCCAGCAGCTCCCGGGCGGCTCGCGAGCAGTCCGAGGCGGAGCTGCGCACCCAGCGTGACGAGCTGCGGGAGGAGAGAGCCGACCTTGAGCGCCGCGAGCACCGCCTGGCCGAGCGCGAGCACCGCCTGGACGACCAGGACCGTGCGCTGCAGGCGCGCGGGCAGGAGCTGGGCGAGCTGGGTGCCCAGCTGGAGCGGCGGGCGGGCGAGCTTGCCGACCTCGAGGAGGAGCGGCGCCGGGTGCTCGAGCAGGCCGCGGGGCTGACTGCCGAGGCGGCCCGGGCCGAGCTGGTCGCCGCGATGGAGACCGTGGCCAAGCGGGAGGCGGCCCTGCTCGTGCGTGACATCGAGGCCCAGGCGCGCGCCGAGGGTGAGGCCCGTGCGCGCCGCATCGTCGTCGATGCCATCCAGCGGGTCGCCTCCGAGCAGACCGCCGAGTCGGTCGTGTCGGTCCTGCACCTGCCCTCCGACGAGATGAAGGGCCGCATTATCGGCCGCGAGGGCCGCAACATCCGCACCTTCGAGCAGGTCACCGGCGTCAACCTGATCATCGACGACACCCCCGAGGCCGTCCTGCTGTCCTGCTTCGACCCGGTGCGCCGCGAGGTTGCCCGGGTCACCCTGGAGACCCTCGTCCTGGATGGCCGCATCCACCCGCACCGGATCGAGGAGGTGCACGAGCGCAGCAAGGCCACCGTGGAGGAGCTGTGCCGGCGGGCCGGGGAGGAGGCCCTTGTGGAGGTGGGCCTGACCGACGTGCACCCCGACCTGCTCGACCTGCTGGGTCGGCTGCGCTACCGCACCTCCTACGGCCAGAACGTGCTCAAGCACCTGGTGGAGAGCGCGCACGTGGCCGGGGTGATGGCCGCCGAGCTGGGCCTGTCGATCCCGCTGGTCAAGCGCGCCGCCTTCCTGCACGACATCGGCAAGGCGCTGACCCACGAGGTGGAGGGCTCCCATGCCCTCATCGGCGCCGACCTGGCGCGCCGCTACGGGGAGTCCGACGAGGTGGTGCACGCCATTGCGGCGCACCACAACGAGGTCGCCCCCGAGACGGTCGAGGCGCTGCTCACCCAGGCCGCCGACGCGTGCTCGGGCGGGCGCCCCGGTGCCCGGCGGGAGTCCCTGGAGGCCTACGTACGCCGCCTCGAGCGGCTCGAGGAGATCGCCCGGACCCACGAAGGGGTGGAGAAGGTCTTCGCCATGCAGGCCGGCCGCGAGGTCAGGGTCATGGTGGTGCCCGACGTCGTGGACGACATCGCGGCGCAGGTACTGGCCCGCGACATCGCCAAGGAGGTCGAAAGCGAGCTGACCTACCCCGGGCAGATCAGGGTGACGGTGGTGCGGGAGTCGCGCGCAACCGAGATCGCCAGGTGAGCGAGGCGGTCACCGGCATCGGCGGTGCGCCGGTCCGGTTGCCTCATGCCGGCCCGGCCGCCTCACGACCCCGGAAAGGCGCGGCTGGCCCGGCCGCGGGTGGCACCGACCCCTACCCTGGGCAGGCCATGAACGAGGCCAGCCCCGCCCGCAGCTACCAGGTCCGCACCTTCGGCTGCCAGATGAACGTGCATGACTCCGAGCGTCTGGCCGGGCTGCTCGAGCAGGCCGGCTACGTTCGGGCCGAGCCGGACCAGCCGCCCGATGTCGTCGTGATCAACACCTGCGCGGTGCGGGAGAACGCCGACAACAGGCTCTACGGCAACCTCGGCCACCTGGCCCCGACCAAGCAGTCCCACCCCGGCATGCAGATCGCGGTGGGGGGCTGCCTTGCCCAGAAGGACCGCGGCGAGATCCTGCGCCGGGCCCCCTGGGTCGACGTCGTCTTCGGGACGAACAACCTCGCCTCGCTGCCGACCCTGCTGGAGCGGGCCCGGCACAACGCCGAGGCCCAGCTGGAGATCGTCGAGTCACTGCAGACCTTCCCGTCCACGCTGCCCAGCCGTCGGGAGTCGGCGTACGCCGCCTGGGTGTCGATCAGCGTCGGCTGCAACAACTCGTGCACCTTCTGCATCGTGCCGAGCCTGCGCGGCCAGGAGCGGGACCGTCGGCCCGCCGACGTGCTCGCCGAGGTCGAGGCGCTGGTCGCCGAGGGAGTCATCGAGGTCACCCTGCTCGGCCAGAACGTCAACACCTACGGCGTGCAGTTCGGCGACCGATCCGCGTTCTCCGCGCTGCTGCGCTCCTGCGGGAGCATCGAGGGCCTGGAGCGGGTCCGGTTCACCAGCCCGCACCCGGCGGCATTCACCGACGACGTCATCGAGGCGATGGCGCGCACACCCAATGTCATGCCCCAGCTGCACATGCCGCTGCAGTCCGGCTCGGACCGGGTGCTGCGCCATATGCGGCGCTCCTATCGCCGGGAGCGCTTCCTGGGCATCATCGACCGGGTCCGTGCGGCGATCCCGGACGCAGCGATCACCACCGACATCATCGTCGGCTTCCCCGGGGAGACCGAGGCCGACTTCGCCGACACCCTCGAGGTGGTCCGGGCAGCCCGCTTCGCCGGTGCCTTCACGTTCCAGTACTCCCGGCGCCCCGGCACCCCGGCTGCCGACCTGCCCGACCAGGTTCCCGCCGAGGTGGTGGCGGCGCGCTACCAGCGGCTCGTCGCACTGCAGGACGAGATCTCATGGGAGCAGAACCGCCACCAGCTCGGCCGCCGGCTCGAGGTGCTCGTCGCCGAGGGGGAGGGTCGCAAGGACGCCACCACAGCCCGGATCTCCGGGCGGGGGGAGGACAACCGGCTGGTGCACGTCGGGATCCCACCCGGCGTCGCCGCGCCACGCCCGGGGGACATGGTCACCGTGCAGGTGACCCACGCTGCCCCGCACCACCTCGTCGCCGACTCCGGGCTCACCGGCGGGCTCTTCCAGGTGCGTCGGACCCGGGCCGGGGACGCCTGGGAGGCCCGCCAGAACCGCCACTCCGGCCACGGCGGCCACTCCGGCCACGGCGGCCACTCCGGCCACGGCGGCCACGACGGCCACGGCGAGCCTCCCGCGGCCCGCCCGACCGTCATGCTCGGCATGCCCGGCTCGCGTCCTGAGCCGGCGAGCCTGCCATGACCGGTCCGCGCCCCGCCGGCGACGGTCCGCGCCCCGCCGGCGACGGCCAGGGTCCCAACGAACCCAAGCGCCGGCCCGTGCTGCGTGCCGCGCTGTCGCCTCCGGCCGAGGGGATCGACCCGGCGGCCCGGCTGGCCGCGGCGGAGACCACCGCGGCGGAGGTGCTGCGCCGCGGGCATGCCGACGATGCCGGACAGGCCGAGGTGGAGACGCTGGTCAGGCTTGCCGACGAGGTGGGTCTGGACGAGCTCGCCGAGGTGTGGGGCTGGGCCGAGCCTGGAAGCCTGCCGGCTGCGCTGTGGGCCTGCTACGCCCTGCGGGCCTGGTGCCGGACCCGTCCGGAGGAGGTCGAAGCGCTGGTCCGGGCCGGTGCCCCGCACGCCGAGGTGGCGGCCAGCATCGTCGGGCTGCCCGTCGTACCCGGCCGGGAGGATCTTCGAGCTCTCGGTGACGAGCTGGTCCGCGGCGTGGTCTCCCGTGACGTGCCCACCGGGCTGCACCGAGCGGCTGCCTTCGCCCGGGTGCTGGCCGCCGGTCGAGGTGCTTCCGGGCCGGAGGACACCGACCAGGGCCGGCTCGGCCACCGGCTGCTGAGCACGGCCGACGCCCTCGAGTACGCCGCCCGGCGGGCATCCGGGCGGCCCGGCTAGTCCGGTGCTCGCCGCTGCCGCCACCTGCCCGGCGACCCCCCTGCTGGTGCCGGACCTGGCCGGTGGGGCTGTCGCCGAGCTGGCCGGGTTGCGTGCGGCCGCCCGAGCCGCCCTTGCCCACCTGACCGGCGCGGAACCCGATCTGCTCGTGCTGCTCGGTCCGGCCGCCGTGACCGGTCCGGTGCCGGCGGGCACTCGCGGGCACCTGGCGCCGTACGGGGTGGACCTGGAGACCAGCACTCCACCGGGGCCCGCGCTGGTGACACCGGTCGGGGTCGTCGGTTCTGGGCCGGGGGTGCCGGTGAAAGGCAAGCCAGTCCTCGAGCTGTCCCTGGCCCTGACGGTGGGCACATGGCTGCTGCGGGACACCGGTTGCCCCACCCCCGTGCTCTGCTACGGCGTGGCCGATGGGCTGGCCCCGCCCGCGGCCGCCGGACTGGGACGCGAGCTGGCCGGGCTGGCGCCCCGGGTCGCCGTGCTGGCCATGGGGGAGGGATCAGCCTGTCGCCGCGAGGGTGGCCCCGGTGGCTGGGACGAGCGGGGCGAGGCATTCGACATCGAGCTGGCCCGGGCCCTGGAGCGAGCCGACACGGGCGCGCTGGCGGGGCTTGACCCCGTGCTGGCGGAGCGGTTGATGGTCACCGGCCGGGTGCCGTGGCAGGTGCTGGCCGGGATGGTCAGCCCGCAGGCCCCGCTCACGGGTGCGTTGACCTATGCCGAGGCACCCTACGGGGTGACCTACCTGGTGGTGCGGTGGACCCGGTGACGCACCCGCAGGTCCGCCCACCCGCGGACCACCCGACCGAGCCGCCGAGCCAGCCGCCGCCCAGCCCGGTGCTGGCCATCGTGGGCCCCACCGCCGCCGGCAAGTCCGACCTCGCCGTGTCCCTGGCCCGCCGCGTCGACGCCGAGATCGTCAACGCCGACTCGATGCAGCTCTACCGCGGCATGGACATCGGGACCGCCAAGCTGAGCCCGCACCAGTGGGGGGGCGTGCCGCACCACCTGCTCGACGTCTGGCAGCCGAGCCACCCGGCCAGCGTGGTCGAGTTCCAGCGGCTGGCGCGCCGCTGCTGCCGGCAGGTGCTCCAGCGCGGGAGGCTGCCGGTGCTGGTCGGCGGGTCGGGCCTTTACGTGCGCGCGGTCATCGACACGCTGGACTTCCCCGGCACCGACCCGGCGGTGCGCCTGCGCCTGGAGCGCGAGCTGGCCAGCCAGGGGCCGGCCGCCCTGCACCGGCGGCTGGCGGGTGTGGATCCGGATGCCGCGGTGCGCATCCTGCCCAGCAACGGGCGCCGGCTCGTTCGCGCCCTCGAGGTCATCGAGCTGACCGGGCGGAGGTTCACCGCCGCGCTGCCGGCCTACCTGGACACCCCGGCGGTGCTGCAGGTCGGCCTGGACGTGCCCCGGGAGACCCTTGACCGCCGGATCGCCGAACGCGTGCACCGGATGTGGGACGCCGGCCTCGTCGAGGAGGTGCGGGGCCTGCTCGCGCACGGGCTGCGCGAGGGCCGCACCGCCTCGCGGGCACTCGGCTACGCCCAGGTGCTGCGCCACCTCGACGGGGAGCTCACCGAGGACCAGGCCCGGGAGGAGACCATCCGGGCAACGCGGCGCTTCGCCCGCCGGCAGGACTCCTGGTTCCGCCGCGACCCGCGGGTGCGGTGGATGGCGTACGACGCCCCGGACCTGCTCGATCGCGTCGTGGCGCTGGCCGCACCGCTGCGGCCGGGCGACGCCGCGCCGCTCAGCCGGCCCGGGCCGGCTGAGGGCCCGGCCGGCGAGTGAGGCCCCAGGCCAGCCAGCCCAGCGCCCCGATCGGCACCTCGAGGACGTGCACGTAGAAGGCGAACAGCAGCACCCCTGCAACGGCCTCCCCGGGGGCGACACCGAAGGCGACGAGCAGCGCGGCCGCGCCGGTCTCGGATATGCCCAGCCCTCCCGGGGTGACCACGACGGAGGTGAGCAGCCGGCCCAGCGTGAAGGCCGCGAACACCTTGGCCAGACTGGGGCTTGCACCCACCGCGTGCAGGCACCACCAGAAGAGCAGGGCGTAGACCCCCACATAGGCCGCCATCCCGGTGCTCATCACCAGCCAGGACCGCCGGATGAGTGCGTTGGTGTGCTCCCGAAGCTCGAGCACCACGACGTCCCAGTGCAGCGGCCGGTGTGAGCGGGTCACCCGCAGCACCAGCTCGCTGGCCCAGGCAGCGGCCCGTCCGACCCGCAGCGCCACGGTCCGGCTGGCCAGCAGCGCGATGACCACGGCCAGCAGCAACCCCAGCAGTGCCGCCCCGATGCCGGCAGCCATCGCGATCCGAGGGCGCACGATGTCCCCGCCGGCCAGCAGTGCCGCCAGCCCGACTGCCGGCATCGCCAGCTTGGCGAGCAGGTTCCACAGCCCCGACACCGCGGTGGACAGCGCGATCGAGGTGCGGGTGAAGCCCCAGGAGCGGCACATGGCGTAGGTGACGCCCACCCCGAGCGCCCCGCCGAAGGGCAGCAGGTTGGACACCGAGCTGCCCGCGGTGTTGACGATGAGGGCGCGGTGGTGCGCCAGACCGGGCAGCGAGCCGGTGAGCACATAGGTGTAGCACCACATGGCGACAAGCAGCAGGGCCAGCATGCCGAGGCCCTCGAGCACGCTGACCCGCGAAAGCGCCTGCGCGGTGCCGGTCCAGGTCGAGCCGGTGACCTGCGGCAGCCCCCACACGATGATGGTGGCGGCCAGTGCGGCACCCGCGGTGGCCTGCAACCACGACCGCCATCCCACGCTCACGCCCCTCCCGCGGAGGCGGTGCGGCGGGTCTGCCCGCGCAGGGCCGCAAACGGGTCACCGTGCAGCGGGCCAGCCGGTGGCGGGACTGGGCGGGTCTGGCGGTACCACTCCCGGCCGAAGACCATCCTGAACAGCGGGCCTGGCAGCCGTTGGAAGGCTGCCAGGGTGCGCTCACCTGAACCGCCGCTGGACTGTGAGGCGTGCGCGGCCATCGCGGCGCGTTTGGCCGAGGCGAACCGACCGACGCGCACGAGGTGGGTGAGTTCCTCGCGTGGGGTGTAGGCACGCGCGAAGGCTGCGGCGTCGAACTCCGGCGGGAAGCGGTAGACCAGCGAGGCCCAGCGCAAACCGCGGCGGAGCAGGTCCCGGTCCACCGTGGCCTCCAGCAGCACCGGCGTGCCGGCCAGCTCGGCGGCGCGCCGACCCACCCGGTGCACCTGCACGTGGTCGGGGTGCCCGTAGCCCCCGGCTGGGTCATAGCTGGTGAGCACGTCGGCCCGTTCCTCCGTCAGCAGCTGCGCCAGCCGGACGGCGGCCTCCTCCACGTCGGCGTCGACGAACCGGGCCGGGCCGTCTCGGGCCACGGCTGCCGGGTCACCGGCATGCCCGCCCAGGCCGCTGTCCTGGTAGCCCAGGTGCACCACGCGGGCCACGCCCAGCACCCGCGCCGAGGCGTGCAGCTCGCCCAGGCGCTCGGCGCCGAGCCGGCCCTGCCCGATCAGGGCAGGGCTGGCCAGCCCCCGCTCGCCCGCGGTGGCCACCACGAGCACCACGCGGTGCCCGGCCGCGGCAACCTTGGCCATGGTCCCCGCGGTCAGCAGCGCCTCGTCGTCGGGGTGCGCGTGGAAGCACACGAGCGTGTAGGGCACGGTGGCCATCCTGCCTCACTGGCTCCTTGGCCCGCCGGTGCGCGCGCCGGGCGCCTCGTTGGGTAGCGTGACCGGCACTGTGAGGATCGCGCACATCTCCGACTGCTACCTGCCTCGCCTGGGGGGGATCGAGGTGCAGGTGCACGACGTGGCCAGCCGGCAGGTCCGGGCCGGCCACGACGTGCTCGCCCTGACGGCCACTCCGGGGGAGGGACCCGAGCGGGGGCACCAGGTGGAGACCCTCGACGGGGTCAGCGTGCACCGGCTGTCCATCCCCATGCCCTTCGAGCTGCCCGTCAACCCCTTCGCCCCGAGGCTGATGCGCGAGATCCTCGGCGCCGATGTCGACGTGGTGCACGTGCACACCGGGGTGGTCTCGCCCTTCGCCCTCGACGGGGCCCGGGTCGCCCAGGCGCTCCTGCTGCCCACGGTGGTCACCTGGCACTGCCTGCTCGGTGCTGCAGAGCCGGCGTTCCGGCTGCTGGACCGGGGCCTGGGCTGGGCGTCCCGACCGGTCGCGCTGTCCGCGGTCAGCGACGTGGCTGCCGCGCCGCTTCGCCGCATCGCCGGGCGGGGCACCGCGGTCGCGGTGCTGCCCAACGGCATCGACGTGGCCGCCTGGCGGGTAAGCCCTGCCGCGCGCGATGACGATGCGGTGCACCTGGTGGCCACCATGCGCCTGGCCCCGCGCAAGCGGCCCCTGCCACTGCTGCGCATGCTGCGCGAGGTGCGCCGCCTGGTCCCGGCGGGTGTGCCGCTGCGCGCCTCGGTCATCGGCGAGGGCCCGGCTCGCCCGACGTTGCAACGCTTCCTGACCCGGCACGGCATGGGCGGATGGGTCCGGCTGCTCGGCCGGTTGCCCCGAGATGAAATCCGCGACCTCTACCGGCGCGCGGACATCTTCCTCGCCCCATCGGAGCTGGAGTCCTTCGGCATCGCCGCGCTGGAGGCCCGCTGCGCCGGGCTGCCGGTAGTCGCCAAGGCGGTCAGCGGGATCCGCGAGTTCGTCCACGACGGGCAGGAGGGGCTGCTGGCCGGTAGTGACCTGGAGATGGTCGACGCGGTTGTCCGGCTGGTCACCGACGCCGAGCTGCGGGAGCGCATCACGCGGCACAACCGAGAGGTCGAGCCGGCGATGTCCTGGCCGGACGTGCTCAAGCGGACCGAGGCCGAGTACCTGCGGGCCATCGGCTTGAACGCCGCGCGAAGCGGCGGCAAAGGATGAGCGGGCACGGGCCTGAGGGGCTGGCCTTCAGCAAGGGGCACGGCACCGAGAACGACTTCGTCCTGCTGCCCGACCCCGACGGTGCGCTCGATCTCAGCCCTGCCCTGGTCCGGGCCATATGTGACCGACGGGCCGGGATCGGCGCCGACGGTGTGCTGCGGGTCGTGCGGGTCGCTGCGGCCGGGCCGGAGGTGGCCGGGATGGCGGGGCAGGCGGAGTGGTTCATGGACTACCGCAACGCCGACGGCTCGCTGGCGCAGATGTGCGGCAACGGCGCGAGGGTCTTCGCGCACTACCTGGCCGAGCGAGGCTGGGTGCAACCGGGCGGTGCCGGGCTGCCACTGGCCACCCGAGGCGGCGTACGCCGGGTGCGCTGGGAGCCGGATGACCAGCTGACGGTGGACCTGGGCGCCTTCGAGCTGCCCGAGGTCCCTGGTCTGCGGGTGCGGGTCGGTGAGCGCAGCTGGGCTGCCAGTGCGGCGCTGCTGCCCAACCCGCACGCCGTCGTGCTGGTGCCGGAGAGCGACCTCGATGTGGACCTGAGCGTGGCACCGCTGGTCACCCCGACGGAGACCTACCCGGACGGGGTCAACGTCGAGTTCGTGGTGCGCACTGGTCCGTCGGCGGTGCGGATGCGGGTGCATGAGCGCGGTGTCGGGGAGACCCGCTCGTGCGGCACAGGCGCGTGCGCGGCCGCCCTGGTGGCGCGCCGAGCAGGACCGACCGACCCGCCCGAGGACCGCACCGGAGGCCGCGCCGGAGGCCGCGCCGACGACCCGCTGAGGTCCCAGCCGGCCACCACGACGGTGGATGTGCCTGGTGGACGGCTGCACGTCACCGAGACGATCGACGGGCGGGTCGAGCTGACCGGGCCCGCCGAGATCGTCGGGTCCGGAGTGCTGTCCCCGGCGTGGACACGGCGGCACCGGTGAGCGGCGCGAGCACCGCTGGGCGGCAATTGCCTGGCCGGGCGGGACGATGCCTGTCAGGCTGGGGCTGTGCCCGGCCCGACGGGATGGCGGGAGGGCATGGCGGTGTTGACACAGACGGGCCTGGCACCGACCTGACACCAACCAACCTGACGCCAACCCACCTGACACCGACGTGACACCAACCCACCTGACACCGACCGATGACGGGACACATGACCGAAGCCTCTGACCAACCGATGACCGACCTGCCCTTCCACGAGTCCTTCCCAGAGCCCGTCGATGAGTCCTTCGACGGTGACCAGTTCGACCTGGCCGACCGGCAGGCCCTTCGCCGGGTCGCCGGGCTTTCCACCGAGCTGCAGGATGTCAGCGAGGTCGAGTACCGCCAGCTGCGGCTGGAGCGGGTCGTGCTCATCGGGGTGTGGACCGAGGGAAGCGCGACCGAGGCTGAGAACTCCCTTGCCGAGCTGGCGGCGCTGGCCGAGACCGCCGGCTCGGTGGTGCTCGAGGCGCTCATGCAGCGCCGGGACCGCCCCGACCCGGCAACCTACGTCGGGTCTGGGAAGGCCGCCGAGCTGCGCGACGTCGTGGTGTCCAGCGGAGCCGACACCCTCATCTGCGATGGTGAGCTGACCCCGGGTCAGCTCACCCACCTCGAGGACGTCGTCAAGGTCAAGGTGATCGACCGCACCGCCCTGATCCTGGACATCTTCGCCCAGCACGCCAAGAGCCGGGAGGGCAAGGCGCAGGTAGCCCTGGCCCAGATGCAGTACATGCTCCCGCGGCTGCGTGGCTGGGGTGCGTCGATGTCCCGCCAGGCCGGTGGCCGGGTCGCCGGTGGCGGCGGGATCGGCACCCGTGGCCCCGGTGAGACAAAGATCGAGACCGACCGACGCCGGATCCGCGACCGGATGTCGCGGCTGCGCCGGGAGATCGCCCATATGCAGACTGCGCGGGACACCATGCGGGCCCAGCGGCGGCGCGCTGCCGTGCCGTCGGTGGCCATCGCCGGCTACACCAACGCCGGCAAGTCCTCGCTGCTCAACCGGCTCACCGGAGCCGGGGTGCTGGTCGAGGATGCGCTCTTCGCCACCCTGGACCCCACGGTCCGGCGAGCCCAGACCCCCAGCGGCCGCCCCTACACCCTCACCGACACGGTCGGCTTCGTCCGCCACCTTCCGCACCAGCTTGTCGAGGCGTTCCGCTCGACCCTGGAGGAGGTGGCCCAGGCTGACGTGGTGCTGCACGTCGTCGACGGCTCGCACCCGGACCCGGAAGGGCAGCTGCGGGCGGTGCGCCAGGTCCTGGCGGAGATCGACGCCGCCGACCTGCCCGAGCTCGTCGTGGTCAACAAGGCGGATGCGGCCGACCCAGCCGTGCTGGACCGGATCTGCCGGCTCGAGCGGGACGCGGTGGTCGTCTCAGCCCGCACCGGCGCCGGACTTGACCGGTTGGCCGCCCGGCTCGATGAGCTGCTGCCCCGCCCGTCGGTGCAGGTCGAACTGCTGGTGCCCTACCCGTACGGCGCTCTGCTGGCCCGGGCGCACCGGGACGGGGAGGTGCTCGAGACGCAGCACACCTCCGCGGGCACGCTGCTGCGGGCCCGGGTGCCGGCCTCCCTGGCCGCCGAGCTGGAGCAGGTCGCTGCCTCGCCAGCCCGTCAGGTTAGCCCGTCCGGGTGAACCTGCGCGCTGGGGCGGCCCGGTTGGCTTCACGCCAGCTGGGTGCGTGACGATCACCAGGGCGTGTCCAACGGCGAGCCGCTGAAGCTGAGTGCGCGCACGTGGCTGGGCCTGCTCGCCGCCCTCGGCCTGCTCGACCTGCTCGCCGGCCTGCTCGGGCAGCAGCGGCTGGCCGGCACTGGCGGAATCGTCGTCTTCGTGCTGGCCGCGGCCACGGCGCTGGCAGTCCTGGTCCGCACCGCTCGGCGTGCCGCCGAGGAGGCCGGGCAGAACGTCTCCGGCGAGGACCGCGGCACCTCGACCGCTGGCGCCTCGACCCCTGGAGCCTCGACCCCTGGAGCCTCGACCGCTGGCGCCTCGACGCCGGACCCCTCGACCCCGGACCCGCAGGCTCGGCTGCGTGCCGCCCGGCGCCGGGGCGGCGCCCCGTGGCTGCTCATCGCCTTCGCGCTGGCCGGTCAGTCGTTGTGGTTTCTCACCATGGCCTGGATCGAGAACAGCCACCGCACGATGGGTTGGCTCGGCATGGACGTGGTCACCCTCGTCTTCGGCCCGATCCTTGTGGTCGGGCTGCTGCGGCTGCCCGCACCGCCGGCGGACCGGCGGGTGCAGGCCCGCACCTCCCTGGACGCTCTGGCCGCCGCGCTGTCCATGCTCGTGGTCGCCTGGGACCACGTGATCCCGAATGCCGCCCTGCTGCCCACCGGGTTGGGCATCCTGCTGCTGCTCGCCCTGCTCGTCGACGTCGTGGTCGCCACCACGGCGACCACCGTGATCGGGCGGGCCCGAGTCGCCGGTGGCCTGCCGTTCGTCCAGCTGCTGGCCATCGGGGTGGGGGTGACCCTGGTCGCCGGTGTCGACGCGGTGTCGGGCCGCCTGGCCTTCGATGGCTCCTCCCCGGCGCGAGCCGGCCTGCTCGGCGTGCTCACCGTCGCGGCGGTGCTGCTCGCCTACGGAGCCCGCCCCGTCGTCCCGGTCGCCGAGTCCGACCGGGTGGCGACCACGCGGGAACGCGTCGCCGTGCTCGTCCCCTTCATCCCGCTAGGCCTGGGCGGTGTGGCCGTGCTGGTCTCGGTCATCGCCCGGCTGCAGATGTCGCCGTTCACCGCGGGTTTCCTGCTCGCCCTGGTCCTCGTGCTTGTGGTTTCGACCACTCTGACCAGGCTGGAGAGTCTGCAGGTGCACCGCACGATGGACCGGCTGGTCACGACCCGGACCCTCGACCTGGGTGCCCGGGAGAAGTGGTTCCGCTCGCTTGTGCAGAACTCCTCCGACGTCATCACGGTGGTCGACCCCCGGGGCGTCGTACTCTTCGCCACCCCGGCGCTGACGCAGGTGCTGGGCCACGACCCGAACCTGGTCGTCGGCACCCGGATCAGCGGGTTGCTGAGACCCTCGGACGCTCGTCGGCTGGCCGACGCCCTGCTCGCGGCGACGCGTACGCCGGGCCGCCCGGTCAGCCTGGACCTGCCGGTCTGGCATGCCAACGGCGGATGGTGCGACACCGAGACGACCGTGACCTCACTTCTGGAGGACCCCGACATCGGCGGGCTCGTGCTCAACACCCGCGACGTCTCCGAGCGGCGCAAGCTGCAGGAGCAGCTGACCCGGCAGGCCTACAGCGACGGGCTGACCGGGCTGGCCAACCGGGCCCTGTTCCGCACCCGGGTGGAGCGGGCCACCGTCATGTACGCCGAGCCCGGCCGGGTCGCGGTGCTCTTCCTCGACCTTGACGGTTTCAAGGCCGTCAACGACACCCAGGGCCACCACATCGGCGACCAGCTGCTCGGTCTGGTCGGCAAACGGCTGCGCAGCTCGGTGCGTCCCGGGGACATGGTGGCCCGGCTCGGCGGCGACGAGTTCGCCATCCTCGTGCAGGGCGAGGAAGCCGAGCAGGGGGCGGTCTGGGTGGCCGAGCGGGTGCGGCGCAGCCTAGCCTCGGCCTTCCTCGTCGACGGCCGGCAGCTCGTGCTGGGTGCCAGCATCGGCATCGCCGTGAACGATGCGGGGGAGGAGAGCGCCGACCAGCTGCTGCGCAACGCCGACCTGGCGATGTACCGGGCCAAGGCACGCCGGGACGTGGGCTTCGTCCGGTTCGAGAGCGCGATGCACGACGCGTTGCTGGCCCGGGTGCGCGCCGAGGGCGACCTGCGAGCAGCGGTGCGCAACGGGGACCTGGTCATGTACTACCAGCCCATCGTGTCGCTGGCGGACAACCGCATCGTCGGGGTGGAGGCGCTGATCCGCTGGCGGCACCCGGATCGCGGCCTCGTGCTGCCGTCGGCTTTCATCGACATCGCCGAGGAGACCGGACTGGTCGAGGACATCGGCCGCTGGGCACTTGAGGAGTCGTGCCGTCAGGCGGTGGCTTGGCAGTCGTTCGGTCGCAACGGTGCGCCGTTCCGCGTCGCGGTCAACGTCTCCCCGCGCCAGCTCGGGCCACACCTGCCCCGCACGGTGCACGACGTGCTGTCCGCGACCGGCCTGCCCCCCGCGGCGCTGACTCTGGAGCTGACCGAGGGGGTGCTCATCGAACGGACCGAGGAGGTGCTCGCCCTGCTGCAGGGGCTGAAGTCCTTCGGGGTGCGCATCGCGGTGGACGACTTCGGCACGGGCTACTCCTCGCTGTCCTACCTGATGCGCTTCCCCGTGGACGTGCTCAAGATCGACCAGAGCTTCGTCCAGCACGTCGGTGCCGACTGCGAGCCCGGGCGTGCCGAGCTGGCCCGCACCATCGTGGAGTTGGGCACCTCCCTTGGGCTGACCACGGTGGCCGAGGGTATCGAGACCCAGGCGCAGCGCGACCTCATGGCCAGCTTCGGTTGCACCCAGGGGCAGGGCTACCTGTTCGCGCGGCCACTGCCGGCCGAGGAGATGGACGCACTGCTCGCCGTCGCCGAGGTCTCGGTGACCGCGTCCCCGGCCTGAGTCCCGCGCGGGCACCAGCGCACCCATCCGCGCGGGCCCCAGCGCGCCCATCCCTGGGTACGACGCACCGGCCTGGCCACCGGACCCGGGTAGGTTGCACGGGTGCTCGACCCGGACCGGATCACCGCCGCGCTGCGGGCCGCGGTCGCCGCGGTCGGCGGGGAGCACCGGGACGGTCAGGCCCGCATGGCCGAGGCGGTCGCGGAGGCGATCGAGGGTGGGGAGCACCTGCTCGTTCAGGCCGGCACCGGCACCGGGAAGTCGTTGGGATACCTCGTTCCGGCCGTGCTGCACGCGTTGGACTCGGGTGAGGGCGTCGTCGTGGCGACGGCCACCATCGCGCTGCAGCACCAGGTTGTCGACCGGGACCTGCCCGCGATCGCCGACGCGCTGGCGGCGCTGCTGCCGCGCCGGCCCACCTTCGCGGTGCTCAAGGGACGGCGCAACTACGTGTGCCGGAACCGGGTCGCCGGTGGCATGCCGGTCGAGGACGACGAGGCGCTGTTCACCGCCGAGCCGACCACGGCGACGGGCCGCGAGGTCGTGCGGGCGCGGGCATGGGCCGAGCAGACCAGCACCGGGGACCGCGACGAGCTCGTCCCGGGGGTGGGGGAGCGAGCCTGGTCCCAGGTCTCGGTGGGCGCCCGGGAGTGCCTGGGGGCCGCACGGTGCCCGGTGGCCGCCGACTGCTTCGCCGAGCTGGCCCGGGATCGGGCCCGCGACGCCGACATCGTCGTGACCAACCACGCGCTGCTGGCCATCGACGCGATCGAGGGTCTGCCGGTGCTGCCCGAGCACGACGTCGTGGTCGTCGACGAGGCGCACGAGCTGGTCGAGAGGGTCACCGGGGCCGCAACCGCCGAGCTGTCCGCCGCGATGGTGGAGCGGGCCGCGAAACGGGCCGGCCGGGTGCTGCGTGCGACCTCGTCGGAGCAGCCCCAGCTGCTCGAGCGCGGCGCGGCCACGCTGACCGGCCTGCTCACCGGGATGCCCGAGGGGCGACTGGACGAGCTGCCCGAGGCGCTGGGCGCCGTACTGGCCTCGGTCCGCGACGCTGCCCGGGCGACGCTGAGCGCCCTCAGCGCCGAGCGGGGCAGCGAGGAGGGCGCCAAGGCGATGGCGCGCGCCGCGGTCGAGGTGGTGCACGAGGCCGCCGAGCGGCTGCTCGCCCACGACGAGCACGACGTGAGCTGGCTTCGCCACGACGAACGCCGTGGGCCGGTGCTTCACGTGGCGCCGCTGGCCGTGCACGACCTGCTGCGCGCCACCCTCTTCGAGCAGGCCACGGTCGTGCTCACCTCGGCGACACTGACCCTCGGGGGCTCCTTCGAGGGGCTGGCCCGCGGGCTGGGTCTGGTGCTGCCAGGGTCCGGCGGTGCGGGCCAGGCAACCCCGACCTGTCGCGCGCTCGATGTCGGTTCGCCTTTCGACTACCCCAACCAGGGCATCCTCTACGTCGCCAGGCACCTGCCTCCCCCGGGCCGGGAGGGCATATCCGAGCACGCCCTTGAGGAGCTGGGCGAGCTGGTCAACGCTGCGGGCGGTCGCACCCTCGGCCTGTTCTCCTCGCTTCGGGCCGCGCAGTCCGCCGCCGAGATGCTTCGCGAACGCCTGGACCTTCCGTTGCTCTGTCAGGGCGAGGAGCGCACCGCCGCGCTTGTGCGTGCTTTCGCCGAGGACCCGCGGACCTGCCTGTTCGGCACGCTGTCGCTGTGGCAGGGCGTGGATGTGCCCGGTGTCAGCTGCCAGCTCGTGGTGATCGACCGTATCCCCTTCCCGCGCCCGGACGACCCGCTGATGTCGGCCCGGGCCCGGGCGGTGGAGCGGGCCGGTGGCAACGGGTTCATGGCCGTCTCGGCCGCCCATGCCGCGCTTCGCCTGGCGCAGGGTGCGGGCCGGCTGATCCGCTCGCGCACCGACCGCGGTGTGGTCGCCGTTCTCGACTCGCGGCTGGCCACCGCGCGCTACGCGAGCTTCCTGCGTGCCTCGCTGCCTCCGCTGTGGTGGACCACCGATCGGGAGCAGGTGCTCAGGTCGCTGGCCGCGATCGACCGGGCCGCCACGGCGGCCGCGCCCCGCCCGGCCTGATCCGGCGTACGACGCCTGGCTCGGCGTACGACGCCTGGCTCGGCGTACGCCGGCCGACCCGGCGTAGCCCTACGCCACTCCGGCCACGGCGCCCGGGCGCACCACGTCGCGGATCTTGCGCAGCAACCGGATGAGCAGGTCGAGCTCGTCGGGGCTGAGCACCCCGGTGTACCAGCGCTCGATGACCTCCAGGTGCCCGGGAAGCATGGCCCGCAGCCGGGCCATCCCCGCCGGGGTCGCTGCCGCCCAGGTGCCGCGCCGGTCCTCGCTGCAGCTGGAGCGCTCGAGCAACCCCGCGGCTTCCAGCCGGTCGGCGACCCTGGTCAGCCCGCTCGCCGACATGAGCACCTGGGCAGCCAGGTCGGCCATCCGCAGCCGGTGCTGGGGTGAGCGGGCCAGCCGCAGGAGCACCTCGAACTCCAGCGGGGACAGGCCCTGCTCGGCGAACTGGCTGGCGAACGCCTCCTGCAGCCCGGCGCGAACCTCCTCGAGCAGGCCCGTGGCGGTGAGGCGCTCGTCGGTTATGGGGTCGGCTGCGGTCGGGGCAGTGTTGGTCATACCAACACTTTACCAAGACTGGTTGCGTTTGCGAACTATTGCGTGAACAACTATTGTTCTAGCAATGACCGACTCTTCCGCCGGTCGGTCACGACCCGCGGTTTCGCACCGCTGTAGCCCCATGAGAGGACCCGAGCATGACTACCGTCAACGTTCGTTCGCACAACGGCGTGCAGATCCCGGCTCCCGGCACCTTCACCCTCGACCCGTCCCACACCACCATCGGCTTCGTCGCCCGCCACCTGATGGTGACCAAGGTGCGCGGCCGGTTCAGCGACTTCACCGGCTCGATCACCTTCGCCGAGGAGCCGCTGGCCTCCAGCGCTGAGGTGACCATTCAGGTCGCCAGCGTGACCACCGGTGACGACCGGCGCGACGAGCACCTGAAGTCGGCGGACTTCTTCGACGTGGACAACCACCCGACGATGACGTTCCGCTCGACCGAGGTGAAGACCGACGGCGGCGGCCGGTACGTGCTGACCGGTGACTTGACCATCAAGGGCGTCACCCGCTCCGTCGACCTGGCCGTGGAGCCCGAGGGCGTGGGACCGGACCCGTGGGGCGGGGAGCGCGCCGGTTTCACGGCCAGCGCCGAGGTGGACCGCGAGGCATGGGGGCTGACCTGGAACGTCGCCTTGGACGCCGGCGGGGTGCTGGTGAGCAAGAACGTCAAGCTCGAGATCGACGTGCAGGCCGTGCGTCAGGCCTGATCAGCGCCGCTGCTGCGAGGGGCCGTCATCCGCAGACGATGGTGGCCCCTCGGACGCATCTCGCGCACCCACCCATGCCTGAGCCGCTACCGTTCCCGGGTCCGGCGGAGCAGGGAGGGTCCCCGATGAGCGTGCACCCCTCGGGCGCACAGCACGAGATCCGCTTCGGCGACCAGCGCGCCGTGGTGGTCGAGGTGGGCGCGGCCCTGCGTGAGTACACCTGGGCCGGTCGTGAGGTGGTGCAGGGCTTCGACATCGGGTCGATGTGTGACGGCGGGCACGGCAGCCCGCTCATCCCGTGGCCCAACCGGCTGGCCGACGGTCGCTACAGCTGGGAGGGGCAGCAGCACCAGGTCGCACTGACCGAGCCGGACAGGCACAACGCGATCCACGGCCTGCTGCGCTGGCGCAGCTGGCAGCCCGCCCATCGGTGGCAGTCCCGGGTGGTGATGTCGACCCGGATCCACCCGATGCCGGGCTACCCCTTCACCCTCGACGTCGAGGTCGACTACGAGCTCAGCGCTGGGGGGCTTTCCGTGACGACTCGGGCGACCAACCTCGGC
>JAJZTN010000210.1 GCA_021848885.1 Actinomycetes bacterium
CGGTCCGGTTGGGTTTCCCGACGGTCGTGCCGCTGTCGGCGACCCGGTTCGTCAACCTCAACGCCGGAGACGACGAGCGCGCCGTCGCCGAGATGGAGCGGGCCGGGATCCAGGTACGACGTTGAGCCCCGCGACCCGCCCCGGGATGGGCCTGCAGGCGTCACCTTTCGTGATCGTGAAGGGTTTCATGGCCTCTGGGCCATGAAACCCTTCACGATCACGAGGATGAGAGCGCGCCGCCGCTCCCGGGCCCTGCCGCGAGCTGCGGCAGGGCCGAGCGGCCGGGCGGAGCCACGGTGGTCAGCGGCCGGGCCGGGCGGCCGGGCCGAGTGGCCGGGCTTGGGGATCGACGCGGGACCCGCCAGGCTCGACGCGGGACCCGCCAGGCTCGACGCGGGACCCGCCAGGCTCGACGCGGGACCCACCGCCGTGGCACGGTCCTCCTGCATCGTCTTCAGTCCCCGCGACATCGACGGGCCGGTCAGCTGGCTCGCTACGCCAGGTCGGAAGACGACCCCGAGAAGGAAGGGCAGCGATGACCGCCACGAGCTGGGTGCCGGTGCCGGACGGGTCACCGTTCCCGGTCCAGAACCTGCCCTACGGGGTGTTCTCCTCCAACGAAGAGGCACCCCGGGTCGGGGTGGCCATCGGCGAGCACGTCCTGGACCTGGCTGCCGCGGCCGCAGTTGCCGGGCTGGACGGCGGGCACGTGTTCGCTGAACCCTCGCTCAACGCCTTCATGCGGCTGGGCCGGCCGGCCTGGACGACGGTACGGGAGTGGCTGACCGAGATCCTCACCCACCCCGGGGACGAGGAGCTCATGGCCCCGCACCTGTTCCCGATGTCGCAGGTTCGGATGCACCGCCCGTTCGAGGTGGGCGACTACGTCGACTTCTTCTCCTCCCGTCAGCATGCCGAGAACCTCGGGCGGATCCTGCGCCCGGACGCCCCGGCGCTGCCGACCGCCTGGCTGCACCTGCCGATCGGCTACCACGGCAGAGCCGGCACAATCGTGCCGACCGGCACAGACGTGGTGCGCCCGTGCGGGCAGCGTCGGCTTGCCCCAGATGCCGATCCGGCGTACGGGCCGAGCACCCGGCTGGACTTCGAGGCTGAGGTCGGCTTCGTCGTCGGGGTGCCCTCTTCGTTGGGCCAGCCGGTCGGCCCGGAGGAGTTCGCCGAGCACGTCTTCGGGGTCGTGCTGGTCAACGACTGGAGTGCCCGCGACATCCAGGCTCTGGAGTACGTGCCACTCGGGCCATTCCTGGGCAAGTCCTTCGCGACATCGATCTCCGCCTGGGTGGTGCCGCTGGAGGCGCTCGAGCCGGCCCGCGTCTCCGCGCCGCGCCAGGACCCCCCGCCGTTGGGTTACCTCGGGAACGGATCCGAGTGGGGGCTGGACCTGAGGCTTGAGGTCCAGCTCAACGGCACCGTGGTGTCCCGCCCACCCTTCTCGACGATGTACTGGACCCCGGCCCAACAGCTGGCGCACCTGACCGCCAACGGTGCCTCGCTGCGTACGGGAGACCTCTTCGCCTCGGGCACGGTGTCTGGCGCCGAGCACGACCAGCGCGGGTCGCTTGTCGAGCTGACCTGGAACGGCACCCAACCGGTGCACCTGGCCGACGGGCAGCAGCGGACCTTCCTGGACGACGGTGACACCGTGACGATCTCCGCCTGGGCGCCGGGTTCCGACGGGGTGCCGATCGGCCTCGGCCCGGTGACCGGCACGATCCGCCCGGCGCTCAGCTGAAGCTGACGGCCTCACCCGGCGGGCGGCACGATCCGCGCGGAGGGCGGGCGGCACGATCCGCGCGGAGGGCGGGCGGCGTACGGCTGCACGAACCCGACCCAGCCTCCGCCCGGGCTCTTTCCGCGGCTGCCCGGAGCGTTGGGCAGTCGCGTCAGCCTGGGCAACCTTTCCTATCCGTCCTGGGCAGCAAGCGCACCATGACTGGACAGCCCGCCCATAGACTGTGCAGGTTGAGCAGTCCACAGGGGTCAAGGAGGAGCGATGCCCGTCGACCGGCTCGACGCCCGCATCATCCGGCTCTTCGCCGATGAACCCCGGGTGGGAGTGCTGGAGGCCTCCCGACGGCTCGGGGTCGCTCGCGGCACCGTACAGGCCCGCCTTGAGCGGCTGCAGCGAGAGGGTGTCGTCACCGGCTATGGGCCCGACCTGGATCCGACCGCGCTGGGCTTCACGGTGACCGCCTTCGCAACCCTGGAGATCCGCCAGGGGCACGGGCATCAGGCAGTCGCCGAGCACCTGGGTCGCATCCCGGAGGTGCTGGAGGTCTACACGATCACCGGGGCTGCGGACATGTTCTGCCGGGTGGTGGCTCGCTCCAACGCCGATCTGCAGCGAGTGATCGACCTCGTGGTGGCCGCGCCCGGCATCGAGCGCACCTCGACCGTGGTAGCGCTGGCCACCCAGGTGCACTACCGGGTGCTTCCCCTCCTGCAGGCCGTCGCCACCGACTGAGGGACCGCCGGGCCCCTCGCATGCCACGACGTCACGCTGCGGCATTCCTATTGGCACGGTGTCACACCGCGGCACTCCCCGAACGCCGCGCCGCCGCACACCGCCCCACGCCGTGCGGCACACCGCCCCACGCCGTGCGGCACATCGCCCCGCGCCCGGCCACCCCGCCCCACGCCGCACAGCGCCCCGCGCCGCGCCGCCGTACGCCGCCCCGCCACCGCACCGGACCTCGGGCCACCCGGGTCAGCGCAACGCGGCGGCTATCGCGTTGGCCGCGTCGCGCACCTGCGGGCCCGCAACCGCGGGGTCCAGCTGCGCCAGGGCGACCACCCCGACCGAGGCCTCGACCGCCGCAACACCGAGCACCGGCGCGGCCACCCCGGACGCGCCGGAGTACAGCTCGCCGCTGGAGAAGACGTAGCTGGACTCGCCCCGCCGGCCGGCCAGGATCGCCCGGCCAGCCGCACCGCGCTCCAGCGGGTGTCGCGACCCGATCCGGTAAGCCACGTGGTAGTCGGTCCAGCTCGGCTCGACCACGGCCACGGCCAACGCCTCGCTGCCCTCCGCAATGGTCAGGTGCGCGGTCACGCCGAGCTCCTCAGCCAACCGGCGCAGCACGGGAAGCGCCGCCGCGCGCAGCATCGGCTGCACCCGATGGGCCAGCTGAAGTATTCCGAGACCGATCCGGATCCGGGCGTCGGCGGTGGAACGGCGGACCAGACTGTGCTCCTCCAGTGTGGCCAGCAGCCGATAGACCACCGCCCGGCCGACCCCCAGATGCTGGGCCAGTTCGGTCACGGTCAGACCGCCCGTGGTATGCGCGAGCAGCTCAAGCACCCGCAGACCCCGATCCAGGGTCTGGGAGGTCTCAGCGGGCACGGGGTCGCGCTCGGCGGGCCAGGGTCATGCAGCGATCGTGCCGCATCCACGCCGACGGCGGAGCAGACTCCACGGCAACTGGCCGCGACCCTGCTCACCCACGCCCCGCGCCCGCGGGCCGCCCGCACCCGCGGCCCGCCCGCACCGAGGCCC
>JAJZTN010000211.1 GCA_021848885.1 Actinomycetes bacterium
TGGTCTTCAGCGCCTACTTCCGCGGGATGTACTCCCCGACTCGTCAGCTGGCCAAGCTCGCCGGAACGCTGGGTCGCGGGCAGGCCTCCGCCGAACGCATCGCCGAGATCCTGGCCACCCAGGACCATGTCCGGCAACGCCCCGACCCCGTTCGGCCGCGGCGGGTGCGCGGCGAGATCACCTTCGAGCAGGTCAGTGTGGCCCACCCCGGCTCGGACCTGGTGCTCAAACAGGTCGAGCTGAGCGTGCCGGCAGGTCAGTCCCTCGCCCTGGTCGGTGCGACCGGGTCAGGCAAGAGCACGCTGCTGCTGCTGGTGCCACGGTTCCTGGACCCCGAGCGCGGCGTTGTCCGACTGGACGGGGTTGACCTGCGCGACCTGGACCTGACCTGGCTGCGCCAGCGCATCGCCTTCGTGCCGCAGGAGATGGCCCTGCTGCGCCCCACCGTCTGGGAGAACGTCGTCTACGGCACCGCCCGCGCCTCCCGCGCCGATGCGGTGGCCGCGGCCAAGGCGGTCGGCGTACACGAGGTGCTGGCGGGGCTGCGCGACGGCTACGACACCGAGATCGGAGAGCGCGGCACCCAGCTGTCCGGCGGTCAGCGCCAATGCGTCGCGATGGCCCGTGCGATGGTGCGTGACGCGCCGGTCCTGCTGCTCGACGAACCCACCACGGGGCTCGACCCGGGCACCGAGGCGGTGGTGCTGGCCGCACTCGAGCGGCTGTGCCAAGGCCGCACGACCCTCATGGTCACCCACCGGATGGCCGCCGCTCACAGCGCCGACATCATCGCGGTGCTTGCCGGTGGGCGCATCGTCGAGCGCGGAGTGCACGCCGACCTTGTCCGCACCGAGGGGGTCTACCGACGCCTGCACCAACCGAGCGGGCGCCTCGCGGGCGCCGCGCACCCCGTGAGCTCCCTCGGCCCCATGGGCCCTGCCCGCCCGGAGCACGCCTGGGCCCCCACCCAGTCAGCGAGCTAGGACCAACCATGACGCCAGGAGCAGCCATGACGCCCAGCAGCCCGGCCCCCCTGACCGTGATCCCCCCCGTGTCACGACAGGTCTGCGTCGTCGGGGCGGGCTACGTCGGCCTCACCGCGGCCGCCTGCCTGTCCCACCTGGGCCACCGGGTCCGCTGCCTGGAGGCCGACGAGCACCGGCTCAACCAACTTCGCCACGGCCGGGTCCCCATCCACGAGCCGGGGCTGGACGAGCTGGTGGCCGAGGGGATGGCCAGCGGCCGGCTGAGCTTTCTCGACGACACCGAGCAGGCCCTGCGGGGGGCCGAGGTGGCGCTGCTGTGCGTCGGGACCCCACCGCAGCCCAACGGCGAGCCGGACCTGGGGCACCTGGCGGCGGCGGCGCGGCAGCTGGCCCGGGCGGCGGCCCGCGACCTGATCATCGTCGTGAAGAGCACCGTGCCGCCGGGCAGCTGCGAGGCGCTCGAGCTGATCGTGGCGGCCGAGGCGCGCGCGGGCGTGCGGATCCGGGTCGCCTCCAGCCCGGAGTTCCTGCGCGAGTCCCAGGCGGTGGCCGACTTCCTGGCACCGGACCGAGTCGTGGTCGGCGCCGAGGAGCGCGAGGTCGCCGAGGTGGTGGTCAGCCTCTATCCCCCGGGAAGCCAGGTGGTGCACTGCGACCGGCGCGGGGCCGAGCTGGTCAAGTACGCCGCGAACACCATGCTCGCCGTGAAGATCTCCTTCGCAAACGAGGTGGCCCGGCTGTGCGAGGCGCTGGGCACCGACGCCGCGACGGTGTTGGAGGGCGTCGGCCTGGACTCCCGGATCGGCGCCGCCTTCCTCCGCCCCGGCCCCGGCTACGGAGGGTCCTGCCTGCCCAAGGACGTCGCCGGCTTCCGTGCGGTCGGCGCCGCGCTCGACGTTCCCACACCGGTCGCGGACGCCGCGGAGCGGCAGAACGTCCTGGCCCGCGAGTCGGTGACCGACAAGCTCAGGCTCAGCCTCGGCCGACTCGCCGGGGCCCGCATCGCCGTGCTGGGCCTGGCCTTCAAGCCCGGCACCGATGACACGCGTGACTCGCCCGGGGTCGCCATCGCGCGGTGGCTCGTCGCAGCCGGGGCGCAGCTGCGCTGCCACGACCCGCTGACCGGCCCGATGGCCGGGCTGGGTCGCTGGGAGCCCACCCCCGAGGCGGCCGTCACCGGAGCCGACGCGACGGTGATCACCATCGGGTGCGAGGAGTTCCGACACCTCGACCTGACCGCGCTGGCCGAGCGGATGGCTGGCCACGTGCTCATCGACGCGGCGGGAGTGATCGACCTGGACGCGGCTGCCGCCGCGGGGCTGAGCGTCTACGGGGTGGGGCGCGGGACTGCCCTGGACTTCCACCCCATCGTGTGGGCTCCCCTACAGTGGGCCCACCCGGTTGCGGTCCCGACCTGCTGAGGCCCGACCGGCGATCGAGGAGGGTCACCGCAGCGGTGGCCTGGTGAGGGAGAGCGCGACATGCGACAGGGCGCCGGTCGTGCGCACCGCACGGCCTCACCATGGTGGCTCTACCCTGCCGTGGCAGCCTCCGCGCTCGTGCTCGCCGTGCTGGTGTCAGCCGAGCTGAGCGTCGCGGACCGGATGCGCCCGCCCGAGCGCGCGCTCGTCGACCGTCCCCTCCTCGAGCGAGATCGCTCCCCGCGCGCCCATTCCTCGTCCGCACTGGATGCCGGTAGCAACGGCCTGTCCGCGACACCGGCCCCGACCTCCTCGACCGGTGAGGTCGGCGTGGCCTCCGAGCCGGCCCCCAACTCTGGGCCCACCGTCGAGGTGATCACACCGGGTGCCCTTACCGCCTCCCATGGCGTCGAGGTCATCACCTTGACTCCGCCGAGCAGTCCGACGCCGCTGGCATCGTCGCCGACACCGTCCTCTCCTTCCCCGGCAGCGATGCGCACTCCCACGACGACCACCTCGACGCCGGAGCCGATGGACGTCGACCGCGACACTTCGAGCCCCTCCCCCGGCAGCGGTGACTGAGCCGTGGCAGTGCAGCACCGGGGAGCACACCGGCCAGAGGTAGCGGGCACCGTGCCCGGTGCTGAGGGGGCCCGGCGTGCTCCGAAGCGACCCCCGGCGGCAACGGATGCGCCTGCATGGACCACCGACATGCCGCCGGAGGAGTCCGGCTGTCGGCGGGGCCGCTGGCCCCGCGTCGGCACCGCGACGCGACTCGCGGGGTTCCACGCGCTCGTCATCGTGACCGTGCTGGGCATCGTGGTGTTCCAGTTCACCCAGGTCTTCGCGCAGCGCTACCTCAACATGATCACCACGGATCTGGGTGAGAACGTCACGTCGTTCTCCCGCTCGGCTGCCGCGCGGCCTGCCACGCAGTCGCTGGCTGCCTTCGCCCCGGTCTTCCTGGCCAGTCGCGGCAGCCTGCCGGGTGACTACACGATCATCTCGCTGCCCTCCGAGAACACCATCCTGAGCACGACGGGAGGTCATGTTCTAGTCGACGTCCCCTCGATCGCCGAGCTGCTTCGTCACCCGCCGCGGCAAGC
>JAJZTN010000212.1 GCA_021848885.1 Actinomycetes bacterium
GGCCAGCCGCCGGCTCATCCGGCGAGCCACGTGACGCAGCGGCTGAGCCACCGGCTCGATCGTGCCAAGGTCCGGGCAGGTGCCCACGACGACCTGGCTGCCACCAGCCCGCAGGTCTCGCACCGCCGTGGCCAGGGCCGCCACCGACGTGGAGGGCCGCACCCGGTGCGTCACGTCGTTGGCCCCGACCATGACCACCACGACGTCGGGCTGCCACGACCGTGCCCCGGCGACCTGGCCGGGCAAGTCGGTGGACTTCGCCCCGACCTCGGCCAGGCAGCGCAGGTCGACGGGACGGTTCGCCGCGGCGGCCAACCCGCGCGCCATGACCGCGCCGGGGGAGTGCCGGGCGTGCTCGCAGCCGTAGCCGGCGGCGCTGGAGTCACCGAGCAGGGCGAGGCGAAGCGGCACGCCGGGCAGCCCGGCCCCGTATCGCCCGTCGCAGTCCGGGGGCTCCTGGTCGGCCTGCGGGATACGTCGGCGTGCCCGGGCAGCCTGCGCCGCCAGCAGTGCCAGGGCCGAGGCGCCCAGCAGGCCCGCGCCACCACCGCCGAAGGCCGCCCCGTACGCCGCCGCCGCCGCGATCCGCCGGGCCGCCCGCGCTCGGCCGCCGGACCAGCCCCTCGCCAGCACGGCGCACCTCCCCGCTCACCCGCCGCCGCGGGTCGGTGACGGCGGTCACCTGCAGGCTAGCCGCTGGCCGGCTCGCTCCGCAGGGGCCGTCGTGGCGTCTAGGCTGCCCGTTCGTGAGGTACTTCGAATCGGTCATCGACCTTGTCGGCAACACCCCCCTGGTCCGGCTGCGCTCGGTGGCCGAGGGGATTGCCGCGACCGTGCTGGCCAAGATCGAGTACCTCAACCCCGGCGGGTCGGTGAAGGACCGCATCGCGGTCCGCATGATCGACGCGGCCGAGCGGGACGGCCTGCTGGGCCCCGGCGGCACCATCGTCGAGCCCACCTCCGGCAACACCGGTGTGGGGCTGGCGCTGGTGGCGCAGCAGCGCGGCTACCACTGTGTCTTCGTCTGCCCGGACAAGGTCAGCGAGGACAAGCGCAACGTGCTCAAGGCCTACGGGGCGCAGGTCGTGGTGTGCCCCACCGCGGTACCTCCCGAGCACCCGGACAGCTACTACTCGGTGTCTGATCGGCTGGTTCGCGAGATCGAGGGTGCCTGGAAGCCGGACCAGTACTCCAACCCGGAGGGTCCGGAGAGCCACTACCGCTCGACTGGACCGGAGATATGGGCGGACACCGATGGGCGAGTGACCCACGTGGTGGTCGGGATCGGCACCGGCGGGACGATCACCGGCACCGGCCGCTACCTCAAGGAGGTCAGCCAGGGGCGGGTGCGCGTCATCGGCGCCGACCCGGAGGGTTCGGTCTACTCCGGGGGCAGCGGGCGGCCCTACCTCGTCGAGGGGGTCGGGGAGGACTTCTGGCCCAAGGCCTATGACCCGTCGGTGCCCGACGAGATCGTGGCCGTCAGCGACCGGGACTCCTTCGCCATGACCCGCCGGCTGGCTCGGGAGGAGGGCCTGCTGGTCGGTGGCTCCTGCGGCATGGCGGTGGTGGCGGCGCTGCAGGTGGCCCGCCGACTCGGTCCCGACGACGTCGTCGTCGTACTGCTTCCTGACGGGGGACGGGGCTACCTGTCGAAGATCTTCAACGACGAGTGGATGGCCTCCTACGGCTTCATCGAGGGACAGGCGGGAGTCACCGTCGGGGAGGTTCTGCGGGCCAAGGGTCCGACGCTGCCCGCCCTCGTGCACACCCACCCGAACGAGACGGTGCGCGACGCGGTGAACATCCTGCGTGAGTACGGCGTCTCCCAGATGCCGGTGGTCAAGGCCGAGCCGCCTGTCATGGCCGGTGAGGTGGCCGGCAGCGTCAGCGAGCGGCACCTGCTCGAGCGGCTGTTCAGCGGCGCCGCGGGGTTGGCCGACCCGGTGGAGCGGCACATCGAGGCGCCGCTGCCGCTCATCGGGGCGGGCGAGCCGGTCAGCGAGGCGGTCACCGCGCTGCAGTCGGCCGGAGCCCTGCTCGTGCTCGAGGACGGCAAGCCGGTCGGGGTGCTCACCCGGGCCGATCTGCTCGGTCACCTGACCGCCCGGTAGCGCCGCCGGGGGCCGGGCCGGTTGGGCCGGTTGGGCCGGTTGGGCCGGTTGGGCCGGTTGGGCCGGTTGGGCCGCTGTCCGCCTGTGGGCCGCCGTCCGCCTGCGGGCCGCCGTTCGCCTGCGGGCCGGCGACCGCCTGCGGCGATCACGTGAAGCAGGCTTGCTATCGGTTTGGAGGCCGATTTCGGCGGTTTGGCGTTGGTACGCCGTGTGAAGTGAGCCGGGGCGTGCCTCGCCTGGCCATTTCGGGGTGGCTGGACCCTGCCGCCCGGCGGCCCCCCGGCCCCGCCGGCCCGCGCCGGCCCCGCCGCCCCGCGCCGGCCCCGCCGCCCCGCGCCGGCCCCGCCGCCCCGCCCTCAGCCCTGCGCCGGGGCCGGTCCCACCGGACAGGCCACGCCCGTTCCGCCGAGGCCGCAGTAGCCGTTCGGGTTCTTGTGCAGATACTGCTGGTGATACTCCTCTGCCAGGTAGAACGCTGGGGCCGGGGCGACCTCGGTGGTGATCGCCGCGTAGCCGGCTCGGCGCAGCACCTCCTGGTAGTCCCGAAGCGATGCCTCGGCCACGGCGCGCTGCACGCCATCCGTGACGTAGATCGCCGAGCGGTACTGCGTGCCGACATCGTTGCCCTGCCGGTAGCCCTGCGTCGGGTCGTGGGCCTCCCAGAAGATCTTGAGCAGCGCGGCGAAGCCGACTACCGCGGGGTCGTAGACCACCCGCACCACCTCGGCGTGACCGGTGCGCCCTGAGCACACCTCCTCGTACGTCGGGTGCGGGGTGCTCCCGCCGGCGTAGCCGACGGAGGTCGAGTAGACCCCGGGGGTGCGCCAGAAGACGCGCTCGGCGCCCCAGAAGCAGCCCAGCCCGAAGACGGCCACCTCGTGCCCGGCTGGGATCGGCCCGTCCAGAGGGGTACCGAGTACAGCGTGACGCTCGGCGACGGCGTAGGGTCGCTCGGCCCGACCGGGAAGGGCATCCTCGGGGCCGGGCATGCGGGTTGCGAAGCTGCCATACGGCACGGCGAGCACCTCCAGGTCAGGGTCACCCGGGTCAACGGTGTTGACGGCCCTGGTCATCCCGGGGGTCAACCCCGGTGCGCCGCGCGCGCCGACCCCCTGCGCTCCCTCGCCCCCGGCGGGGCGCCCGCGGGGAGCCTGGGCCGCCGACCCCCTGCGCTCCCTCGCCCCCGGCGGGGCGCCCGCGGGGAGCCTGGGCCGCCGACCCCCTGCGGCGATCACGTGAAGCAGGCTTGCTATCGGTTTGGAGGCCGATTTCGGCGGTTTGGCGTTGGTACGCCGTGTGAAGTGAGCCGGGGCGTTCCTCGCCTGGCCATTTCGGGGTGGCTGGACCCTGCCGCCCGGCGGCCCCCCGGCCCCGCCGGCCCGCGCCGGCC
>JAJZTN010000213.1 GCA_021848885.1 Actinomycetes bacterium
ATCTGTGCTCAGCCCGCACCTGGGTGCCTCCACCCTCGAGGCTCAGGAGCGTGCCGGTGTCGCGGTGGCTCGCTCGGTCCGGCTGGCTCTGGCCGGTGAGCTCGTGCCCGACGCGGTCAACGTGCGCGGCGGGGTGATCGCGGAGGAGATCCGCCCGGGTATCCCGCTGGCCGAGAAGCTGGGGCGGATCTTCACCGCCCTGACCGGCGCGGCGGTGGCCGGCCTCGAGGTCGTGGTGCGAGGCGAGATCGTCGAGCACGACGTCAAGGTGCTCGAGCTGGCGGCACTCAAGGGGGCCTTGACCGATGTGGTGGAGCAGCCGGTCACCTATGTCAACGCCCCGGTGCTTGCCGCCGAGCGTGGCATGAGCGTGGGCCTGGTGACCGACGCGGACAGCCCGGACTACCGCAACCTCATCACCTTGGCCGGAGCGCTCACCGACGGTGGGCGGGTGTCGGTGTCGGGCACGCTGTCCGGGCCACGTTTCGTGGAGAAGGTCGTGGAGGTCGACGGTTTCGACCTGGACATCTGCCCGACCGAGCACATGGCCTTCCTGCGCTACGACGACCGCCCCGGCGTTGTGGGCACCATCGGGGGAATCCTTGGCGAGCACGCGGTCAACATTGCCGGGATGCAGGTCAGCAGGGACGCCAAGGGGGGCCACGCCCTGGTCGCCCTCACCGTGGACTCGGCCATCCCGCACGGTGTTCTGGAGGAGATCGCCGAGGCGATCGGGGCCTCGACCGCACGTCAGGTCGACCTGGAGGACTGAGACGGCGCTGTGTCCGCATCACGGGACACCGGTGTGCTGACCCGAGCGCTCACCTAGGCTCGCGGACATGTCACGCACGCTCAGGCTCGCGGTTGTCGCCGGAGACGGGATCGGTCCGGAGGTCGTCGCCGAGGGGCTCAAGGTGCTCGAGGCGGTGGCCCCCGCGCACGGGTTGAGCATCCAGACCACGGCGTACGACCTGGGTGCCCGGCGCTGGCACGCTACCGGTGAGACCCTCCCGGACACCGTGCTGGAGGAGATCCGCGGGCATGACGCGATCCTGCTCGGGGCCATCGGTGACCCGAGCGTGCCCAGCGGGGTGCTCGAGCGGGGCCTGCTGCTGCGGCTGCGCTTCGCCCTGGACCACTACGTCAACCTCCGCCCGGCCCGGCTCTTCGCCGGGGTCAAGGGGCCGCTGGCCGACCCCGGCGAGGTCGACTTCGTCGTCGTCCGGGAGGGCACCGAGGGCCCCTACGTCGGCAACGGCGGGGCGATCCGGGTCGGCACCGACCAGGAGGTCGCCACCGAGGTCAGCCTCAACACCGCCTTCGGGGTCCAGCGGGTCGTTCGAGACGCCTTCCGTCGCGCCGCCGCCCGTCCGCGACGCAAGCTGACCCTGGTGCACAAGCACAATGTGCTGGCCCACGCCGGGCATCTGTGGCGGCGCACCGTGGAGGCGATCGCGGTCGAGCACCCCGAGGTGAGCGTGGACTACCTGCACGTAGACGCCGCGACGATCTTCATGGTCACCGACCCGAGCCGGTTCGACGTCATCGTCACGGACAACCTCTTCGGCGACATCATCACCGACCTGGCTGCCGCCGTGACCGGTGGCATCGGTCTGGCGGCCAGCGGCAACCTCAACCCGGACTGGACCGCTCCGTCGATGTTCGAGCCGGTGCACGGCTCGGCCCCGGACATCGCCGGCACCGGCAAGGCCGATCCGACCGCCACCGTGCTGTCGGTGTCGCTGCTGCTGGACCACCTCGGTGTCCCCGACGCCGCCGCCGCTGTGCAGGGGGCGGTGGCCGCCGACCTGGCCACACGGGCCGGGCGGGCACCACGCAGCACCGCGCAGATCGGCGACGCCCTGGCCGCGGCCTGCGCCGGCTGATTCGCGCGGCGGCTGGCATCATCCCTGCCGTGAGCCAGTCAGCGCAGTCCGAGCCGGAGCGGGTCGAGCCGGGGCGGCTGCCGGCGCGCGCCCTCGCGGCCGTGCTCGCTGGACGCTCCGCCGCCTGGCTGTCCCGCAGGCTCGGCCGCGGGCGGGGCACCACCGTGGGTGGCCACGTCGCCCGGGTGATCGACCCGGACCTGCTGGCCCGCCTGACCCGGGGTCACCAGGTGGTGCTGGTGTCTGGCACCAACGGCAAGTCGACCACCGCGCGGCTGACCGCCGAGGCCCTCGGCGGGGCCGGGACCGTCGGGCTCAACCGCGGTGGGGCCAACATGACCGAGGGCATCGTGCTGGCCGCAGCCGCTGGGCGCCGCGCCAGGCGCTTCGTCTTCGAGGTCGACGAGTCCTACCTCGGCAGGATCGCCGCCCAGACCACCCCGTCGGTCCTCGCCCTGCTCAACCTCAGCCGCGACCAGCTCGACCGGGTCTCCGAGGTGGCTCGGGTCGCGGCCCGTTGGCGCGCCGACGTTGCGGGCCTGCCCAGCACCACCGTCGTGCTCGCCAACGCCGACGACCCCCTGGTGGCCTGGGCCGCCGAACCGGCTGAGCGCACAGGATCGGTCCTGTGGCTCGCCCCGGGCGGCTCCGCGTTCCGCGGTGACGCCACGCTGTGCCCCCGCTGCCATGCTCTGCTGACGCTCGAGGAGACCGGCTGGTCCTGCACCGGCTGCGGCGTACGCCGACCCGAGCCCGTGCTCTGGCTGGACGAGACCGGGGCGCGCCACCGTGATGGGCGGCACTGGGCGCTGCCCGACACCCTGCCCGGACGGGTCAACCGGGCCAACGCGATGACCGCGCTGGCCGTGGCGCTGGTGGCCGGGGTGGACCCGGACCAGGCCCTGCGACGGATGAGTCTGGTCGAGGCTGTCGACGGGCGCTACGAGCGCTGGGCGCTGCTCGGCCGGCAGGTGCGGCTGCTGCTGGCCAAGAACCCGGCCGGCTGGGCCGAGCTGCTCGACATGCTCGACCCCGACGCCGCGGTCGTCGTCGCGGTGAACGCGCGCGCGGCCGACGGCCGGGACACCTCATGGCTGTGGGACGTCGACTTCGAGCGACTGGCCGGGCGGGCCGTCGGGGTGAGCGGGGACCGGCGCGCCGACGTCGCCGTGCGGCTCGAGGTGGCCGAGGTCGACGTACGGGTCTGTGCGGACATCGCGGAGACCCTCGCGGCATTGCCCGCCGGCCGGGTCGACATCGCGGCGAACTACACCGCCATGCAGGACCTGCGTGCGGTGCTCGAGGCCGGAACCCGGCTGCCGGGCCGAGGAGGCGAGGATGTCGGCTGAGCCCAGCGGAGCGCGGCAGCGAACCACCGGGGACCCCTTGAGCATCGTGCTCGTCTATCCCGGCCTGCTGGGCACCTACGGTGACCGCGGCAATGCCCTGGTGCTGGCCTACCGGGCTCGTCGGCGAGGGATTCCGGTGCGGCTGGTCAGTGTCGCCGCGGGCGAGCCGGTGCCGTCCTCGGCCGACGTCTACGTCATCGGTGGCGGTGAGGACGAGGCCCAGACCGTGGCCGCCACCCTGTTGGCCTCTGACGGCGGTCTGGTTT
>JAJZTN010000214.1 GCA_021848885.1 Actinomycetes bacterium
CGGGCCGGGTCAGGGGCGTTGCCGAGCTCCTGGGCCAGTGCGGCCAGCTGCGCCCCGTCGACGACGAGGCGTCCTGAACCGTCACGGAGGGCATGCAGACGACCTTGGTCGGTCCAGCGCCGGACGGTGTCATCGCTGACCCCCAGCAGCCCAGCAGCCTCGCCAACACGCAGATGCGGCACAGTCGAGAGGATAACTCCGCAGGGGCGTTCACAGGGAGCCATCAAGCCGCATCCGCGGAATCAGCAAGTCACCATGTGGGATCGGTGGAGCAGCCCGCCACCATCTCCGCGAGGAAAGCGACCGAAACCCCTGGGCGTGTCGGTGCGCGGCAGGTGCGCAAGAATCGGGTAGAAAAAGGACCACGGCCCCTCGAAGTATGAGTTCGAGGGGCCGTGGTGTGGCCGCTACTGCCGCCAGGTCCGGTCTCCCGGGCCCGGTCTGCGCCGTTCGACCTCGGCTGGTTTGACGTCGGTCACCCGCCGCCATCCCGATCTTGCGACCTGCCTGCCGGTCCGTGCACGACTTGCGGTGTCGACCCGCAAGGCCCGTCCAGGTTGCCCCTTCCGAGCGCCCCTGGCGGGTTGCCCCGCCACAAGCCCGTGCCGGTCTCCGACCGGCTCACCACCGCTTCGCTGGCCAACCGCCCAGTCCGACGATCTTCGCGGAAGTCGCCCTCCGCGTGCCATGCCGTCAGGGACGGTCGACGGGCTTCAGGTTGCCCTGTCACCCGCCGTACGCTCGAGGTTTCCCCTTTGCGTGGCCGCCGTTTCCGGTGGCGTGAGAGAGTTCTAGTGCCCCGGACACCCACCGCGCAAGGGCCTTTCGCAAACAATCTTCACGACACGCCGAGCGATCGCTTGCCAGCTTCCCAGAGGTCACTCCCGTCGCTCGCGCACCGGCCGTGTCCGGGTCCGTGGCCGGGTTATCGTCACCTCAACGCGTTCTGAACTCAGCTGGTCGCCGCGACCAGTCCCGGCGGCCGAATGGGCGCTCGCTCGTCCCGGCAAGGCGCTCGGTCTCGCACAGCGCGACGGTCAGCGCCCGCGCGGCGGCCTGCCAGCGCCACCATGCGTGCTGGCCGGTGGGCAGCTGGGCCGCCCGTGCCTGAGCCTCGACCCACAGCACCTCGAGCAGTCGGGAGGACAGCACGAGAGGCGGATCGGCCGCCGCGGCGCGCGCTTCCAACTGGTCGTGCCGGGTCAAGCAGGACGTGACGTTGTCCATACGGACCCCCCGAGGGCTCGTCGACCCAGCCAGTTGATTCCTCATGGGGTCCGCGCGCAACGCGATTGCGATATTTCATCCGAACGTGCCAGGCGGTGGCCACGGTCATGCCGGGGGCACGCCGATCACCGGCTGGGTGCTCGAGAGAGTGGCAACGCATGCGACTACGCTCGGTTCATGGCGTCTTCCGGCTGGCCGCAGTGGCTGAGCGAGCGGATGCGCCTGCTCGGGTTCCGGACCAGCAGCGAGCTGGCCCGCTCGGCCGGCACCCCCGTCTCGGTGATCTCCCGGTGGCGCTCAGGTAACACCTGTCCGTCCCTGACCCAGCTGCGCCGGCTGCAGGCACCGCTGCAGGCCACGATGCTCGAGCTGCTCGTGGCCGCCGAGATCCTCAGCGCAGAGGAGGCGCAGCTCACCGCGCTGCCCGAGCCACCGGCCCCGTCCTACGACGTGCGCGAGTCACTGCGACGTGATCCTGCCCTCACCGAGGACCTGCGCCGCGTGCTGGAGCTGCAGTACGACGCCCTGCTCGCGCTGGCCGCCGCTCGAGCCGGCGACCGGGCCGCCCACAGCACCTGATCCGGCGGGTCCGGCTGGACCGGGCCCCCGCGCACCGCCGGACGTCTCCGCTCCGGCACCCCCTCCCTCGCTCGTGTCGTCACAGAGGCGCCCGCTCCCTCGCCCGTGTCGCCACAGAGGCGCCCGCTCCCGCGCCCCGCCGCGGCGCCACAGAGGCGCCCGCTCCCGCGCCCCGCCGCGGCGCGAACCCGGCCGGCGATCTCCCCGAATCGGCCGAACGTACGACTCTCCCGGATTTGCTTGCGCGCACGCTGGGTGACTCATACGTTCCTTGCGTGCAAGTCCTTCGCCGGATGGGGGGAGGTGCCGTGGGAGGACCGGTGGGAGCCCGAGCGGGCCGTCGCCTCTTGGCGGTGCTCGTCTTGCTGGCGATGTTGCTGGCCACCGCGGGGCTCGTGCTCAGCGCTGGGCTGGCCCACGCCGAGGTCACTCCGAGCCCGTCACCCACTGCGAGCGCCGACGGCTCCGCGGTTGCCTCCTCTGCCGACCCCCTGCCCTCCTCGCCAGCGGAGATGACCTCCGGTACTCAACCTCTGGCGATCATCGCGACCCCCACTCCTGCCGACCCCGCATCGAGCCCGGCCGCTGACCCGACCCCGGCGGCGAGCCTGGACACCCCCTCACCCGGGCCAGCGCCGAGCGTGGCGGGGGTGCAGAAGATGATCACCTCTTTCGTTGAGTCGACCCTGGCCTCAGTCACGCTCGACCCCAGCGGCGCACCGGCGGCGTGCTTCTGCGCGGTCTCGGTCGCCATCTCCCTGGATGGGTCGGCCAGCGCGAGCTCCAGCCCGGGCCGCGCGGTCCAGCTGCTCACCCCGACGTTGGTCCCGTTGGCGATCGCCGCGAGTGGGCCGAGCGGGCCAGCGGCAGCGCTGAGCCTGACCGGGCTGGGCGCCGCCAGCTCACAGGCCACCTCCGGCTCGACCGGGGCCGCCAACGTCGCGCCGGCTCCGGATGCCCCGACCAGCCCGGCGCCGTCAGGGGACGGCACGACACTGCCGCTGCTGAGCTCGAGCCTGCTCGCCTCGGCCGCCGCCTTCGCCCCACCTGCCGCGGCACTGGGTGCGCAGACCACTGTGGACGTGGAGCGGCTGACCTCCTCGCTGGTGGGCCTGGTGCGAACCCTGGGAGCGACCGCGGCCACCGCCAGCGGCGCGGACGTCCTGGGCCCGCTGGGGCCGGTCCTCGACGCGCTGGACAAGGCCGGGTCCTCCTCTGCGGTGGGCAAGGTCGACGTCGCAACCTGGGACGGCTCGGGTTCGACTGACCCACTGCTGCTGCACTGCGCCCCCTCGGCCGAGCGCGGGCACCCTGCGTGCGGCATCGCCGTCGCGATCAGTCTGGCCGGGGCGGCCAACGCTGCCGTCTCCCCTGCTCCGCCGGGCCTGCTCGGACTGACCGGGATGGCCGGCGTCCCCGGGGCAGCCACGGCGGTCGCCGTCACCGTCTCTGGCTCAGCCACCGCCGCGGCCCGCACCGGAGACCAGGGCGGCGCCACGGCCAACGCAGCGACCATCGGCTCGGGCGGGATCACCTCGGCCGGCACCGACTCCGGCACCGGCACCGGCACCGCCGGCGCCACCAGCGGGGCCAGCGGGGCCGCAGCCGCGGTGGCGCTGACGGTCTCGGGCCCGGCTTCCGCATCGGCCCGCACCGGCGACACCG
>JAJZTN010000045.1 GCA_021848885.1 Actinomycetes bacterium
GACCCTCGCTGCCAACGGAGAGCTGCACGGCACCGTCCCGGCAGCGGAACAGCCCATAGGGGCAGATCGAGGGATGGTGGTTGCCCTGCGCACGCGGCACCTCCCCGGCAACGGTCCAGCGGGTGCCCTGGAAGGAGTGCACCCCGACGATCGCGGCCAGCAGCGAGGTGGTCACCAGCTGACCGCGCCCGGTGCGCTCCCGCTCGTGCAGGGCGGCCAGCACACCGTAGGCGCCGTACATCCCGGCCAGCAGGTCGGCGATGGGGACCCCGACGCGTTGCGGATCATCGGGCCCGGAGCCGGTCAGTGACATCACCCCGCCCTCCCCCTGGGCGATCTGGTCGTAGCCGGGCCGTCCGCCCTCGGGCCCGTCGTGGCCGAAGCCGCTTATCGAGAGCACCACAAGGCCCGGGTTGATCTCATGCAGGCGAGCCAACGGGAAGCCCAGCCGGTCCAGCACGCCGGGTCGGAAGTTCTCCAGCAGCACGTCGGCGTGGCGGAGCAGGCGGGCCAGCGTCGCCGCACCCCCAGTGGTCTTCAGGTCGAGGGCGACGGACTCCTTGTTGCGGTTGCAGGACAGGAAGTACGTCGCCACCGGGTCCGACTCCGGCCCCACGAAAGGTGGTCCCCAGCCGCGGGTGTCGTCCCCGTGCCCGGGGCTTTCCACCTTGATGACGCGGGCGCCCAGGTCACCGAGCATCATCGCCGCATGCGGGCCGGCCAGCGCGCGGGTCAGGTCGATGACGACGAGACCGTCCAGGGGTCCAGGCATGGGCGAAACCCTAGGTCCGCCGGCCCGCGCGGGTCAGGGCAACGGCTGCCGAGCCGCACCTGACGGCTTGGCAACGGGTGCCCAGCCGCACCGGGGCCCGTCGCAACGCGTGCCCAGCCCGCCCGGGTGGTGACGGTCCCAGCCCGGCCCGGTTCGGTAGCGTGACGCGGTGGCGAGCATGACCCTGGCCGCGCTGGCCGACGCCGCGCGGGCCAGCCGACCGAGGGCCGCAGCGACCCGGGTGGTCGGCATCGACGGGCCGGCCGGGGCCGGCAAGACCACGCTGGCGGCTCGGCTGGCCGAGCAGCTCGGCGGTGTCCAGGTGCTGCACATGGATGACCTCTACCCCGGCTGGGACGGGCTGGCCGAGGCTCCCGCGCGGCTGCTGGAGTGGGTGCTGGAGCCGCTGTCCCGTGGCGCGGCGGCGCGCTACCGCCGCTGGGACTGGGCGGGTGGTCACTACGCCGAGTGGCACGAGGTCCCGGTCGCCCCGGTGCTGGTGGTGGAGGGCTGCGGCGCCGGGGTGCGGGCGATCGCGCCGTACCTGTCCCTGCTCGTCTGGGTGGAGGCGCCGGAGGAGCTGCGGATGCGCCGGGGCATCGAGCGCGACGGTGAGGCCTTCGCCCCGCACTGGCGGCGCTGGGCCGAGCGGGAGCGGGCGCTCTTCGCCGCCGAGGGGACCCGGCGGCGCGCCGACCTGCGCGTCGACGGTTCGGTGCCGCTCGACGCAGCGGCCCCACCGCAGGACCGGGTAGCGGCGCTACAGCTGCTGGAGTGAACCGGGGTCGGTCAGGGCGTCAGCGACCGGTTCAGCAGTGCACGCCACGACCCGGGGGGACGGCCGAGCAGCCAGGCCAGCACGCCCGGGTTGCCGGCAAGTCCGCCCGCGTCGTAGGCGGCGAACATCGCCAGCAGGTCGGCGCGCTGACTGGCCGGCAGGCCCGAGCCGGGGCCCCGCGCCCAGGCGGTGGGTGTCATCGCCTCGGCGATGACCGGCCGGCCCAGCACCTGCCCGGCCTGCTCGGCCATCGTCGCCACGTCCAGCAGGTCCGGTCCGGCCAGCTCGTAGCTGGCCCTTTCGTGCCCGGGCTCGGTCAGCACAGCCGCGGCGACCTCGGCGACGTCGGCGAGGTCGACCGGGGTGAACGGGACGTCCACCCCGTAGGGCACCACGATCCGTCCGGAGCGGGCGGCGGCGAGCAGGTTCTGCTGGTAGGAGGCCGGCTGCAGCACCGTCCAGGCCATGCCGCAGCCGCGGACCAGCTGCTCGGCATCGGCCTTGCGCAGGTGGTGCGGCATGCCGCGGTGGTGCGGGTGAAGCACCGAGTGGTAGGCCACCCGGGCCACTCCCGCGGAACCGGCGGCTTCCAGCACCCGCCCGGTGATGCCGACCTCGTCCGGATGCATGTTCGGGGCGATGAGGTAGACCGCGCTGACCCCGCGCATGGCCTCGGGCAGGCCCGCGGCACTGACCAGGTCGATGGTCAGGCACTGCCGCGCCCCGGCCTGGTGCGCGGCCGGCTCGCTCGCCGGGCCGTGCAGCCCCGCGCGGACCGGCACGCCACGGCGGGCCAGCGCGGCGGTCACCGCGAGCCCGGTCTTGCCGGCCGCCCCGGTGACCAGCACCGGGGCGCGGCGGAGCCGGGGGGGTCCGCTCACCTGCCCGGCCGCCTCACACCAGGTCGACGTCGGGGTAGGCGGCGCCGCCGGAGAGCCGGGCGTAACCGGGCCCGCGGTCGAAGAAGGGCTGCACGGGCGGGCGCTGCGCGCGCATCTGGGCACGCAGCGCGTCGGAGCCGGCCTCGTCGAGCAGCGGGTCCTCGGCGCTGCCGCGCACCACGACGCCGTAGTCCTGACGGGCCCCGGCCAGGGAGACCTTGCCCCAGCGGATGTCACGGCACACCTCGTCATAGGGCCGATCCAGCGGGTCGCCCCAGCCGCCCCCGCCCGTGGTCTGGATCCGGATCACCTCCCCCGCCCGGACCGGCTCGGCGTCGGCCAGCGCGTCGACCTCCCGCTCGTTGGGCCCGCCAGGGTCCACGGTGACCCGGAACGGCTTGCCCGCCTTGCCACCCTTGACCCCCCAGCAGGACAGGATCGAGCGGTCCGCGATGGACATGAAGTGCGCGTCGACCAGCATCCGGATGTGCTTGTCGTATCCCAGCCCGCCGCGGTAGCGCCCCGCACCGCCGGAGTCGATTGCCAGCCCGAGGCGCTCGACGATGAACGGGAAGCGGCTCTCGCTGAACTCGGTGGGTAGGTTGCGCGAGTCCGGTACGACGTGGATGGTGTCCTCACCGTCGGCGTAGTAGCGCCCACCCGAGCCCCCGCCGAGCACCTCGCGCATGAGGTAGGGCGTGCCGTCGCGGTCCTGCCCGTACACACCGGTGTAGCGGATGGTCTCCTGGTCGGCGGGCATCCGCCCGTCCACCGCCTTGGCCACCACCCCGGCCAGCACCCCGAGCAGCCGCAGGATGACGAAGGTGCGAGCGTTCGTGGGGGCCGGGAAGATCGGGGTGAGCAGGCTGCCCTTGGGCGGGAAGCGCATCTCGATGAGCGGCACGACGCCCTCGTTGACCTCCAGCTCGGCCATCCGCTCCGGCGTCTCGGCCAGGTTGCGCAGGATCGGGGCGAGCCACTTCTTCAGGAACGCCCCGTCGGCGTAGTCGGCGCAGTGGTTGATCGGACCCTTGGCCTGCGGGGCTGTGCCGGTGAAGTCCAGCACCAGCTTCTCCGCCGTCTTGGTCAAGGTGATCCGCTGGGTGTGCAGCCTGGGCGGGTCGACCCCGTCGTGCTCGGCGTAGTCCTCCCACACATAGGTCCCGTCGGGGATGCGGGCCAGGATCTCCCGCCGGTAGGTCTCGGTGGTCTTGTCCAGGATCGCGTCGAAGGCGGCCTCGACCGTCGTGCGGCCGTAGCGCTCGAACAGCTCGCGCAGCCGTCCGGCCCCCATGAGGCAGGCCGAGCACTCCGCGTCGAGGTCGGCGGCCAGCGACTCGGGCATCCGGGAGTTGCGCGTCATGATCTTCAGCGCGGCCTCGTTGGGCACCCCGGCCTCCCACAGCCGGATCGGGGGGACCATGAGGCCCTCCTCGAAGACGCTGGTGGCGTGCGAGGGCATCGAGCCGGGCACGGCACCGCCGATGTCGTCGTGGTGACCAAAAGCCTGGACGAAGGCGACGACCTGCGGCCCGTTGCCGCTGTCGTGGAACACCGGAGCCGTCACGCACAGGTCGGGCAGGTGCCCGATGCCGCCCTCGGACAGGTACACGTCGTTGTGGAAGAAGACGTCCCCGGGCTTCATCGTCTCCAGCGGGTAGTCCCGGACCACCGGGTGCACGAGCGCGGAGTAGGACCGGCCGGTGAGCTTGCGCAGGTGCCGGTCGTGGATGCCGGCCCGGTAGTCGTGCGCGTCTCGGATCATCGGCGAGCGGCTGGTGCGCCCGATGGCGGTCTCCACCTCCTTCTCCACCGAGGCCAGGTAGCCCTCGATGATCTCCACGAGCACTGGGTCGACCGGTGCGGCATCGGTGAGCCGGTAGGGACGCTGTCCCGCACTGGGGCTCCCGTTGCCGGGGCTCGCCGGCTGGGTTGTCACGGGGCCACCTCCGTTGCGCGCTGCATGAGGATGTTGCCGAAACGGTCGACGGTGGCCGAGAAGCCCGGATGCACCGGCACGGTGGAGCTGAACTCCTCCAGCACGGCCGGACCGACGAGCCGGTCACCGGCGCCAAGACGGGCCCGGTCATAGATCGCCGCGGCGACCCAGGAGTCGAAGTGCACCCGCCGGGTGCCGGTGCGTGCGGTGCCCGCCCCGGCGCCGGGAGCGATCTCGCGGATCTCCGGCTTGCGGATCGGCCCGATCCCACTGACCCGCAGGTTGACCCACTCCACCTGCTGGCGCTGGTCGCCGCGGAAGTCATAGCCGTAGAGCTTGTGATGCTCGGTGTGGAAGGCTTCGGCGACCCGGTCCAGCACGTCCGGGGTCATCGGAGCGTCGGGCACCTCGACGCGCACCTCGAAGGCCTGCCCGTAGTAGCGCAGGTCAGCGCTTCGGGCGAAGCGGCGCTGCTCGGGGGCGAAGCCCTCACGGGCCAGGGCGGCTTCGGCCTCGGCGGCCAGGGCGTCGTACAGGGACTGCAGCTGGCGCGGGTCGAGGTTGGCCTGGCGGGCCACCGCGGTGCGCACGTAGTCGTTGCGCACATCGACGGTGAGAAGCCCGTACGCCGAGAGGCTGCCCGGGTTGGCCGGCACCAGCACCCCGCGCAGCCCGAGGATGTCCACCAGCCGGCAGGCCAGCAGCGAGCCGGACCCGCCGAAGCTGACCAGGGTGAAGTCACGCACGTCCAGGCCCCGCTTGACCGTTATCTGGCGCAACGCGTTGGCCTGGTTCCAGGCCGAGATCTCCAGGATCCCCGCGGCTGCCGCAGGCAGGTCCAGGCCCAGCGAGGCGGCCAGCTTCGATATGCCCTCCTCGGCCGCGGTGACATCCAGCGGGATCTCCCCGCCGAGCAGGTGCGCAGGGATGCGCCCGAGCAGAAGGTGCGCGTCGGTGATGGTCGGCTCGGTGCCGCCCTGGCGGTAGCACGCCGGGCCGGGATCTGCCCCCGCCGAGGCGGGTCCGACCTTCAGCGAGCCCTCGGTGCTGATCCAGGCGATGGAGCCTCCACCGGCCCCCACCGTGACGACGTCGATCATGGGGATCTTGCTCGGGAAGGCGCCGATGCTGCCCTCGGTGGTCAACGCCGGCTGGCCGTCCACCACGACGGTGACATCGGTGGAGGTGCCGCCCCCGTCCAGGGTGACCACACGGTCGAATCCGGCCCGCTGGGCCACCACGGCCGCCCCCAGCGCACCGGCGGCCGGGCCGGACAGCACCGTCGTGATCGGCTGGTGCACGACCTCCTCGGCCGAGAGCACCCCGCCGTTGGACTTCATGACGTAGAAGGGCACCCGGCGCGCCTGGGCCCGCTGCCCCGCGGTGAGCTCCCCCAGCCGGGCGGAGATGTTGGCCACGTAGCGGCGGATGCTCGGCTTGACCGCGGCGTCGACCAGGGTGGTCACGGCACGCTCGTACTCGCGGTACTCCCGCAGCACCTGCGAGGAGATCGACACCGTCGCCTCGGGCAGCTCACGTGCCAGCACGGCGAGCATGCGCTCCTCGTGCTCGGGGTTGGCGTAGGAGTGCAGGAAGCACACCCCGATCGTGGCGACCCCCCGGTCGGCGAAGAAACGCGCCGCGGCGAGGGCAGAGGCCTCGTCGAAGGGCCGGATCTCGCCGCCGTCCGCGCCTAGCCGGCCGCCCACGGTGCGGACCAGGTCCGCCGCCACGATGCGCGGCGGCTTGACCCAGAAGTAGCTGTTGCCGTAGCCGTCGGGCACGGACTGGCGTGCGATCTCGAGCAGGTGCTCGTAGCCCTCGTTCGTGATGAACCCGAGGTTGCCGACCTTGCCCTCCAGCAGCCGGTTGGTGGCCACCGTCGTGCCGTGGCTGACCGCGCTGACCGCCTCGCCGGGGACCCCCAGCTGAGCCAGCACCTTGTGGATGCCGGCCATGAACCCCTCGGCCGGGTCCGCCGGGGTGGAGGGGGTCTTGGTGGTGGCGAGCTCGCCGGTGTCCTCGTCGACGGCCACGACGTCGGTGAAGGTGCCCCCGGTGTCGATGCCGAGCCGGATCCGGCGGGGCCGGTGGGTCTCAGGCTGGGTCATGGCGGTCATTGAAGTGCTCCACCGATGGTCACTCTCCGGCAAGACCTGCCAAGTGCGCGACGGGTTCCCGGTGGTTGCCCCCTCCGCGATCAAGCAATCCTTGCTCGCCGCGTCCGCGCAGGATCCCCCCGGCCCTCCCCCCGCCCCTCGCTCTCTCTCCCCCCCGCGATCATGCAATCTCTACACGCCGCCCACGCGTGGCCTCCCCGCCCCTCCCCCCGCGATCATGCAATCTCGCTACGCCAAGGGGCCGGGTCGAGGGACTAGCCTCCGCCCGGTGCGGATCCTTGTGGCCGGAGCCAGCGGCGTCATCGGCGTACAACTGCTGCCATTGCTGGTCTCCTCCGGGCACGAGGTCACCGGCATGACCCGCACGCCGGGGAAGGCCGCCGCGCTGGCGGGGCTCGGCGCGACACCGTTGGTCTGCGATGTCTACGACCTGGCGCGACTGAGTAGCGCCGTCGCAGCCACCGACCCCCACCTGGTGATCGACCAGCTGACCGACCTGCCCGATGATCCCGCGGCCCTCCCCGATCGAGCCGCGGCCAACAACCGCATCCGCAGGGTCGGCACGGCGAACCTGCTAGCAGCGGCCTCCGGACGCCGGACGCTGGCCCAGAGCGTCGCCTGGTCACTGCCCGGAGACGGGGCGGCGGCAGTGCTCGAGCGAGAGCAGATGGTTTTGGCCGCCGGTGGCGTCGTGCTGCGCTACGGGCAGTTCTACGGACCTGGCACCTACTACCCCGACAGCCTGCCGGGGCCACCGAGGATCCAGGTGGCGCAGGCCGCGCGCCGTACCGTCGCCAGCCTCAACGCCCCGAAGGGGGTCATCGTGCTGGCGGATGCGGACTGAGCGAGGCGGCGGAGTGCGGGGGCGACGTCGCCGAACCGCTTGAGAATTCAGCCGGCAAGGCCGAGGCCCCCACACCACGGGGGGAGTGCAGGGGCCTCGATAGCGGAGCACCCTAGCCCATCACCCTGTGCCGCGAAACACGTATCGCGAGGTCCGTCCCCGGCGTGAAGGACACGGGCCGGACCGGGCACAGATTGCATGATCAGCGAGGAGGGCGGGCCGGTCAGGCGTGCGGGAAGGAGGACTGCGCGGGCCGAGCCAGGTCCTCGGCGTAGCGGCGGATCAACGCCAGGTTTCGGTCGCGCAGGTGGTCGAAGGTCTGCGGCACGCTCGAGCCTGGCGTCAGCGAGGCCATAGCCTGCTCCGGGTCGAGTCGCGCGCTGACCCAGCACTCGCGCGCGGCGGCGCGGGCCAGCACCTCCGCCGTCGGGGAGACGATCATGGAATTGCCGAAGTAGATCATCCCGGCCGGGTCCAGGCCGGTGGCGTTGGCCCCTATGACGTAGACGTGGTTGTCGTAGGCCCGGGCCCGGTTGGTCAGCTCCCACAGGTCGGCCGAGCGCAGCAGGGCGGAGGGCCGAACGATGACCTCCGCACCACGCACCGCCTGCACCCGGACCAGCTCGGGGTAGTCACCGTCGAAGCAGATGATCATGCCGATCCGACCCAACGGGGTGTCCACCACGGTGACCTCCTCCCCCGGGGTCACCCAACCGCCGCCAGCGCAGGACTCCCCGGAGAACGGGTGGGTCTTGGCGTAGCTGCCCAGCACGTGCCCGTCCGGGCCGATGAGCACCGCGCTGTTGTAGACCGTGCCACGCTGCGGGCCGCGCCGGTAGGTGCCCCACACCACGTGCGCGCCCGTGCTGCGGGCGGCCTCCTGGACCGGCTCGGTTACCGGCCCGGGCACCTCGCTGACCAGGTCCCACAGCTCATCCGGGCCCAGCCCGGGGGTGAAGCCCGTGGAGGCGGACTCGGGCAGCACGACGAGCTCGGCACCGGTGGCCTGCACGCACCGGGTGACCCACTCGGCACCCTTGGCGACGTTGGCCGCCACCGACGCCGCGCTCAGCGGGCCCGGGTGGGCGGCGACCTGCACCGCCGCGGCCGTGAACGCGCGCATCAGCGCCCCCGGCGCCGGGCCAGCCGGAACCCGACCACCACCCCGGTGATCGCCCAGAAGGCACCGGCCCCGAAACCGGCGAGCATCATCCAGCGCTGCTGCCCGTCGCTGACCGAGGGCTGCGGGGCGCTGAACACCCGTGGTGCGCCCGCCGGCGCTGGCGCGGGCGCGATGCCGGGAAGGTCCCCCGCACGATCGGGCGCGACGCCGGGAAGGTCCCCCGCCCCATTGGGCCCGGCCAGCAGCACCGCGTCCACCGCACGGAAGAACTCCCCCGCGGTCCGCTTGGCGACCCCGGTGAGCATGCGCTGCCCGACGCCACCGATCATGCCGCCGACCACCGCGTCGGCGTCGTAATCCAGCCGGGTGCCCGCACCCTCCCCGACGAGCCGGACGGCGACATCGGCCGTCACGGTGCCAGGGGCCCCCGCACCGGTGGCGCGCAACATGAACGCCGAGGGCGGCTGCTGGTCGGTCAGGGCGACCTCACCGTCGTAGCTGCCTTTGATCGAGGCGACCCCGGCGTTCACCGTCATCCGGTAGCGACCCTGGCCGACCTCCTCGAGCCGCTCGCAGCCCGGGATCGTCCGGACCAGCACGGCCGGGTCGTTCAGCGCGGCGAAGACCCGCTCCACCGGGGCGGCCAGCGTCGCGGTTCCGCTGATCCTCATCCTCAGGTCTCCTTGTCCGGGCTGTCGTTGTCCGGGCTGTCGTTGTCCGGGCTGTGGCCGGGACGGGTCCTCGGGTCGGTGCGTTCCCCGCTGGTGCGGCGCAGCCCCGGCACCCGGCCGGCGGCGTAGGAGGCGCGCAACTCGAAAAGCTCGCTCGGGCTGATGGGCATGCGCCGGATGACGAACCCCTCGGCGTCCTCGATGGCCGAGGCGATGACCGCCGAGCCGGGGATGACCCCGGCCTCCCCGGCGCCCTTGATCCCCAGCGGGTTCAGCGGAGAGGGGGTCTCCAGGTGGTCGATCTCCACGGTCGGGATCTCGCTGGCGTAGGGCATGAGGAAGTCCATGAAGGAGGCGTTGAGCAGCTGCCCGGCGTCGTCGTAGACCATTCGCTCGTACAACGCCCCGGCCACCCCCTGCGCCACCCCGCCGTGCACCTGACCTTCGACGATCATCGGGTTGATCAACGGGCCGCAGTCGTGCACGACGCAGTAGCGCAGCACCCGGACCTCGGCGGTGTCCGGGTCGGTCTCCACGATCACCGCGTGCATGCCGTTGGCGAAGGTGGACTGGGTGGGTGAGTAGAAGTCCCGCGCCTCCAGGCCGGGCTCGTCGTCCTCGGCCACCGGCGGCTTGCTGGTGTCTCCCACGGCGAACTGGGTCGCCGCCTTGGCCGCCTCGTCGAAGGCGTAGCGCAGCGGGTTGGACAGCACCGCCACGGTGGACAGCGGGATCGCCGAGGCCGGGGCACCCTTGACCCGTACGACGCCGGAGACGATCTCCAGGTCGGACGGGTCGGCCTCCAGGGCCTCCCCGGCGATGCGCAGCGCCTTCTGACGCACCTTGCGGGCGGCCAGTGCGACCGCGTTGCCGCTCATCACCGCGGCCCGGGAGGCGAAGGTCCCGACCGCGTAGCCGAACCGACGGGTGTCACCGGTGGTGACCTCGACGTCATCGAAGTCCACGCCGAGCTCGTCGGCGACGATCTGGGCCAGCACGGTCTGGTGCCCCTGGCCCTGGGAGGTCAGCCCCGTGGCGACCATGACCTTGCCGCTGGTCTCCACCTGCACGTGCCCACCCTCGTAGGGGCCCACCCCGGTGCCCTCCACGTAGCAGGCGAGCCCGATGCCGACCCGCCGGCCCGCGGCCCGGGCCTGCTCCCGGTAGGCCTGGAAGTCCGACCAGCCGACCAGCGCCTTGAGCTTGTCCAGGGTGGCGGCGAAGTCACCGGAGTCATAGATGAGCGGCCGGCCGTCCTGGAAGATCAGGCCCTGGTCGTAGGGCATCTCCTCGGCCGCGATGAAGTTGACCGCGCGCACCTCGGCGCGGTCCAGACCCAGGTGGTCGGCGATGGCGTCCATCGTGCGCTCCATCGCGAAGACACCCTGCGGCCGACCCGCCCCACGGTAGGGGGTGACGATGACGGTGTTGGTGTAGAGCGAGAAGAACTCGCAGCGGTAGGCACCGGGCTTGTACGGCCCCAGCAGCTGCGTCGAGGTGATGATCGGCACGATGATCCCGTACGGCGTGTAGGCCCCGTTGTCGTGCCAGATCGTCACGTCGAGCCCCAGCAGCCGGCCGTCGGAGTCGAAGCCGACCCGCACGTGCTGGAGCTGACCCCGCTCGTGCGCGGAGGAGACGAAGTGCTCCCAGCGGTCCTCGGTCCACTTGATGCCCTCGGGGGCGAGTGCGGCAAGCCGCTGCGCGGCCCAGGCGACCAGCACCTCCTCCGGCCAGGGGTGCACGATCTTCACACCGAAGCCGCCCCCGACGTCCGGGGCGATGCAGTCGACCTTGACCAGCGGCAGGCCCAGCTTGGCCGCGACGGCGGCACGCACGCTGGTCGAGGCCTGCGTGGAGGTGTAGACCCGCAGGCTGCCCTCGTCGGAGTTCCACCGGGCATAGACACCCTTGCCCTCAAGCGGCGTGGAGGCGCTGCGCTCGATCTCGAGGTCGAGCTCGAGGACGTGCGGGGCCGCCGCGATCGCTGTGTCGACCTCGCCCACGGCCTGCACCAGGTGCGCGGCGACGTTGTCGGGCACGTCAGGGTGCACCGCGTGGCGGGCAGACCGGGCCGCGGGCAGCCCGACCACCGCAGGCAGCGGGTCGTAGCTGACCACCACCCTGGCTGCGGCGTCCTCGGCGAGGTAGCGGTCCCGCGCGACCACCATGACCACCGGCTCCCCGACGTGGTTGACCTCCCCGCGAGCCAGCGGGTAAGCCGTGCGCGGGGCGTGCAGCGCCGGGTGCGGGATGAGCAGCGGAAGCGGCTCGGCCATCCGCCCGGTGAGGTCCTCGTAGGTGAAGATCGCCACCACCCCGTCGACCTCGGCGGCCGCGGTGACGTCGATGTCGCTGACCCGGGCGTGCGCGTGCGGGCTGCGCACGAAGGCGGCGGCCAGCGCGCGATGGCCCAGGTCGTCCAGGTAGCGGCCCGCGCCGGTGAGCAGCCGGGCGTCCTCATGACGGCGGACCGGGGCACCGAACATCGCCGTACTCACGCCTGCTCCTCACGGCCGGCGCTCAGCTCGGCGGCCCGCAGCACCGAGGCGAGGATGTTCTGGTAGCCGGTGCAGCGGCACAGGTTGCCCGAGATCGCCTCCCGAGCCTGCTCCTCGCTCGGTTGCGGGGTCTCACGCAGGAACGCCACCGTGGTGAGCAGGAAGCCAGGGGTGCAGAAGCCGCACTGCAGCCCGTGCCGCTCCCGGAAGGCCTGCTGCACCGGGTGCAGCCCCCCATCCGGGGCGGCCAGCCCCTCGACCGTGGTGATGTCCTGGCCGTCCACGCTCACCGCGAGGATGAGGCAGGAGCGCACCGGACGGCCCTCCAGCAGCACCGTGCAGGCTCCGCACACGCCGTGCTCGCACCCGACGTGCGTGCCGGTGCGCTCCAGGTCGTGGCGCAGCGCGTCGGAGAGCAGCCGGCGCACCGGCAGCCGCAGCCGGTGCCCCACCCCGTTGACCCGCAGGGTCACCTCGCGGGTCTGCTCCCCGGCCGCGGGCCCGGCTGGAAGCCCATCGTCAGCCTGGGCTCTCACGCCGCCTCCTCGTGGCTGGCGTTGGCCAGCGCCTGGGCCAGTGCACGGGTGGTGAGCACCTCGACGAGGCGGGCCCGGTACTGCGCGCTGGCGTGGATATCAGCCTCGGGCTCGGCGTGCTCCAGGGCCAGCGCGGCCGCGGCGGCCAGCTCCCGAGCTCCCCCGGGTCGACCGACGAGGACCTCGCTCAGGTCGACCAGCAGCGGGGTCGGCCCGACCGAGACCAGTCCCACCCGGGCCGAGCTGATGCTGGTGTCGGGGGCCAGCTCGACCACAGCGGCCACCCCGACAAGGGCATAGTCGCCTCGGCGGCGGGACAGCTCGACGAAGGCGGTGCCGGTGCGCGGGCCCGCGACCGGGAAGCTGACCGAGGTGGCCAGCTCGCCCGGGCGCAGGGCGGTCTCCAACGGGGAGAGGAAGAACTCCGCCGCGGGCACCTGGCGGCTGCCCCAGGCCGTGCTCGCCTCGACACGCCCGCCCAGCACCACCAGCACGCCCGGCAGCTCGGCGGCGGGGTCGGCGTGGGCGATGCTGCCCACGCACGTGCCGCGGTTGCGGATCGTGGGGTGCCCGACCAGCCGCAACGCCTGGCGCAGCAGCGGCTGGGCGGCGGCCGCACCCTCGTGGCGCTCGAGGTCGGTGTGGCGGACCAGCGCACCGACCCGCACGCTGCCATCGACGATCTCGACCCGGTCCAGTCCGGGCACCCGGTTGATGTCGACAAGGTGGCGCGGGGCGGCCAGGCGCATCGACAGCAACGGCAGCAGGCTCTGCCCCCCCGCGAGCACCTTGGCGTGCTCACCGACCTCGGCGAGCACGGCCAGTGCCTCGGCGAGGCTGGCCGGGGCCGAGTAGCCGAACGGCGCAGGCTTCAACGCTGTGATCCTTCCCCCCGACATCTCGGGTGCGCGCGCATGGACCGGCTCCGGCCGCGGACGCCCGGCGGCCGGGCGCCCGCACCCGAGGATCGGGTTAGGACTTGCCCCCACCCGAGTCGCGGTAGGGATCCTCCTCGACGAAGGCCCCTGCCGGGTCATAGACGATGGTCGCACCGGCGGCGGCATCCCCTAGATGCTTGGGAGCCACCCAGCGAGCCAGGTGCCAGCCGAGCACCGTGACGATGGTGCCCAGGGCGATGCCGGCGAGGTCGAAGTTCTTCGTGAAGCTCAGCGAGGTGTTGCCGATCGCGATGATGATGCCGGCCGCGACCGGGACCAGGTTGACCGGGTTGCCGAAGTCGACGTCGTTCTCCTTCCAGATCTTCGCGCCGAGCAGCCCGATCATGCCGTAGAGCACCACGGTGATGCCGCCGAGCACACCGCCCGGGGTCGCCGAGACCAGCGCACCGAACTTCGGCGAGAGCCCGAAGATGATGGCCACCCCGGCGGCGACGAAGTACGCCGCGGTCGAGTAGACCCGGGTGGCCGCCATGACGCCGATGTTCTCGGCGTACGTCGTGGTCGGCGAGCCGCCGACCGAGCTGGCGATGACGGTGCCGATGCCGTCGGCGGCGATCGCTCGACCCATGACCGGGTCCAGGTCCGCGCCGGTCATCTCGGCGACGGCCTTGACGTGCCCGGTGTTCTCAGCGATGAGGGCGATGACGGCAGGCAGCACGAGCAGCACGAAGGTCCACTTGAACTCCGGCAGGTGCCAGCCGACCAGCGCCTTGCCGCCCGGACCGATGTCGCCGGTGTGCGGAGGGAAGCCCAGCCAGCTCGCGCTGGCCACCGAGTCCCAGTTCACCCTCCAGTGGGTCGTGATCTTGCCGGCGCCCGGGTCGAAGGATGTGATCTGGCCGAAGAACCGGTCGAAGAGCCAGGACAGCACGTAGCCGAAGACCAGACCGAGGAAGATCGCGATGCGGCCCATGAAGCCACGGAAGCCGACGCTCATGCCGATGACGGCGACCATCACCAGCAGGGCGACCCACTGGTCCTGCGGCCAGTAGATGTTGGCCACCACCGGGGCGAGGTTGAAGCCGATGAGCATGACGACGGCACCGGTGACCACCGGGGGCAGCACCTTGTAGATCACCCGGGACCCGGCGAAGTGGATGACCACCCCGACCAGGGCCAGCACCACCCCGGCGACCAGGATGGCCCCGGTCACCTGCGGGGCGGTGCCCTTCTGGGCGTAGATCGCCGCGACGCCACCCACGAACGAGGCGGAGGTGCCCAGGTAGCTGGGCACCCGGCCGTTGACGATGAGCAGGAAGCAGATCGTCGCGATACCACTCATCATCACCGCGAGCTGGGGGTTGAGCCCCATGATGAGTGGGAAGACGAACGTCGCGCCGAACATCGCCACGACGTGCTGCGCCCCGAGCCCGACCGTGCGACCCCACGTCAGCCGTTCGTCCGGACGGACCACCTCACCTGGAGCCAGGTGCTGGCCGTCGCCATGGAGCTTCCATCCCAGAGCCATGTGCCCCTCCTCGGGCAGCAGCGCGCACCGACCGGTCAGCCGGTGTTCCCACCGTGGCCGTGCGACCCCGGGGGAACGTGACGAGGGTCACCGGCACGACCAGGGTGCCGGAAACCTATGGCGGGTGGGTGGAGGCGGCACCGTGAACTTCTGACAGAGCCGCGCCGCTGGCCTCGTCGAGTCTCGTGCACGTACGTGCCCTCAGCGCTGCCGGATCTGCTCACGCAGCGCAAGCACCTGCAACGCCAGCATGAGGTCGAGCCGGCGGGACGGCTCGCGGGTGAAGGGCCCCAGGGCCCGCTCGAGCTTGCCGATCCGGTAACGCAGCGTGTTGTAGTGGAAGTGCAGCTCACGGGCCGCCTCGGCGACGTTGAGGTTGTGCTCGAGCAGCACCGCCAGGGTGGTCCGCAGGTCCCTCGCCTCCGGGTCGGAGGGCTCGGCGAGCGGGCCCAGGGTCTCGGCGACGAAGCTGTCGACCTCCCGGGCATCGGGCAGCAGGCTGAGCAGCCGCAGCGCACCGAGATCGTCGAAGTGTGCCAGGCCGGCACCCGTGCCCAGCTGTCGGGAGACCCGCAGCGCGGTGCGCGCCTGCTCGTAGGCCCTGGCCAGCGCGCGCGGCAGGTCGGCGCCGGCCGGGACCGGCCGGGACACCCCCGCGCTGAAGGAGCGCCGTCCCCCGCCCCCGGCGCCGCTGACCGCCGAGACCAGGTCACGCACCATGCGACGCGGGTCGGCGCCGCGGGCCAGGCCGAGCACGACGACAACCTCCGAGCCGATCCGCTCCACCGCAGCGCGAGGGTCGCGCGAGGTGAGCACCGAGCGCCACGCCGCGGCGAAGCGTTCGTGCACCGGGCGCAGCGCGTGCCCGGCCGTTGTCGGAGGAAGGACCTCGCCGTTGCCACCGGGTCCGGCCGCGCTCGGGTCCGGCTCGGCCACCAGGACGAGCACGTCGCGGTCCAGGTCCCAGCCCAGCCCCGCCGCATGCGTGACGACATCCGTGCGGCTGTCGGCCCGTCCGGCGAGCAGGTCGCGCAGGAAGTCCCCGCGGTACTTCTCCTCCACCGCCGAGACGGCCAGGTCACGGGTGACCGCCAGGGCGGCCACGATGGCGGCACCCTCCAGGGCGTGCACGTCGGCCGCGAGCAGCTCGCGCCCGGCGAAGGCGACCAGTCGGCCGTGGTCGAGGGAACCCGCCACGATGGGGACCACCGCGTGGCTGCCGGTCAGCCCGGCGTGTGTGCTGACCCCGCGCGGTTCATCCTCCGTGCGGAACCGCCCGGTGGCGTCGAAGCACGGCCCACCGCGCAACCGGTCGATCTCCGCGGGCGCGCCCGCCTCGGCCTGCACCCGCCCGTCCGGGGTCGTTACCAGCACCGAGGCGTCCAGCAGCCGCGCCAGCTCGGAGCACACCTCCCCCAGGGCGCCCCCGCCGAGCACGATCCGGGCCAGCGCGAAGTGCACGTCCTCGGCTCGGGCCAGCACCGCGGCCTGCTGGTTGAGCACATCGGTGAGCACCTGGTTGAGCACGTCGTCGAAGGCGACCCCGTCGGGCAGCCGGATCACCGGCAGGCCCAGCTCGTCGGCGCGGGCCAGCATGGGTGCGGGCAGCTCGGACAGATAGCGACCCAGCTTGACCCCCAGGGCGGCCAGACCCCGGGCATCCAGGGCCTCAACCAGGTCGACCAGCGCCTCAGGGGTGTCCCGAAGCGGGTAGCCGGTGGTCAGCAGCAGCTCGTCCGGCTTCACCCACGGCAGGATGTCGGGCACCTCCATGACGTTGAGCCTGGCCACCACACGGTGCAGGCCCGAGGCCCCGGCCAGCACGGTGGCACCGGCGAGGCTGGGAACCCCGAGCACCTCGGCGACCGGCAGGCCGTGGGTGAACCGGCCGGTGCGGGCCGGGCGCACGATCGTCTCCGGCGCCACGAGCCCGGAGGGCGGGGCTGGCAGATCCTCCGGTGCACGCGGCCGATGCTTGGCAACTTCGCCCATGGGGTGACCGTACCGTCGGCGTTAGCGTCCTCGAGTCCGCCGGATCGGATCCGTTGCCGGCCCGGCCTGAGATGGTCACGGCGGCCCGGGCTGCGGGAGGCTGGTGCAGGGCATGCTGGGCACGGTTGCGGGCAACGCTTCCCCGTCGTACGGCGCTGCCGCGCACGCCCCGCTGCGCGAGCTGCTGCTGGGTCCGGCGCGGGCCGCCACCCCGCTGCTGGCCGCTCGCTCGGGTGTGGTGCTGGGCATTCCCGGACACCGCCCGCTGGCCGTCGTCGCCGCCGACGGGGTGAGGTTGCCGGGCTCGCTTGTCCTTGGTGCGCCCTCCTCCCGGCTCGCACTGGCCGGTCTGGGCCCGGGCACCCCCGCCATGGTCGGCGATGGCATGGTCCAGATCGGGCGACTGCGGGTCCTCCCCGCTCGCTGGTGGGTCTCCCACCCGGTTCGCGCGGCACGGCAGGCCGACACGCTGGCCGCCTCCGTCACGGCACTTCGCGCCCTGCTCACCCTCCGGCCCGCCCCCGGGCAGGAGGAGGACCCGGGGCTTGCCGACCGGCTGGACCGGGATGGTCGCCGGCTCTCGGCCGCCCTGGGGTTGCTGGGTGCGCAGGGTGAGACCGACCCGCGCCCGCACCGGGCCCGGGCCAGCGCCCAGGCGGTCAGCGCCACGGCCGTGCGCTGCGCGGCCATCGACCTGCTCGGGCTGGGCACGGGCTCGACCCCCAGCGGCGACGACCTCGTCGCCGGGGCACTGGTCAGCATGCTGCGACTGCGTCCGGAGCTGGCACCCGGTCTGGGCGTGCTGGCCGACCAGGTCGCCACCGCGGCGCTGACCCGCACCACGCCGGTGTCGGCTGCCCTGCTTCGCTGGGCCGCGACCGGGGAGGCCGTGCCCGAGCTGCTCGCCCTCGTCGACGCGCTGGGTCGGGGCCAGGACCCGGCCGCACCGACCGCCCGGCTGCTGCGCATCGGGCACAGCTCCGGGCGCGACCTGGCGCACGGGGTGGCCCTGGGGGCGGCCGCGGCGCTGAGCGGGCTCGACGAGGCGCCGGCCGGGATGGCCGTGCCGGCCTGAGGGGCGGCACCGGAGGGGACGCACAGCCTCGAGCGTCCCGGCAGGGACCACAGGCACGACACCGCGGAGGAGCAGGTCATGGCCGAGAAGACCGTCGAGCTGCGCACCGGTAGCTACCACGACTCTGTGAGCCTCATGCAGGTGAGCAGGACCGTGGCAGCCGTGCCCGGAGTGCAGGCCGCCCTGGTGGCGATGGCCACTGAGCTCAACCTCGGCCTGCTCGCGGACATGGGTTTCACCACCCCACCCGGTGCGGGCAGCAGCGACCTGCTGGTGGCCATCCGGGCCGAGGACGCATCGGCTCTCGCCCGGGCCCGGCAGGCCTGTGAGGCCGAGCTGGATGCACTGAGCCGGCCGGCCGAGCGGTCCGGGGCAGGCGAGCCGGCACCGGCCCGCACAGTGGCAGCGGCGGCTGCCCGGGTGCAGGCGAACCTGGCCCTGGTGTCGGTGCCAGGCGAGCACGCCTACGCCGAAGCCCTGGACGCTCTCGAGGCCGGCCTGTCCGTAATGATCTTCAGCGACAACGTGCCGGTGCACCAAGAGGTCGACCTGAAGCAACGGGCCAGGCGCTCGGGCCTGCTGGTCATGGGACCGGACTGCGGCACCGCGGTGGTCGCCGGTGTGGGCCTGGGGTTCGCCAACGTCGTGCGACCCGGCCCGGTCGGGATCGTCGCGGCGTCGGGCACCGGCGCCCAACAGCTCATGTGCCTGCTCGATGCGGCCGGGCTGGGGATCACGCACTGCCTGGGGGTCGGGGGACGGGACCTGTCCGAGAGGGTGGCCGACGATCACCGGCCGGC
>JAJZTN010000046.1 GCA_021848885.1 Actinomycetes bacterium
CTGCGCGCTGGTGCTCTCCAGCGAAGCCGGAGCGGCCGACGAGCTCGGCCCCCACTGCCTGCTGGTCAACCCGTTCGACATCAGCGGCACCGCCGACGCCCTGCACGAGGCGCTGTCGATGCCGGCACAGCAGCGGCTGACGGGCAGTCGTCGGTTGGCCGAGCTGAGCGTGGCGATGCCTCCGCGTGCCTGGCTGGACAGCCAGCTCAGCGCTCTGGCGCCGCACTGAGCGCGGTGGCCAGCCGGTCCAGCAGCTCCAGCACCCCCGCCGGGGAGTCCACCAGCACGTCGACCAGATCGGCCGGCAGGTGGGCCTCGCTCGAGGCCACCCCCACCCGCAGCCCCACGTGCCCGGGCCGGGCGCGCAGCTGCGCCACCGCCGTGAAGGCCGGCGAGTCACCGAGGTCGTCACCGGCGTAGACCACCGCGCGCGCCCCGGTCTCGGCGACCAGCTCGCGCAGCGCGTCACCCTTGTCCACCCCGCCCGCGCGCACCTCCAGCACCAGCCGGCCGGGCTCGAAGCGCAGCCCGAGGTCGGCGGCCAGCGCCTGCACGAGGGGGCGCAGGGCGTCGTACGCCGCCCCCGGCCGCTGGGCTCGGCGGGTGTGCACGGCAAGCGCGCGACCCTTGTCCTCCAGCGTGACCCCCGGCCAGTCACGTTGCGCCGCCGCGAGGAGCCCGCCCAGCCGCTCGCGGGCCTGGGCGAGGCCCGGCGGGGGCGGCGGGGCGGTGACCCGCCCGGTGCCGGCGTCCCACCGCTCGACCCCGTAGCCGCCGCGCACCTGCAGGTTGGCCGCGTGCAGCCGCGCGAGCCCGGCCAGTCGCACCACGGTGGCGGCCGGACGGCCGGTCACGATGGCCAGCGTCCCGATCCGGGCGGCCAGCCGGTCCAGTGTGTCCAGCACCCCGGGCGAGGGCCGGGCCTGCTCGGGGTCGGCCACGATCGGGGCCAGCGTGCCGTCATAGTCCAGCGCGACCAAGGTGCGGCCCGGCTCGGCTCGAGCGGCGTCGAGCAGGCCCTGCAACGGGTCGGTGCCGGGGATCACGGGTAGTTGTCGGTCAGTACGACGGTCAGCGCGGTCTGGTCGAGGTTGCCGAAGGTGGGGCGCAGCCGCTGCGGCACCGGCAGGTCCGCGGCCAGCGCGGCAGCGGCCGCCTGCTGACCGGGCGGGTAGTAGACCGTGGTGTCGGCGACGGTGCCCCGGAAGTTGCCCACCCCGATGACGGTCCAGCCCTTGCCGCGCAGCATGCCGGCGACGCTGCCGGCCAGGCCGACCCGTGTCGTCTCGTTGAGTACGACGACGGGCACCCCCGCACCGGGACTGGACGGGCCGCTTGACGCACTCGGGCTGCTCACCGGGGTCGAGGTGGTCGGGCTGGGCGAGGGGCTGCCCGGACCGCTCGTGCCGGACGCGCTCGTCGGAGGGCTTGCCGAGACCGGCGCGCCCGAGGTCGCTGCGGCCGTGCTCGCCGTCGAGGTGGCCCCGGCCACGCTGGGGGCAGGGCCGCCCGAGCCGCCCAGGGTGAGGTAGAGCGCGACGACCACGGCCAGCACGGCGGCGACGGCCACGACCGAGGGCAGGACGGTCGAGAGCGCACCGGAGCGGGCCCGGTGGGCTCCCTTGCGCGGGGGGAGGTCGGGGTTCACCACGAGCCGGCCCGGGGTCGCCCTTCCCGGTCAGGCCTCGAAGCCCAGCCGGCGAGCGGAGCGGGCCCGCTGACGGGAGGCCCGCATCCGACGCAGCCGCTTGACCAGCATCGGGTCGGCGGCCAGCGCCTCGGGACGGTCGATGAGGGCGTTGAGCACCTGGTAGTAGCGCGTTGCGGACATGTCGAACAGCTCACGCACGGCCTGTTCCTTGGCCCCCGCGTACTTCCACCAGGCGCGCTCGAACTCCAGGATGGCCCGCTCGCGCTCGGTCAGCTCAGCCTCGCTCGACACAGTCTGGATGGCGTTCGCGGCGTCCATGGCTCTCCCCTGTCCCGGCGGTGCGGCCTCGCGGCTCGACCCATCGTAGACGCGAACCACACCCATGTCATTCGCCTCGCGGGTGGGCGAGCCGGTCACCGGAGAGCCTCCCCCATCCCTCAGATCGCTCACCTGTCTGGACAGTGCGGCCGGCGTGGGGCCGGCGGGGAGCCGGCGGGGGGACTCGAACCCCCAACCACTCGATTACAAGTCGAGTGCGCTGCCATTTGCGCCACGCCGGCCGGTCACCGGGACTGTAGCCGGGCCACCGCCACCCCGTGCAGGGACGCATCCGTGCCCGCACCTGGATGGCCAGCTGGTGGATCTGCTCGGTGAGGGCTTGCACCTTCTCGGTGAGCTCGGTGTTGGTCCGCAGCGCACGCCGGAGTTCAGGCGCCCCGCACCGGGCCCGTCGAGGCGCGCACCACGAGCTCGGGACGGAAGACGAACTCGGCCCGCGGTGCGGGGACACCGGCGACCTCGTCGATGAGCGCGCGCACCGCCGCATGCCCCATCGCCAGAACCAGCTGGCGGATGGTGGTCAGCGGTGGGTCGGTGAACGCGATGAGGGAGGAGTCGTCATAACCGACCACCGAGATGTCGCGGGGCACCGCCAGTCCACGTGAGCGCGCCGCGCGCACCGCCCCCAGTGCCATCAGATCCGAGCCGCACACGATCGCGGTCACCCCCCGGTCGATGAGGGCCCCAGCCGCCGCGTGGCCGCCCTCCACCGAGAACAGCGAGCACTCCACGAGCTCATCCACGCTGTCCACCCCGAGCATCGCCTTCATGCTCTGGGTGAAGCCGGCGATCTTCCGGATGACCGGGAGGAAGCGCTGCGGGCCCACGGCCAGCCCGATCCGGGTGTGCCCGAGGCTGACGAGGTGCCCGACGGCCAGCTCCATCGAGGCCACGTCGTCATTGGAGATGAACGGCGCGTCGACCCCCGTGAGGTAGCCGTTGATCAGCACGATCGGCAGCCGGCGCTCGCGCAGCCTGTGGTAGCGCTCCGGGTTGGCATGGGTGTCGGCATGCAGCCCGGAGATGAAGATGATGCCGGAGACCCCCCGCTCCAGCAGCATCTCGACGTACTCGTCCTCGCTCACCCCACCCGGGGTCTGGGTGCACAGCACCGGGGTGTAGCCATGCTGGGCCAGCACCGTCTCGATCACCTGAGCGAAGGCAGGAAAGATCGGGTTCTCCAGCTCGGGGATGACCAGCCCGACCAGCCCGGCACGGCGCTCGCGAAGCCTCGTGGGCCGTTCGTAGCCGAGCACGTCCAGGGCGGTCAGCACCGCCTGGCGGGTCGCGGAGGAGACCCCGGGCTTGCCGTTGAGCGCCCGGCTCACCGTGGCCTCGCTGACCCCTGCTTGGGCGGCAATGTCGGCCAGACGTGCAGTCATGGGCAGGACCGTACCGTGTCTTCGCAAGAATTTTCTGCAAGTCTCGTCAAGTTGCTGCAACCTCCGCTACGGTCACATCCGACATCCACATGGGAATGCCTCGGTTGGTTCCCCGCTAACTCTAGGAGAGGTCAATGCGTCGCGATTTACAGGCAATAGCCGGCGCGGCTGGGGTCATGCTGCTTGCAAGTGCTTGCGGAGGTGCTGCAAGCACGAGCGCATCGTCGTCGACCGCCGCGGCCCCGGCCGCCTCGACCGCGGTCTCCTCCGCCCCAACGGCCACCCTGGTCATATGGGCCGATGACACCCGGGCCAAGCCGCTGCAGGCGGTGGCCGCGAAGTTCCAGGCCGAGAAGGGCGTGACCGTCAAGGTCGTCCAGAAGGACTTCGGCAAGATCCGCGACGACCTCATCTCGCAGGGCCCGTCCGGGCAGGGGCCGGACATCATCGTCGGTGCCCACGACTGGCTGGGCAAGCTCGTCCAGAACGGCGCGGTCGCCCCGATCGAGCTGGGCGACAAGGCCGGGCTGTTCCAGAAGGTCGCGATCGACGCGATGAGCTACGACGGCAAGATCTATGGTCTGCCCTACGCGGTGGAGAACGTCGCCTGGGTCCGCAACACGGCCCTTGCCCCCAACCCCGCGAAGAACTTCGCCGACGCCATCGCCACCGGCCAGGCCCTGGTCAAGGCCGGCAAGGCGAAGTTCCCGCTGGCCATCCAGGTCGACGCCAAGAACGGCGACCCCTACCACCTCTACCCGGTGCAGACCTCGTTCGGCTCCTTCGTCTTCGGCACCAAGGCCGACGGCTCCTACGACCCGAGCAAGCTCGAGCTGGACAACGCCGCCGGCCTGGCCTTCGCCAAGCAGCTGGCAGCCTGGGGCAAGGCCAAGGTGATCTCCTCCTCGATCAGCTTCGACATCGCCAAGAAGGCCTTCCTCGACGGCCAGGTGCCCTACACGATCACCGGCCCCTGGAACACGACGGACTTCACCAAGGCGGGCCTGAAGTTCGTCGTGGAGCCCATCCCGAGCGCCGGCGGGCAGGTCTCCCGGCCCTTCGTCGGGGTGCAGGGCTTCTTCATCAGCAACTTCTCGAAGAACAAGCTGCTGGCCAACGACTTCGTGGTCAACTACCTGGGCACTCCCGAGGTCGCCAAGGCTCTCTACGACACCGGTGGGCGCCCGCCGGCGATGATCTCGGTCTTCGACCAGGTCAAGAGCGACCCGGTGATCGCCGGCTTCGGACAGGTGGGGGCCGAAGGCCAGCCCCTGCCCGCCATCCCCGCGATGGACGCGGTCTGGTCGGAGTGGGGCTCGGCTGAGGTCGCCATCATGCAGGGCAAGGGTGACCCGGTGCAGATCTGGAAGGCCATGGCCAACCGGATCCGCGCCAAGATCGCCGGCTGAAGGCTCGCCGCGTCGGGGTGGGTGCCTGGCCAACCAGGCACCCACCCCATCGACACATCCACCGCCGCAGCGGGCCTCGAGGCACGAATGTCACAGCACGGGAAGGACCGGCCGTGAGCACTGCGACCCGACCGGAGGGCAACGACACCACCGCCGCGCCGTCCGGCCGGCGCGAGCCGGGCCCGGGCCCCCGGCTCACCCGGTCCGGCACCGTTGGGCTGCTGGTCAAGCTGTCGGCGCTGGCGGTGGTCAACGCCCTGGGTGTCTACGGCCTCATCGCGCTGTTCGCCAACGCCTCGTGGCTGGGCTTCGCCGCGATGGGCGTGGGCCTGGTCGTCGTCGACTACGTCTACTTCGGCAAACGGGCCGTGGCGGCGAAGTACCTCGTGCCGGGACTGGTCTTCCTGCTCGTCTACCAGGTCTACGTCGTGCTCTACACGGGCGTGTCGGCCTTCACCAACTACGGCGACGGGCACAACAACACCAAGGCGACCGCGATCGCGACGATCCTGTCGAGCAACGAGGACCGGGTGCCGGACTCCCCCGCCTACCGGCTGTCCGTGCTCAGCAAGGACGCCACGCTGTACTTCCTGGTGACCGACCCCGCTGGCAAGGTCTCACTCGGCTCGGCGAAACAGCCGTTGCACCCGGTCGGGGACGCCGTGAAGGACAGCAGCGGCAAGGCGGTGTCCCTGCCGGGCTACCGGACCCTCAGCTTCACGGACCTGCTCGCCCAGCAGCAGAAGGTGACCAACCTCCGGGTGCCCTTCGCGCAGACCGGTGCGGGGAGCCTACGCACCACCGACGGCTCCAACGCCTACGTCTACCGATCCACGCTCCGCTTCGACAAAGCGCGCAACGAGATCGTCGACACCTCCACCGGGCAGACCTACCGCGACAACGGGCGGGGCTACTTCGTCGACGCCTCCGGCAACACCCTGGAGCCGGGCTGGCAGGTCTTCGTCGGCTTCGAGAACTTCACCAAGATCCTCACCGACCCCAACATCCGCGGGCCCTTCGCCGCGGTGCTGACCTGGACCTTCGCCCTGGCGGGGCTGTCGGTGCTGACGACGTTCGCGATGGGCCTGCTACTGGCCGTCGCGCTCAACGACGAGCGCATGCGCGGGCGGCGGGTCTACCGCTCGTTGCTGCTCATGCCCTACGCCGTGCCGGCGTTCATGTCCGCGCTGGTCTGGGCCGGCCTGTTCAACACCGACTTCGGCTTCATCAACGCCGTCCTGCTGCACGGGGCCGCCATCCCCTGGCTGTCGGACCCGTGGCTGGCCCGCTTCGCGGTGATCTTCGTCAACCTGTGGCTGGGCTTCCCCTACATGTTCCTGGTCAGCACCGGGGCACTGCAGTCCATCCCAACCGACATCATCGAGGCGGCCCGGGTGGACGGCGCCTCGGCATGGCGCATCTTCGCCTCGGTCAAGCTGCCGCTGCTGCTGGTCTCCCTCGCCCCGCTGCTGATCTCCTCGTTCGCCTTCAACTTCAACAACTTCAACCTCATCTACATGCTCACCGGTGGCGGCCCGAAGGACCTCAGCGCCAAGGTCGACGTCGGTGCCACCGACATCCTCATCTCGTTTGTCTACAAGATCGCCTTCGGCGGGCAGGACCGGCAGTACGGCTTCGCCAGCGCCGTCTCGATCCTCATCTTCATCATCATCGCCTCGATCTCGGCGATCAGCTTCCGCAGGACCCGCACGCTCGAGGAGCTGAACTGACATGACCTGGTTGCGCAGCACCGGGTGGCGGCACCTGATCGGCCTGGCGACGCTGGTCTTCGCGCTGTTCCCGATCCTCTTCGTGATCTCGGCGTCGTTGAACCCGAGCGGGACGCTGGTGGGCTCCAACTCGCTCTTCAGCCAGCTCACCCTGGCCAACTACCGCAACCTGCTCGACGACCCGATGCACCCCTACGCGAAGTGGTTCCTCAACACCATGGTGATCGGCGGGCTGACCGCCGTCGGCACGGTCTTCCTCGGGGCCTGCGCGGCGTACGCCTTCTCCAGGTTCCGGTTCCGTGGCCGGCGCACCGGCCTGCTCACCCTGCTGCTGGTGCAGATGTTCCCGCAGCTGCTCGCCTACGTCGCGATCTTCCTGCTGCTGCTCTCGCTCAAGGACGTCTTCCCGGTGCTCGGGCTGGGCAGCCGCCTCGGGCTGGTCATGGTCTACCTGGGCGGGGCGCTCGGGGTGAACACCTACCTGATGTACGGCTTCTTCAACACCGTCCCCAGGGAGATCGACGAGTCGGCCAAGATCGACGGGGCCTCGCACGCCCAGATCTTCTTCGGCATAATCCTGCGACTGGTCGCCCCGATCCTGGCCGTCATCGGGCTGCTCTCCTTCGTCGCCACGATCAACGAGTTCGTCATCGCCAGCGTCGTGCTGGTGGACCCCGACAAGCAGACCCTGGCCGTGGGCATGTACCAGTTCGTCTCGCAGCAGTTCTCCGAGCACTGGGGCGTCTTCGCCGCGGGTGCCTTCCTCGGCGCCGTGCCGGTGGTGCTGCTCTTCCAGTTCCTGCAGCGCTACATCGTCGGTGGACTGACCGCCGGGGCGGTGAAAGGCTGATGCCTGCCGGGGAGCTCCTGCTGGACCAGCCGCACCACGACGGCTCGAGCCTGCTCCTGCCCGACCAGCAGGTCCAGGCCGGCGATGTCGTCACCGCCTTGGTGCGGGTGCCCCACCGCTCCGGGGTGACCCAGGTGCACGTCCGGGCGGTGCGCGACGGCGAGCCGACCTGGGACGCCGGGGTCATCGACCACCGCAGCGAGCACGAGACGTGGTGGCGGGTGAGGATTACCGCGGCCAACCCGGTCACCCCCTACCGCTTCCTGCTCACCGGGCCGAGCGGCTACCGCTGGCTGACCGGAACCGGGGTGCACACCCACGACGTGGCCGACTCCGGCGACTTCCGGCTGAGCACCTTCCCCCGGCCACCCGCCTGGTCGCGCCGGGCCGTGGTCTACCAGATCTTCCCCGACCGCTTCGCGCGCTCAGCCGAGGCCGAGCACCGGCAGCCACCGGACTGGGCGGTGCCAGCCGGCTGGGACGAGCCGGTCAAGGGCCGCGGGCCAGACACCCCACGCCAGCTCTACGGCGGTGACCTGCGCGGCATCCTCGAGCACCTGGACCATGTCGCCGCCCTCGGCGCGGACACCGTGTACCTGACCCCGGTCTTCCCTGCCCGCAGCAATCACCGGTACGACGCCTCCAGCTTCCACCGCATCGACCCGCTGCTGGGCGGTGAGCAGGCGCTGGCCGAGCTGTCCCGCGGGCTGCACGAGCGCGGTATGCGTCTGATCGGTGACCTCACCCTCAACCACTCCGGGGACTCCCACGAGTGGTTCCGCACCGCCCAGGACAACCCCGAGTCCGCGGAACGGGGCTTCTACTACTTCGGCCCCGGCGGAGCGGCGGACTACGCGATGTGGCTGGAGGTCCCGTCCCTGCCGAAGTTCGACCTGGGCAGCGCCGAGCTGCGCCGCCGGCTCGTCGAGGGGCCGGACTCGGTGACCGCGCACTGGATGCGCCCCCCGTGGTCGCTGGACGGCTGGCGGGTGGACGTTGCCAACATGGCCGGACGGCACCGGGCCGACGACTACACCCTGGAGGTGGCCCGGCTGATGCGGCGCACCATGGAGATGCTCAACCCCGAGTCGCTGCTCATCGCCGAGCATGCCCACGACGCCGCCGGGGACCTCCCCGGTGACGGCTGGCACGCCACGATGGCCTACGCCTGGTTCACCCGACCGGTGTGGGCCTGGCTGCGCCACCCGCAGCTGCGGATGGACTTCCTCGGCATGCCCACCGAGATCCCGCGCGGTCCGGCCAGCACCCTGGTGGCCACCATCCGGGCGCTGGCCGGGCCGCTGAGCTGGCCGGCGTACACCACGAGCCTGAACCTGCTCAGCTCGCACGACACCGCGCGGATCCGCACCGTGACCGCTGACCCCGCGGTGGTGCGGCTGGCGGCGGGGCTGCTGTTCACCCTGCCGGGCATCCCCATGGTCTTCGCCGGGGACGAGATCGGGATGGCCGGTGAGCTCGGCGAGGACTCCCGCCGCCCGATGCCGTGGGCACACCCGCGGAGCTGGGACACCCAGACCCTGGCCGCCTACCGGGCGCTGGCCCGGCTGCGGCGCGACTCACCCGCCCTGGCCGAGGGTGGGCTCCGCTGGGTGCATGCCGGGGTGGACTCGTTGACGTTCCTGCGCGAGTCCCCCGAGCAGCGGCTGCTGGTGCACGCGGTGCGGGCCGGGGGCCCACCGGTTCGGCTGCCGGCCTCCGCGCTCGGGATGGGGCCCACCCGGCCGGAGGCCGACAACGTCCACGGCGGGGCCCGGCTGCGCGTCAACCCCTCCGATGGCACGCTCACCCTGCCCTCGGACGGCCCGGACTTGCAGGTCTTCGCCCTCCCCGCGGGGTGAGGTCTGCGGCTAGGCTCACGCCGGGCACCCGCCCGTCGTAGTCCCTCACTCGGATCGTCCGGCACGTTCCTGCCGGTGAAGGGAAGGATGTCTCGTGGCCAGCGTCACCTTCGACAGAGCCACCCGGATCTACCCGGGAAGTGAGCACCCAGCTGTCGACAAGCTCGACCTGCAGATCCAGGACGGGGAGTTCCTGGTCCTGGTCGGCCCCTCCGGATGCGGCAAGTCGACCTCGTTGCGCATGCTCGCCGGTCTGGAGGAGTGCTCCGAGGGGCGCATCCTCATCGGGGACCGTGACGTCACCCGGCTGCAGCCCAAGGACCGAGACATCGCGATGGTCTTCCAGAACTACGCGCTCTACCCGCACATGAGCGTGGCGGAGAACATGGCGTTCGCGCTGAAGATCGCCGGGGTGGCCAAGGACGAGCGGGACAAGCGGGTCCGCGACGCCGCCAAGCTGCTGGACCTAGAGCCCTACCTGGACCGCAAGCCCAAGGCGCTCTCCGGTGGGCAGCGTCAGCGGGTTGCCATGGGCCGGGCCATCGTGCGCGAGCCTCGGGTGTTCCTGATGGACGAGCCGCTGTCCAACCTCGACGCCAAGCTGCGGGTGTCCACCCGCACCCAGATCGCCTCGCTGCAGCGGCGGCTGGGCATCACCACCGTCTATGTCACGCATGACCAGGTCGAGGCCATGACGATGGGCGACCGGGTCGCTGTGCTCAAGGACGGGGTGCTGCAGCAGTGCGACACCCCACGGCACCTCTACGACCGGCCCAACAACGTCTTCGTGGCCGGGTTCATCGGCTCGCCCGCGATGAATATCAGGGACTTCCCGCTCACCCAGAACGGCGCCATGGTCGGTGACACCGAGATCCCGCTGCACCGCGAGGCGGTGGCCATGGCGGGCCGGGAGGGCAACACCGTGACGGTAGGGTTCCGCCCCGAGGACGTCGACCTGGCCGGCGACGGGCAGCCCGGTGTCCCGGTGGAGGTCGACGTCATCGAGGAGCTCGGCTCGGATGCCTTCCTCTATGGCCACCTGCCAGGGGCCAACCCGCTCGAGGACAGCCCGATCATCGCCCGGATCGACCCGCGCTCGACGATCAAGCGCGGCGACACCGTGCACCTGGCGATCCGCCCGCACCACGTCCACGCCTTCTCCCCCACGTCGGGGGAGAGGCTGCCTGACGCCTGAGCCGGCCGCAGCGTCGGGGGCCCCATCGCCGGCTGGCCCCCATCGCCGCGAGGAGCTCACCGTGGTCCTGCAGATAATCGCCGCCCCGCAGCAGAGCCTGCTGCTGGACCTGCCCTGGTCCAGCCCGCTCGAGCACTGGCCGGCCGAGTCGCTTGTCACCCTGCCACGCGGCATCTCCCGCCACGTCGTGCGTTTCGTCCGGCTCGGCGAGCAGGTCTGTGCCGTCAAGGAGGTGCCCGCGCACCTGGCCGACCACGAGTACCGCCTGCTCCGCCAGCTGTCCAGGATGGGGGTGCCCTGCGTCGAGGGGGTCGGCATCGTCACCGGGCGCACCGACGCCGCAGGCCGCGAGCTGGAGTCGGCGCTGGTCACCCAGCACCTGCAGTTCTCACTGCCCTACCGTGCCCTGTTCAGCCACACGCTGCGGCCGGACACCGTCAACCGGCTCACCGACGCGTTGGTCGCGCTGCTGGTCCGGCTGCACCTGGTCGGCTTCATGTGGGGTGACTGCTCGCTGTCCAACACGTTGTTCCGCCGCGACGCCGGCGCCTTCGCCGCCTACCTGGTCGACGCCGAGACCGGTGAGCTGCACGGTGAGCTCAGCGACGGGCAGCGGGCCTATGACGTGGAGATCGCCCGGATCAACATCGCCGGGGAGCTCATGGACCTTCAGGCCGGTGGGCTGCTGCACGAGTCGGTCGACCCCGTCGAGACCGCCAACGCGATCGCTGCGCGCTACGCCGGGTTGTGGTTCGAGCTGCGCGGCCGGGAGGTCTTCGAGGTGGGCGAGAGGTTCCGCATCGACGCCCGGATGCGGCGGCTGAACGAGCTCGGCTTCGACGTCGCCGAGCTCCAGGTGATCACCGACCTGGACGGGCAGACGGTGCAGATCGAGCCGAAGGTGGTCGACGCCGGCCACCACAGTCGCCGGCTGCTGCGGCTGACCGGGCTGGACGCCGAGGAGAACCAGGCCCGTCGGCTGCTCAACGACCTGGACGCCTACCGCGCGGCCGCCGGGCGGCAGGCCGATGACGAGGAGATCGTCGCGCACGAGTGGGTCAGCAACGTCTTCGAGGTCGTCGTGCGCGCGGTGCCACGGGAGCTGCGCGGCAAGCTCGAGCCGGCGGAGATCTTCCACGAGGTGCTCGAGCACCGCTGGTTCCTCTCCGAGCGGGCCGGCCAGGATGTCGGGCTGACCGCCGCGGTGGACTCCTACATCACCAACGTGCTGTCCCGCAAGCCGGACGAGGCTGCGGTGCTGGGCTCCCGGATCGGCATACCGACGGTTGAGTACGACGTCATCGACGGCGAGGCCGAGCCGGAGGGCTGAGACCCGAGCCGGAGGGTCGGGGCTCGGACCGGAGGCCTGAGGCCCGAGCGGGAGGGTCGGCTAGCGGGGCGGAGCCGATCTGCGCCGGGCGATCTCATACAGCGCCACCCCCGCGGCCACCCCGGCGTTGAGCGACTCGGTGATCCCGGCCATCGGGATGCGCACCACAAGGTCGCAGGCCTCCCGGACCAGCCGGGACAGCCCGGCCCCCTCCGAGCCCACGACGAGCACCAGCGGGTCGGTGGCCACCTCCAGATCGGCCAGGACACCACCGGCCTCGGCGTCCAGGCCGACGATGAACAGCCCGGACTCGGCGTAGGAGCGCAGCGTTCGAGCCAGGTTGGTGGCCCGGGCAACCGGCACCCGGGCAGCCGCACCGGCCGAGGTCTTCCAGGCCGCCGCGCTCACCCCGGCCGCCCGGCGAGCCGGGACGAGGACGCCGTGCCCCCCGAACGCTGCCACCGAGCGGATCACAGCACCCAGGTTGCGCGGATCGGTCACCCCGTCGAGGGCCACGATGAGCGGCACCGTCGCGGAGTCGGCGGCCAAGGCGAGCAGGTCGTCGGGATGCCGATAGTCGTACGCCGGCACCTGCAGCGCCAGGCCCTGGTGCAGCGCCCCGTCCGTGAGCCGGTCAAGCTCGCCCCGCGGGGTCTCCAGCAGCGCCAGGCCCGCCTCGGTGGCCAGCTTCAGCGACTCCCGGACCCGGTCGTCGCTGTCTATCCGGCTGGCCACGAACAACGCGGAGGCCGGGACCCCTGCGCGAAGCGCCTCCACAACGGCGTTGCGCCCGGTCACCAGCTCGGTGGCCGCCCTCCCCCCACGGGGGCTGCGTGGGGCGGGCCGGCTGCTCGCCCCGGCTCGGCGCTCGGTCGCCTTCGCGCGGCGCGCGGCGGGGTGGCCGGTGCGCTCGCTCGCCTTCGGGGTGGGGCCCCGCCCGGCCAGCGCCTTGCGTCGCTGCCCGCCGCTGCCGACGGTCGCGCCCTTCTTGCTGCCCTCGCCGCGGGTGGCACCGCGCCTGTGACTGTTGCCGGCCATCTGCTACCTCGTCTCGATCGACCAGCGCGGCCCGGTCGGGGTGTCCTCGACCGCGATCCCCGCCTTGGCCAGCTGGTCGCGCACCGCATCGGCGGCGGCGAAGTCGCGCCGCTCGCGAGCGGCCTGCCGGGCTGCCATGGCGTCGCGGACCAGGGCATCCAGGGCCGCGCGCGCCCGCTCGTCGGAGCCGCCGCGGTCCACCCACGGCTGCGCCAACGGGTCCAGTCCGAGCACGTCGAGCATCGAGCGCACCGACGCGAGGTTGCCGCGCAGCGCCGGGCTGTCCCCTCGGGCCAGCAGGATGTTGCCCTCCCGGATGACCTCCTGCAGCGCGGCCAGCGCGGCAGGCACCCCCAGGTCCTCGTCCATCGCGGCGACGAAGTCCGCGCACGCGATGCCCGCCGATGCGTCCACCCCCCCGGTGACCTCGGTCGCGCGAACCACATAGCCCTCGATCCGGGCGAAGGCCGCCGCGGCCTCCTCGAGCGCCTCGAAGGAGAACTCCATGGTGGAGCGGTAGTGCGCCGCGACGAGGTAGTACCGCAGGTCGATCGGGCGCACCCGCTTGGTCACCTCGCCTATGAGCAGCGAGTTGCCAAGCGACTTGCTCATCTTCTCCCCCGACGTGGTCACCCAGGCGTTGTGCATCCAGTAGCGGGCGAACCCGCGCCCGGCCGCCCGGGACTGGGCGATCTCGTTCTCATGGTGCGGGAAGCGCAGGTCGATGCCGCCGCCGTGGATGTCGAAGGTCTCGCCGAGGTACTTGCCGGCCATCGCCGAGCACTCCAGGTGCCAGCCCGGTCGGCCCCGCCCCCACGGGGTCGCCCACGAGGCAGACTCCGGCTCGTCCGGCTTGTGCCCCTTCCACAAGGCGAAGTCCCGCGGGTCCCGCTTGCCGCGCGGGTCGGCATCGGGGGCCGGCTCCATGTCCGCCAGCCGCTGCCGGGACAGCTCCCCGTAGTCGGGCCAGGAGCCCACATCGAAGTAGACGTCCCCACTGCCGTCATCGGCCGGGTAGGCGTGCCCGCGATCGACGAGCTCGCTCATCAGCTCGACCATCTCCGGCACGTGACCGGTGGCCCGAGGCTCGTAGGTCGGTGGCAGGCAGCCGAGCGCGTCGTACGCCGCAGTCAGGGCCCGCTCCATGGCGTAGGCGTGCGCCCACCATGGGCGCCCCACCTCGGCGGCCTTCGTGAGGATCTTGTCGTCGATGTCGGTGACGTTGCGCACATAGGTCACCTGGTAGCCGGAGCGGGCCAGCCAGCGACGGGCCACGTCGAAGCTGACCCCCGAGCGGATGTGCCCGACGTGCGGCTCGGACTGCACGGTCAGCCCGCAGACGTAGATGCCCACGCGGCCCGGGGTGAGCGGGACGAACTCGCGGACGTCACGGCTGAGGGAGTCGTGCAGGCGAAGGGGCATCCCCCAAGGGTAGAGGCGTCCCAGGCCCGGCGATCACGCCCGGGCGTGGGATCAGCTGTTCATGTCCCACACGCTGCGCTGGGTCACCAAGGCCGTGGCGATGGCGGCCAGCCCCTCACCGCGACCAGTCAGCCCCAGCCCGTCGGTCGTGGTCGCGCTCACCGAGACCGCGGCTCGGCAGACCTTGCTGAGCGTGGCCTCGGCCTGTGCGCGCCGCGGGGAGAGCCGCGGGCGGTTGCCGATGACCTGCACCGCGACGTTGCCGACCTCCCAGGAGGCCTCCTCCAGCAGGCGCACCGTCTCGGACAGCAGCGCCTGCCCGGGTGCGGCGGCCCACCGCGGGTCACCGGTGCCGAAGACGGCCCCGAGGTCACCGAGCCCGGCCGCGGACAGCAGCGCGTCGCATATCGCATGGGCGGCGACGTCGCCGTCGCTGTGCCCTTCCAGGCCGGGCAGGTCCGGCCACTGCAGGCCGGCCAGCCACAGCGGCCGGGTCGGGTCGCTGGAGAACGGGTGGACGTCGACGCCGACCCCGATCCGCGGCAGGGCGGCGGCCGGACTCACCCGCGACTCCGCTCGTCGCCGTGACCGCCGCCCTGGAGGGAGGGTGCGTCCTGGTCCCGCTCGTCCTCCTGCCGGTCACGGTGGCGGTCAAGCCGTCCGGTGCTGCCGCCGAGCAGCAGGTCCAGCAGGGTCAGGTCGACCGGGTGAGTGACCTTGAAGGCGTAGCCGTCGCCGGCGACCGTGCGCACCGGCCGGCCCAGCCGCTCCAGCAGCGTCGCGTCATCGCTGGCATCGACCACGCCGGCCGCCCGCGCGCAGGCGTGCGCGCGGGCGAGTACGTCGCGACGGAAGCCCTGTGGTGTCTGCACCATGCGCAGGTTGGACCTCACGAGGGTCGCCACCACCAGACCCGCGTCATCGACCTGCTTGATGGTGTCCACCGCGGGGACCACGGGCACCACCCCTTCGGCCCCGGCCGCCAGTGCCGCGACCACCCGGGCGACCATAGCGGGGGGCAGCAGCGGCCGGGCGGCGTCGTGCACGAGCACGAGGTCGGCCCTGGGGTCCAGCGCGTCCAGACCTGCGGCGACCGAGACCTGCCGGCTCGCCCCACCGGCCACCACCCGGGTGGGCACCGCGACGTCGACGAGGGCGTCGGTCATCGGCCCGGCGTGCTCGCGCGGCGCGACGACGACGACCTCGAGCAGCTGTGCCCCCCGGGCCAGGGCGTCCACTGCGTGCCAGACCAGCGGATGGCCGCGCACCTCATGCAGGGCCTTGGGAAGATCCCCACCCAGCCGTTCGCCACGTCCGGCGGCGGGCACGATCGCAGCGACCGGCACGGATCTCCTTCCGTCGACGCCTCGATCGTAGGGGGAGGGCACCGTGGGCGCCCGGACCGCTGCATCGAGGGGTCCGGGCGCGGGGTCAGTGCGGCTGGGGTCGGGGCGCGGGGTCGGTGTGGCTGGGCCCCTGAGTCAGGCGGGCGAAGACCAGCCGGCCGTTCGCGGTGGTCAGCACGCTGGTGACCGTGACCATGCGCCGCTGCCCGACCAGGTCAAAGGCCTCCTCGACCACGACCATCGTGCCGTCGTCGAGATAGCCCACGCCCTGACCGGGCTCCTTCCCAGGCTTGGTCAGGGCGACCTCGACGTCCTCTCCGGCCAGGACCCTGGGGCGCAAGGCCAGACCGAGCGCGTGCAGGTTCATCACCCGCACCCCCGCCAGGCCGGCCGCCTTGGCCAGGTTGGTGTCCAGGGTCAGCAGGGCCGCACCGGTGTCCAGGCAGATCCGGACCAGCTTGGCGTCCACCTCGGGCACTGCGGGCACCTCGTCATCGCCCACCACGAGCTCGACGGTTGGCTCGCGGCGCAGCGCCTCGAGCACCTCCAGGCCGCGGCGGCCCTTGGTCCGTCGCAGGTCGTCGCCGGCGTCGGCCATCGCCTGGAGCTCGCCGAGCACCGGGGCGGGCACCACGGTGCGACCGCCCAGGAAGCCGGCCCGCACCACGTCGAGGATGCGCCCGTCCACCGCCACGGAGGTGTCCATCACCCGGGGCAGGCTGGCCATCGACGTCGGTCGCGGGGTCATCCCGGCGCGGGCCCCGAACATGCCCAGCATGGACTCGCGCCGACCGGCGCCGATCCGGAAGCCGAGTAGCGCCGTGGTGACCAGCACGAAGCCGAACAGCGGGACGGTGACCCAGGGCTGGTTGACCAGGAACAGCGGCCAGGTGACACCGGCACCGAGCAGGACACCGATGATCGCCCCGAAACCCCCGGCGACGAGCTGCTCGGCATCGGTGCCGCGCAGGGCGCTCTCGGCCCGGTGCACGACCCCGACGGTGCTGCGGCCGAGCACGCCGCCGAGCACGTAGCCGATGCCGCTGCCCAGGATGATGCCCACACCGACCGTGTCGAACGGGCCCAGCAGCGGCTGGTGACCTCCGCCCAGGGTGCTGGCGATCTGGAAGCCAAGCCCGGCGAAGAACACGATGACGCACAGCCGGAGCAGCTCGACGACACCGTTGGGCACCCGTCCGGGTCCTGCCGGCACGTGGACCCTCCTCCCTGACCTGCCCGGTGCGGCCATGGACGTCCGCCCCGACAGTCCTCGCCCGGGAGGTTCGGGCAGAGCCTAGCTGGCGAGCACCTCGTCGAGGATCGCCTCGGCCTTGTCCTCGTTGGTGTGCTCGGCCAGGGCCAGCTCGGAGACCAGGATCTGGCGGGCCTTGGCCAGCATGCGCTTCTCGCCGGCGGACAGGCCGCGGTCCTTCTCGCGCCGCCACAGGTCCCGCACCACCTCGGCGACCTTGATCACGTCACCGGAGGCGAGCTTCTCCAGGTTCGCCTTGTAGCGTCGGGACCAGTTGGTCGGCTCCTCGGTGTACGGCGTGCGCAGCACCTCGAAGACCCGGTCCAGCCCGTCCTGCCCGACCACGTCCCGGACGCCGACGAGGTCGACGTTGTCTGCTGGGACCCGAACGGTCAGGTCGCCCTGGGCGACCTTCAAGACGAGGTAGGACCTCTCCTCGCCCTTGATGGTCCGCAGCTCGATGGCCTCGATGAGAGCGGCCCCGTGATGGGGGTAGACGACAGTCTCGCCGACCTTGAACGTCATGTGATCCTGACCCCTTCCGTGACCTCCAGGGTAGCACGGTGATCCTGCTCACCCGGGGGTCAGCTGGAGGCATTTGTGCAGGTCAGGGGCTTGACAAGCAAGCCCGACGCGTGCTTTCGGGATCCGGCCACGCACCGGCGGCACCGATTCTCGTCGACCTGACACGACTGGTCGCCGGGGTTCCGGTGCGGTCGCCGGGGTCCGGGGAGCCGGCGGTCGGGGCTCGGGCGGCCTGGCCAGCGGGGTCCGGGGAGCCGGCGGTCGGGGCTCGGGCGGCCTGGCCAGCGGGGTCCGGGGAGCCGGCGGTCGGGGCTCGGGCGGCCTGGCCAGCGGGAGGGACCGGCGGGATACTGCAGCGGTGACCCCCGGGTGGGACGACGAGCTTCCGCCGCTGAGGGACGTGCGCATCCCCGACGACGCCCGCGAGCTCGACCCGGACCGTCAGGCCTGGCTTCGGGAGCAGCGCCGGCGAGGGTTCGCCGCCCGCGACGCCCGTCTTGGTGCCCCCGACGCCCGTGGCGACAGGTCTGGCTGGCCGAGCCGTTTGGGCCTGCTCGCCCCGATGTTCGCCGTGATGGTGGCGCTGTCCCTGCTGCTGGCGTTGACCACGGGCTCGGGCCAACCTGGGTCGCCCTCGGCTCCGCTGGCCAACCCGTCGGCCCCCGACGGCTCCGTGGGTGGCCTGTTGCCCGACGTGCTGCTGGCCGGCCCGGTGGGACCGGTGGCCTCCCGGTCCCTGCGCCCGGCCGTGCTCGTGCTGCTGCCCTCCGGCTGCGCCTGTCAGGCGGTGGTCACTGCGGTCACCGCCGCGGCGGCGAGGCACCGGCTGCGGGTGTGGCTGCTCGTCGACACCGTCGACCTG
>JAJZTN010000047.1 GCA_021848885.1 Actinomycetes bacterium
ATCTACCGGGTCAGCGGCATCAGCAGGTCCTGGCGCTCGGCCGGCACCGGAGCCAGGCAGGCCAGGCAGGCCCACACTGTCTCGAACGCCGTGATGACACCACGGTCGAAGGGCGGGTCGATGTCGATGACCTCGTGACCGAGCTCGTCGAGCAGGCTGCTGGCCTGCTCCCAGGCCCGCAGGCACTGCGGGTCGACGTCGACGTCGGCGAGCACCGGTGTGGCGAAACGAGCCACCCGCGCCCGGTCCGGGTCACGACCCGCGGCGGCCAGGAAGCTCTGGCCCTCGGGCAGCGGCGCCGCCCAGTGCGGGTCACCTGGCCACGGGCCGGCCATCACGTCGAGCAGGGCCGCCACGTCAGGCACGGTCCGCCCGATCGGGCCATGCACCGCCAAGCCGGCCAGGTCCACCGAGGAGGGACCGGGGCTGACTCTGCCGCGGGAGGTCTTCAGCCCGACCAGCCCGCAGGCGCTGGCCGGGATGCGGATCGACCCGCCGCCGTCGGAGCCGTGCGCCAGCGGGGCGATCCGGCTGGCCACCGCCGCGGCCGCACCGCCGCTGGAGCCGCCGGCCGAGCGGGTCAGGTCCCACGGGGTGCGGGCCGGCGGACCGAGCCGCCCCTCGGTGTAGGCCGGCAAGCCGAACTCCGGGGTGTTGGTCTTGCCCAGGCACACCGTGCCGGCCGCCTTCAGGCGAGCCACCACGTTGTCGTCAGTGGCGGCCACGTTGTCCCGCAACGCCAGGCTGCCGAAGGTCTGCGGTTGGCCAGCGACCGCGTTGAGGTCCTTGACCGGCACCGCCACACCGTGCAGCGGGCTCAACGGGGCACCCTCGGCGACGGCGCGGTCGGCTGCGGCGGCCTGGCGGAGAGCAAGCTCGGGGGTGCGCGCCAGGAATGCCCCCACCAGCGGGTCGAGCCGCTCGGCTCGGGTCAGCAGGTGCTCGGTGAGCTCGACCGCGCTGACCGCGCCGGCCGCGACGAGGCGGGCCTGGCTCAGTGCGTCCAGCTCGTGCAGCTCGACCATGAGCAGACCTTATGAGGATCCAGGTGGGGACCGTGACCGACAACGGGTGGAGCCGACGGTCAGGCGATGCCGACCTCGGCGCCGAAGGCGGCCAGGTAGGGCCACCAGGCCTCCTCAGCCCGCCCGGTGCTAAGGATCCGCCAGGCGATCCCGACCGGCTGGCGCGGTGTGACCCGCATCCGCCAGCCGAGGTCGGCCACGGTGCGGTCGGCCTTGAGCCGGTTGCACCGCTCACAGGCCGAGACGACGTTGTCCCAGACGTGCGCGCCGCCCTTGGATCGCGGCACGACGTGGTCGATGCTGGTGGCCTGCCCGCCGCAGTAGGCGCAGGCCCCACCGTCCCGGGCGAAGACCGCCCGCCGGGTCAGTGGCACACCGGCCCGGTGCGGCACCCGCACATGCCGGCACAGCCGCAGCACGGACGGGACGCTCACGCTGGCCCCCACGCTGTGCACCACATGGCCGGTGGCCTCGAGCGTGACCGCCTTGCCGGACACCACGAGCACGACGGCCCGACGGGGCGCCACGACGCCCAGCGGCTCATACGTTGCGTTGAGCACGAGCGCGTGCGGCACGGGCGCCTCCTCTCACGCCCACCCGTGGCTCGGGCGGACGCGCCGGCAGTCTGCGCCACAGTGTCGCGCCCGAAGGTGCACCGGCGCCACCGTAGGGTGCCGCTATGCCACGGCTTCCCTACCCACCTGCCCGCCGCCAGCACCTGGTCGAGCTGCTCCCGGCCGGCCAGCCGACCCATCGCGTCGCCGATCCCTACCGCTGGCTGGAGGACCCCGCCGCAGCGGAGACCGCCGCCTGGTCGGCGGCGCAGGATGAGCTGACCCGGGCGCTGCTGGACGGGTTGCCTGGGCGGGACCGGCTGCGGGAGAGGCTGAGCGAGCTCTTCGGCGCCGGGGTGGTCTCGGCACCGTCGTGGCGCCTTGACCGGCAGTTCCTGATGCGCCGGGCGGGTGGCCAGGAGCATGCGGTGCTGGTCACCATCGACCCGGACGGTACACAGCGGGTGCTCATCGACCCGATGGCGGTGGATCCCAGCGGTTCGACCACGCTGGACGCCTGGTCGCCGAGCAAGGAGGGGCTGCTGCTGGCCTACCAGCTCTCCGAGGGTGGCACCGAGGAGTCGACGCTGCGGGTGATGGATGTGCGCACCGGTGAGCCGGTCGAGGGGCCGATCGAGCGGGTGCGCTACTCCCCGGTCGCCTGGCTGCCGGGCGGCGAGGCCTATTACTACGTGCGCCGGCTCGCGCCGGAGTCGGTGCCCCACGGTGAGGAGCAGTTCCACCGCCGGGTCTGGCTGCACACCGTGGGCACCGACCCGGACAAGGACGTCATGGTGCTCGGCGAGGGCCTGGACATGACCAACTACTACGGCGTCTCGGTGTCGATGGACGGTCGTTGGCTCATCGTCGGGGCGGCCGCGGGGACCGCGCCCCGCAACGACCTGTGGCTGGCCGACCTGGCCGCCAGCAGCCCGGAGCGCCCCGAGCTGCGGCTGGTCCAGCACGGGGTCGACGCGCAGACGGCCGCCCACGTCGGTCGGGACGGGCGGGTCTACGTCTTCACCGACCGGGACTCACCCCGCGGGCGGCTGGCCGTCACCGACCCGCTCGACCCGTCGTACTCGACCTGGGTCGACCTGGTGGGCGAGGACCCCGAGGCGGTGCTGGAGGACTACGCCATCCTGGACGGGGCCGAGCTCGAGCGGCCGGTGCTGCTGTGCGGCTGGACCCGCCACGCGGTCAGCGAGGTCAGCGTGCACGACCTGCGCGACGGGACGCGGATCGGGACCGTGCCGCTGCCGGGCCTGGGGGCGATCGGCGGGATCTCCGTGCGACCCGAGGGCGGGCACGAGGCGTGGTTCGACTACACCGACCATGTCACGCCCTCCGGCGTCTACCGATTCGACGCCTCCGACGGCACCACCACCCTGTGGGCAACCCCTCCCGGGCATGTCGAGGTGCCCACGGTGGTCTCCCGGCAGGAGGTCTACACCTCGGCGGACGGCACGCAGGTGCACATGTTCGTGATCTCCCAGGAGCAGACACCGTCGCGCCCCAGACCAGCCATTCTCTACGGCTACGGCGGTTTCGCCGTGCCGATGACCCCGGCGTACTCGGCTGGGGTGCTGGCCTGGGTCGAGTCCGGCGGTGTCTATGCCATCGCGAACCTGCGCGGGGGTGCTGAGGAGGGCGAGCAGTGGCACCGGATGGGGATGCGCGAGCACAAGCAGAACGTCTTCGACGACTTCCACGCCGCCGCCGAGCATCTCATCGCCTCAGGTTGGACGTCCCCCGCCCAGCTGGGGATCTCCGGCGGGTCCAACGGTGGGCTGCTGGTCGGGGCAGCACTGACCCAGCGGCCCGAGCGCTACGCCGCCGTGGTGTGCGCGGCACCGTTGCTGGACATGGCGCGCTACCAGCTGTTCGGGCTCGGCCAGACCTGGACCGAGGAGTACGGCGATGCCACCGACCCCGAGCAGCTGGGCTGGCTGCTGGCCTACTCGCCCTACCACCAGGTGCGCGACGGAGTGGCCTACCCGGCGACGCTGTTCACCGTGTTCGACGGGGACACCCGCGTGGACCCGCTGCACGCCCGCAAGATGTGTGCGGCGCTGCAGGCGGCGACCACGGCCGAAGCGCCGGTCCTCATCCGGCGGGAGGGGCACGTCGGGCACGGGGCGCGTGCGGTGAGCCGCTCGATCGAGCTGGCGGTGGACACCCTGTCCTTCACCGCGGCGCACACCGGGCTTCGGCTGGGTTGAGCGCAGCGGGCGGGCGGCATCGCTAGGCTCTGCGCGGTCCGGACCACCCACCCGGTCGCGACCGGCCCACGTCCCTGCCCCTGACGGCAGCACCGCTCGCGCCGGTGACCACGGAGGATGCCCGTGCCCGCCACCACGAGCCTGCTCATCGGGCTGGCCGGCGTCGCCGCGTCCGGCTCGACCAGCCCGACACCGTCGCTGCTCCGCATGCCCGGGTCGCCCTGCTGGACGCAGCCAGGCACGTTCTGCCACTGGGTCTACACCACGACCGGGTCGAAGTGGCTCTCGACCGTGGCTGACTGGTTCGTGGCCAAGCCGCTGACCATCCTGCTGCTACTGCTGATCGCCTTCGTGGTGCGATGGCTGCTGCACCGGTTCATCTCCCGGCTTGCCCGCTCGGCCGCCGAGGGCGCCGTGCCCGGGATGCTGCAGCGCGCCCCGACCGCCTGGCTGGAGTCGACCCCGCTGCTGTCCGAGCGGCGCCGGCAACGCGCCGAGACCATGGCATCGGTGCTGCGCAGCATCAGCACGGGCGCGGTCTTCACGATCGCCGCGGTCATGGTGCTCGGCCAGCTCAACATCGTCATAGCCCCGCTGCTGGCCAGTGCCGGCATCGCCGGGGTGGCACTGGGCTTCGGTGCCCAGAGCCTGGTCAAGGACTTCCTGTCCGGGATCTTCATGATCCTCGAGGACCAGTACGGCGTGGGCGACGTCATCGACGCCGGCGAGGCCTCCGGCACGGTCGAGGCGGTCGGGCTTCGGGTCACCCGGCTGCGCGACGTCAACGGCACGGTCTGGTACGTGCCCAACGGCCAGATCAACCGGATCGGCAACATGAGCCAGGGGTGGGCCCGGGCCGTCATCGATGTCGGGGTCGCCTACCGGGAGGACCTCGCGCGCGTGCGAGAGCTGCTCGCTCAGGCGGCCAACGAGCTCTACGCCGACCCAGACTTCTCCGGGCTCATCCTCGAGCAGCCCGAGGTGTGGGGCGTGCAGTCCCTCGGGGTGGACTCGGTCATCATGCGGGTCGCGGTCAAGACCGCACCGCTGCAGCAGTGGTCGGTCTCCCGGGAGCTGCGCGAGCGGATCAAGGCGACCCTGGACGCCGCCGGGGTGGAGATCCCGTTCCAGCAGCGCACCGTGTGGATCCGCACCCCGGGGGAGGCGCGCCGGGCCTAACCGACCAGCGCGGCGTCGAGGGTTATGGTCGTGCCGGTCAGCGCCTTGCTCACCGGGCAGTTCGCCTTGGCCGACTCGGCCAGGCCGGCGAAGTCCTCCGCCGAGGCTCCCGGGACCACGGCCCGCACCACCAGCACGATGCCGGTGATGCCCTCACCGGGCTGGAAGCTCACCTCGGCCCGGGTGTCCAGCGTCTGGGCAGGGGTGCCGGCCTTGGCCAGCGCGCTCGACAGGGCCATCGAGAAGCAGCCCGAGTGCGCCATCGCGATGAGCTCCTCGGGGCTGGTCCGCCCCGCCGGCTCGTTGGCGCGCGAGGCCCACGTCAGGTCGAAGGCACCCAGCCCGGAGGAGTCCATGCTGACCTTGCCGGCGCCCTCCATCAGGGTGCCCTCCCAGTGCGTGCTGGCTGTGCGGGTGGTTGCCATCGCCGTGCTCCCTCCGTCCCGCTGCCGCGGGTCTAGCGATCAGGGTGTCGATCAGGGCATGCCACGATGAGCCTATGAGCACCGGTCCCGATCCCGCGCCCACGCCGTACGAGATCCTCGGCGGGGCGGAAACCTTCACCCGCCTGGTGCGGCGCTTCTACGCCGGGGTGGCCGACGACGAGGTGCTGCGCCCGCTCTACCCCGAGCAGGACTTGGGGCCGGCCGAGGAGCGGCTGCGGATGTTCCTCGAGCAGTACTGGGGTGGGCCGCGCACCTACTCCGAGCTGCGCGGGCACCCCAGGTTGCGGGCCCGGCATGCACCGTTCCCGGTCACCCCGACGGCACGGGACCGCTGGCTGGCCCATATGCGCGAGGCGGTCGAGGAGCTCGACCTGCCCGAACCGGCCGAGGCGATGCTGTGGGACTACCTGCACTCGGCGGCGATGAGCATGGTGAACACCTTCGACGAGGGCTGACCAGCCTCCCCGGGGCCGACGTGGTCGCTGAGGGACGGCTTTGGCACACTTCCCCGGTGCCTGACACCAGCCTCACCACCACCGACCAGTCCCACACCTCCACCACCGGGGCGCCCGACGTCGCCGCACCGAGCGGCCTGCCCCACCAGTGGTGGCGGCACGCGGTCATCTACCAGGTCTACGTGCGCAGCTTCGCCGACTCCAACGGCGACGGGGAGGGGGATCTGCCCGGCATCACCGCCCGTCTGCCCTACCTGGCCGAGCTGGGCGTGGACGCCCTGTGGCTGACCCCGTTCTACCCCTCGCCGCTGGCTGACGGCGGCTACGACGTGGCCGACTACCGCGACGTCGACCCGCGCTACGGCACGTTGGGCGACTTCGACGCCCTCGTCGAGCGGGCACACCGGCTGGGCCTGCGGGTCGTCGTCGACATCGTCCCCAACCACACCAGCTCGGCGCACCGGTGGTTCCAGCAGGCGCTGGCCGCCGGCCCCGGGTCAGCGGAGCGGGCCCGCTACGTCTTCCGCGACGGCCAGGGCCCGGACGGCTCGGCCCCGCCCTCGGACTGGCACGCGGTCTTCGGTGGCTCGGCCTGGGAGCGCACCCCCGACGGGCAGTGGTACCTGCACCTGTTCGACCCGAGCCAACCCGACCTGGACTGGGGCAACTCCGAGGTGCACGAGGACTTCCTGGCCACGTTGCGGTTCTGGCTGGACCGGGGCGTGGACGGTTTCCGCATCGACGTCGCGCACGGCCTGGCCAAGGACCTGTCCGAGCCGCTGCGCTCGGTCGCCGAGGACGGCGAGCACCTGCTGTCGGCGATCGGCGGGCACAACCACCCCTACTGGGACCGCGACGAGGTGCACGAGATCTACCGGGAGTGGCGGCGGGTGCTGGATGCCTACAGCCCGCCACGAATGGCCTGCGGCGAGGCGTGGGTGCACTCCCCGGCCCGCCGGGCGCTCTACGTGCGTCCCGACGAGCTGCACCAGGCCTTCAACTTCGACTTCCTGCAGGCGAGCTGGACCGCCGAGTCGATGCGCGCGGCCATCGTCGAGTCGCTCGCGGCCAGCGCCCAGGTCGGGGCGAGCACGACGTGGGTGCTGTCCAACCATGATGTGATGCGCGAGGCGACCCGCTACGCGCTGCCCCCGGGCACCGATGACGTGCCGTGGCTGCGCGCCGAGGGCGCGCCCCCGATCGACCTCGAGCTGGGCACCCGGCGGGCCCGGGCCGCCGCCCTGCTGATGCTCGCGCTGCCGGGGTCCGCCTACGTCTACCAAGGTGAGGAGCTCGGCCTGCCCGAGGTCGTGGACCTGCCCGAGGACGCACTGCAGGACCCGGTGTGGGAGCGCTCCGGGCACCGCGAGCGTGGTCGGGACGGTTGCCGGGTGCCGATCCCGTGGAGCACCGAGGGACCCAGCTACGGATTCGGCACCGGGGGCTCCTGGCTGCCGCAACCGGCCAGCTGGGGCGGGCTCTCGGTGGCGGCCCAGGCCGCGTCGGCGGGGTCGTGCCTGGCGCTCTACCGCGAGGCGCTCGGGCTGCGTCGCCGGTTCGGCGGGGACGGTGAGCTGCACTGGCTGGCCGGTTTCGACCCCGAGACCACGCTGGCCTTCCGCCGCGAGACGGGCCTGACCTGCGTGGTCAACTTCGGTCCCGCTCCGCTGGTGCTGCCAGCCGGCGAGGTTCTACTCGCCAGCGACGAGCTGGCCGGGGGGGCCTTGCCGCCGGACACCGCGGTCTGGCTGGCCGGCTGAGCGCCCGCCGGGCTGAGCGCCCGCCGGGGCCGCCGGCTGAGCGCCCGCCGGGGCCGCCGGGACCACGCGGGCCAGGATCCGCCGTGAGGTCGGTTGGCTATCCCTCCGCGAGGGTGGCCAGCCCGGCCTGCACGAGCGGCGGGACCGCATCACCGATCCGCTCGAAGCCTTCGCCGACGGTCTGCCCGGCCTGCCAGCGGAAGTGGATGCCTTCGAGCACCACGGCGAGCTTGAAGTAGCCCAGCGCCACGTACCAGCCCAGCCCGTCGACGTCGGCCCCGGTGCGCTCGGCGTAGCGGCGTACCAGGACCGACCCCGGCGGGAAGCCGGCCGTCGCCCCAGCCCCGGAGGCGACCGGGTTGTCCAGCCCGGACAGCCCGTCCCAGTAGACGACCAGCAGACCCAGGTCGGCCAGCGGGTCTCCCAGGGTGGCCATCTCCCAGTCCAGTACGGCGGCGATCTCGAGCTCGCCGTCGGCCACGGGCCGCACGATGACGTTGTCCAGCCGGTAGTCCCCGTGCAGGATCGCGGCACGCGCGGACTCCGGCACGCTGGCGGCCAGGCCGTCCCGCAAGAGCTCGAGCCCGGGGATCTGCCGGCTACGGGAGCGTTCCAGCTGCTCGGACCAGCGACGGACCTGGCGGGCCAGGTAGCCGGCGGGGCGGCCGAAGTCGCCCAGACCGACCGAGTCCGGGTCGAGACCGTGCAGGTCGGCCAGGCAGTCGACGAGCCGCTCGGCCAGCCGGGCCCGCTGGGCTTCGCTCAGCGGTGCGGTCTGCTCGGGCGAGCGCAGCACATCACCGTCGACGCGGCTCATCACGTAGAAGGGCGCGCCGATCACGTCGGGGTCCTCGCACAGCGCCAAGGCGTCGGGCACCGGCACGGCGCTGCCGGCAAGCGCGCTCATCACCCGGAACTCCCGGACCATGTCGTGCGCGGTGGCCAGCACGTGCCCGAGCGGGGGGCGGCGTACCACCACGACATCACGGCCATCCCCGACCTCGTAAGTGAGGTTGGACCGGCCCCCGGCGATCAGCCGGGCGCGCAGCGGCCCGGTGAGCAGCCCGGGCAGCCGCTGCGAGAGGAAGCCGCGCAGCCGGGTCAGGTCGAGCCCGGGCGGCGGTGCCGGGGTCACACCCCACCGGCAAGGGTCAGCCCACCATCGACCACGAGGGTCTGCCCGGTGATCCAGGCCGCGTCGGAGGAGGCCAGGAAGGCCACCGCGGCGGCGACGTCGGCCGGCTCACCGAGCCTGCGCAACGGGTAGCCGGCGGCCACCTGCTCCTCCCGACCCAGGTAGAGCGCCTCGGCGAAGCGGGTCTGCACGACCGCCGGGGCGACCGCGTTGACCCGGATCGCCGGGCCCAGCTCGACCGCCAGCTGCGCGGTCAGCGCGATGAGCGCGGCCTTGCTGGCTCCGTAGATGCCCAGCCCGCCGGCCGGGCGCAGCCCGGCGACCGAGGAGACGTTGACCACCGCCCCACCCGAGGCGCCCATCCCGGCGTCGCGGGCCAGCCGGGTCCAGGCCAGGGTGGCCAGCACGTTGACGTCGAGGATCTTGCGCGCGGCCTCGGGGTCCACGTCGAGCGCCGGGCCGTAGACAGGGTTGATGCCGGTGTTGTTGACCAGCACGTCAAGCCGCCCGTACGCCGCCAGGGTCGCCGCGACCGCCTCGTCGCGGTGCTGCGGGTCATCGGCGCGCCCGGCCACCCCAAGGGCGACCTGCTCACCGCCGAGGTCGGCCACCGCCTGGGCCAGCGGGTCGGGTTTGCGGGCGGTGATGCAGACCCGGGCGCCCTCGGCGACCAGCCGGACCGCCACCGCGAGCCCGATGCCGCGGCTGGCCCCGGTGACCAGCGCGACCTGGCCGGTGAAGCGCCCTCCCGCCGCAAAGGGTCCAGTTGCGGGGGCAGCGGCGCGGGAGGCGGTCACAGCCCGAGGTCCCGGCCGATGAGCTCCTTCATGATCTCGTTGGAGCCGGCCCAGATCTTGGTGACCCTGGCGTCCATCCATGCCTTCGCCACCGGATACTCCTTCATGTAGCCGTATCCGCCGTGCAGCTGCAGACAGGCGTCGATGACCTCGTTCTGCACCTGGGCGGTCCACCACTTGGCCTTGGCCGCATCCACGGCGCTGAGCTCACCGGCGTTGAAGGCCAGCACGGCGGCGTCGACGTAGGCCTGGGTGACCTCGACCTGGGTGACCAGCTCGGCGGCGAGAAACTTGTTGTGCTGGAAGGACCCGACCGGCTGACCGAAGGCCTGCCGGTCACGGATGTAGTCCAGCGTCTGGGCCAGCACCTCGGCAGCGTGGGCGATGTTGGACACCGCGGCACCCAGCCGCTCCTGCGGCAGCCGCTCCATCAGGTAGATGAAGCCCCGGTCGACCTCACCGATGAGCTGGTCCTGCGTGAGGGCGACATCGGTAAAGAACAGCTCGGCGGTGTCGGACTCCGGTTGGCCGATCTTGTCCAGCTTTCGCCCGCGGGTGAACCCGGGCATGCCGGTCTCCACGGCGAAGAGCGAGATCCCCTTGGCGCCCTTCCCGGGGGTGGTTCGGGCGGCGACGATGACGAGGTCAGCCGACCAGCCGTTGGTGATGAAGGTCTTCGAACCGTTGAGCAGCCAACCCTCGCCGGTGCGTGTGGCGGAGGTTCGCAGCGCGGCCAGGTCCGAGCCGCCGGAAGGCTCGGTCATCGCGATCGCGGTGACCATCTCCCCGGAGCAGAACCTTGGCAGCCAGCGCTGCCGCTGCGCCTCGGTGGTCAGCTCGACGAGGTAGGGCGCGACGACGTCGGCGTGGATCCCGAGGCAGGAGGCCAGCCCCGCTGAGACGCGAACCAGCTCCTCGGCCAGCACGGCGTTGAAGCGGAAGTCTGCGGCCGCCCCGCCGCCGAACTCCTCGGGCACGGCCAGCCCGAGCAGGCCCGCCTTGCCGGCCGCCAGCCACAGCGGGCGGTCCAGGCCGCGCTGGTCGATGAAACGGTCCAGGTGCGGCGTGACCTCCCGATCGACGAACTCCCGCACCGACGCGCGGAACGCCGCGTGCTCGGCCTCGAAGATGGTTCGGCGCACGGCGACCTCCCAGGGCTGACTGAGCGCTTGCTCATGTTCGGCTGCATCCGGCACGATGTCAACGTGACACCGACGTCTGTCACCGTGCCGGCCGCAACGCGCGCCGCTTCGGGCACCGCGGGGGCAGTTTCGGCTGGCCGGATGGTGTCAACGAGCCCTGCGGCCACCAGCGTGGGAGCGCTGTGGCCCGACCTGCGCCCGGACGCGGCCCGGCGCTTGCTGCTGGCAGCTGTAGAGTCCTTCGCCGCCCGTGGCTACCACGCCACGACGACCCGGGACATCAGCGCCCGGGCCGGGGTGAGCCCGGGCACCCTCTATGTGCACTTCGCGACCAAGGCCGAGGTGCTGGCCCGGATCAGCATCGACGGGCACCGCTCGACGTTGGCACTGGTGACCTCCGCGGTCAAGCGGGCCAGCAATCCGCCGGCACGCATCACCGCCCTGGTTGAGGCCTTCGTCCGCTGGCATGCCGAGCACCACGTGGTGGCCCGGGTGGTGCAGTACGAGCTGACCGCGCTGCCACCGGAAACCTTCGCCGAGGTGGCCGCACTGCGCCGGCGCATCGAGGCACTCGTGCGCGCGGAGATCCTTGCGGGCGTCGAGACAGGGGACTTCGTCGTCGCGGACGTGCCCTCCACCGCCCGGGCCATCCTCTCACTGGGAATCGACGTGGCCCGCTGGTACGGCGTCGGCTCCCGGCACCGCCCCGACGCCGCGGAGCTGGCCCGCGGCTATGCCGACCTGGCGCTGCGCATGCTCGGCGCCCCCGGGGGGCCGGGCGCGCAATCCCCCCTCAGTGCCCCCGGGGGGCCGGGCGCGCGATCCCCCCTCAGCGCCCCCGGGGGGCCGGGCGGTCCCGGCGCTTGAGCGCGACCGGGGCCTCCTCCCACGGTCGTAGTCGGGCCTGCTCATCGGGGTTCAGTCGCCGCGGCGCGTTGCGGGAGAAGTCGTAGACCACCATCGTCGACTCGGCCCGGGCATAGACGATGTCACCGGCGGCACCAGCTGCGGCCGGGTCGAGCGGCTCGGCCGGGTCGAGCGGCTCGGCCGGGTCGAGCACCTCGGCCGGGTCGAGCACCTCGTAGCAGACCTCGAAGGACGCGGCTGCGATGTCGGTGACCCATACGTCGATGGCCACCGGCAGCTGCCGGTAGCGCAACGGGCGCAGATAGTCGATCTCGTGCCGGGCGACCAGGATGCCGGTGTCGACCAGTCCCCCGCCGTCGTCGGGAGCCGCGGCGTGGAACATCCCGATGCGGGCCTGCTCCAGGTAGCGGAGAAAGAGCACGTTGTTGACGTGGCCGTAGGCGTCCATGTCGCCCCAGCGCAACGGGCACAGGTACCGGTAGCGCGCCATGAGCGGAGCCTACGCGGACGACGTGGCCTACCCTCAGCGCATGGACGACCCCGCAGAGCCACTGCCGCGGCGCTGGTCAGCCGCCACCTCCCGCCCGGACATGTGGGTCGACCCGGGCGATGACCCGCGCGAAAGCAACGTCGAGATGGTCGACGAGCGCTCGACCCTGCTGGAGTTCCTGCGCGGCTACCGGGTCACCTTGGAGCTGAAGTGCCAGGGACTGGACGCCGAGCAGCTTGCCCGCCGGTCGGTGCCGCCCTCGACGATGTCACTGCTCGGCATGCTCCGACACATGGCCAGGGTCGAGCACCACTGGTTCCGCCGCGTGATGGCCGGCGAGGGAGTGCCCCGGCTGTTCAGCGAGGGCGGGGTGCGCGACGCCGACTGGGACGGAGCACGGCCGGACCCTGACCTGGTGGAGCAGGCATGGGCGCTCTGGCGGGCCGAGGTCGCCTTCGCCGAGCAGTTCGTCTCCGAGACCGACGACCTCGGCACGCCGGGCCAGCTCGATGACGGTGAGCCGATCCCGCTGCGTGTCGTGCTGGTCCACATGATCGAGGAGTACGCCCGGCACTGTGGTCACGCGGACCTTCTGCGCGAGCGCATCGACGGCCGGGTCGGCCAGTAGCCGGGTCGCCCAGTAGCCGTATCGACGGCCGGGTCGGCCAGCAGCCGGACCGACCGCTCAGCCCCGGGTCAGCTTGCGGTAGGTCGCCCGGTGCGGGCGGGCCGCCTCAACCCCGAGCCGGGCCACCTTGTTCTCCTCGTAGGAGGCGAAGTTGCCTTCGAACCAGAACCACTGCGAGTCGCCCTCGTAGGCCAGGATGTGCGTGGCCACCCGGTCGAGGAACCACCGGTCGTGCGAGACGACGACCGCGCACCCAGGGAACTCCAGCAGCGCATTCTCCAGACTGGACAACGTCTCGACGTCGAGGTCGTTGGTCGGCTCGTCGAGCAGCAGCAGGTTGCCACCCAGCTTGAGGGTCAGTGCGAGGTTGAGCCGGTTGCGCTCCCCGCCGGAGAGGATCCCCGCCGGCTTCTGCTGGTCGGCCCCCTTGAACCCGAACGCGCTGACGTAGGCCCGCGAGGGCATCTCGACGCGGCCGACATGGATGTAGTCCAGCCCGTCCGAGACGACCTGCCACAGGGACTTCTTCGGGTCGATACCGCCACGGTCCTGGTCGACGTAGGAGATCTGGACGGTCTCGCCGACCTTGATGCTTCCGCTGTCGGGTGTCTCCTCCCCGATGAGCATCTTGAACAAGGTGGTCTTGCCCACCCCGTTCGGGCCGATCACCCCGACGATGCCGTTGCGGGGAAGCGAGAAGGACAGGTCATCGATGAGCAGCCGGTCACCGAAACCCTTGGACAGGTGGTCGACCTCGACCACCACGTTCCCCAGCCGCGGGCCGGGCGGGATCTGGATCTCCTCGAAGTCCAGCTTGCGGGTCCGCTCCGCCTCGGCCGCCATCTCCTCGTAGCGCTGCAGGCGCGAACGGCTCTTGGCCTGCCGGCCCTTGGCGCTGGAGCGCACCCAGTCCAGCTCGTCCTGCAGCCGCTTGCGCAGCTTCGCGTCCTTCTGACCCTCGACCTTCAGCCGCGCCTGCTTGGTCTCCAGGTAGACCGAGTAGTTCCCTTCGTAGGGGTAGGCACGGCCACGGTCCAGCTCGAGGATCCACTGCGCCACGTTGTCGAGGAAGTAGCGGTCGTGGGTCACCGCGACAACGGTGCCGGGGTACTTCTCCAGGTGCTGCTCGAGCCACTGAACGCTCTCGGCGTCCAGGTGGTTGGTCGGCTCGTCGAGCAGCAGCAGGTCCGGCTGGGCCAGCAGCAGCCGGCACAGCGCGACCCGACGGCGCTCCCCGCCGGAGAGCACGGTGACGTCGGCATCCGGGGGCGGGCAGCCCAGAGCGTCCATGGCCTGCTCGAGCTGGGAGTCCAGGTCCCACGCGTTGCGGTGGTCGAGGTGCTCCTGCAGGTGGCCCATCTCGGTGAGCAGCTCGTCGCTGTAGTCGGTGGCCATGAGCTCGGCGATCTGGTTGAACCGCTCGAGCATCGCCTTGGTCTCGGCCACACCGGCCTCGACGTTGCCGAGCACCGTCTTGGTCTCATCGAGCTCGGGCTCCTGGTCGAGGATGCCCACGGAGTAGCCCGGGGAGAGGAAGGCGTCGCCGTTGGACGGCTGGTCCTTGCCGGCCATGATGCGCAGCACGGTGGACTTGCCAGCCCCGTTGGGTCCGACCACGCCGATCTTCGCACCGGGATAGAACGCCAGCGTGACGTCGTCGAGGATGACCTTGTCGCCATGCGCCTTGCGTGCCTTGCGCATCGTGTAGATGAACTCCGCCATGCCGACAAGGGTAGGGGGCCGCGGGCAGTGCTCCGCCCGCCCGCGGCGCCGCCTCACCCGGCAGCGAGCATCGCTCCCGGCACGGCGGGCTCGACATGCACCGGGTCCGCCCCCGCGGACCCGCCGAAGGCACCGCCCGCCCGGGCATCCTGCTCGGCCTCGGAGTGCGGGTCACCCGGCTCGGTCTCGGCACCGCTCGAGCGAGACACCTTGCTGAACCGGGAGGTGCCTCGGGAGAGGTCGTGCCCGACGCCGGTGGCGTCCAGCTCGACGCTGACCCCGCTGCGGCCTTCCGGGGTGGTCCACTCGCGCACCCTCAGCTTGCCGGTGACCAGCACCGGCTGCCCCTTGGACACGCTCGCCGCGACGTTCTCACCGAGACCTCTCCAGCACGTGACGGTGTAGAAGCTGGTCGGCCCGTCGACCCACGACTCGCTGGCCCGGTCGAATCGCCGGGGCGTGCTGGCCAGCCTGAACGAGCACAGCCCGGCCCCGGACGGGGTGACCCGATAGACCACGTCGGTGCAGACATGACCGGTGACGGTGACGACGGTGTCAGGCATGGGGGCCTCCGACGGGCTCGACGATGGGACTGGTCCCCCACGGTGCCGGGCTCATCGGACGCCGGTGCTCCCGGGGAGCGCAGCTGTGGACGAACGGCCTACACCGCCACCTGTGGACACCCCGTTCTCGGCGAGGGTCTCGGCCACGGTCTCGGCCACGGTCAAGGAGTTCCCGGCGTTCGGGCCCGTCCGGTCGCCGGGACGTCGTCAGTGGCCGGTCGCCCTGGTGAGGGCGTCGACCAGGCCGGTGTGCGCGGACAGCTCGGCCGCCACCGGCTCGAGCACCCGGGCCCCGGCCACCGCGGAGATCGCCTGACGCAACCGCCGGTCGGCCCGCCGCCCGGCGCGCCGACCGGTCAGCCTCGACATGGCACGCCCCAGCCCGGCCAGCAGCCACCCCCCGGCCACCCCCACGCCCAGCAGCAGCGTCGGCAGGGGGACCCGGCCGGCCGGGTAGTCCGGCAACGGCGGAAGCCGCAGCCAGGCCAGCACCGCGGAGGCGAGCAGCCACCCCGCCCCGACCAGGGCGGCAACCGCCAGGGTCCACTGCAAAGGTGTGATGACCCGGGTCCACCACGGGTGCCGACCAACATCCAGCTCGGTGGAGGAGACCGCCTCGTCTACCGAGCGCACGAGCTCCTCCCGCCCCCGCAGGGCCACGTCGCGCACGATCCGCCGCCACGGTGCGGGAAGGCTCGCCCCGGCCGAGTCGGCCAGAGCCCGCACAGCCAGGTCGACCATTGCGGCCGAGACCGGCGTACTGGTGGGAAGAGCGGTGCGCGAGGGACGCAGCCGCTGGCCCACCAAGCTCAGCTTGAGCCGACGCACCGGGTCGCGGCGACGCAGCCGGCGCAGCCACCGGGTCAGCGGGAAGCCGGTCACCGCGCGGGTGCGCTCGCGCACCGCACGGTCCACGGCGGCCGAGAGTGCCGGGACCCCGGCTGCCTCGCACAGCGCCCCGACCAGCGCCTTGGCCGCCGCGCGCGGCACCCGGGGGGCCTCGGCCTGGCCTATCGCCGCGCCCAGCCTGGCGGTCAACGCATCGATATCGGCTCCGATGCGGTCCGCGGCCGCCCCCCGGCGTGCCACCGCCTCGACCAGCATCTGGCGCAGACGGTCCACGCCCTCCCCGGTGGCCGCGGAGGTGGCCAGCAGCCGGGCCCGCTCCAGCCCCTCACTGTCCAGCAGGGCGCGCAGGTCATCCAGGCACAGCCGCTGACCCGCGGGACTGAGCAGGTCGACCTGGTTGAGCACGACGTAGGTGACCGCCCCGTGCCCGGACATCGCCCGCAGGTAGCGCTCGTGCAGCGCGGCATCGGCGTACTTCTGCGGGTCGACCACCCAGACCAGTACGTCGACGACCTCGACCAACCGGTCCACCTCGGCACGGTGCGCGTCGCGGGTCGAGTCGTGGTCGGGCAGGTCCAGCAGCACCAGCCCCCGCAGGTCATCCTCGGGCTGGTTTGCCGCCTCGTCACGAGCGTGCCGCTGCTGCACTCCCAGCCAGTCCAGCAGGCTGTCCGCCTCGGCGCCGTCCCAGGCGCAGGCATGCGTGCTCGCGGTGGTGGGCCGGCGGACGGCCACCGGGGACAGCGGCGCGCCGGCCAAGGCGTTGAAGAGCGAGGACTTGCCGCTGCCGGTTGCGCCCACCAGCGCGACCACGGTGCACTCACCGGAGCGGCGCATCCGCTCCCCGGCTCGGGACAGCAGCAGGCGGGTGGCCTGCACGAGCTCGTCGTCCAGACGCCCGCCGCCCAGGCTGGCGACCCGGTCCAGGGCGGCCAGCCGCTCGCTCAGCGACAGCCGGCGACGGTGCAGCAGCGCACTCACTGTCGCACCCCGGTGGCCTGCTCGGCCTCGATCCGCGCGGCCAGGGAACGCAGCTCCGCCCCCGAGCCGGCCGGCTCGGGCAGCAGCGAGTGGTAGCGCGCGGCCTCCTCGCCGAGCAGCCGGCTCACCCGATCGAGCAGGTCCTCCCGAGCCTGCTCGGCCAGCCGACGCATCGCCTGGTCGCCGAGAAGTGCTTCCAGCAGCCGCTGCCCGATCAGGCTGGTGCCGGCCGCGATGCCGCCCTCGGCCCCGGTCAGCCCACCGGTGTGGGCGAAGACCGTGATCATGACGAGCAACCCGAGACCGTTGACCCCGTAGGACATCAGCCGGGCCGAGCGGCGCCGCCCGCCGGCCTGGCTGCGCACCAGGTCCAGCACCGCGGCCTGCCAGACCCGCACGACGTGGCGGGTGCGCTCGGGCAGGTCGGCGGAGGAGCGGGTCAGGTCTCGCGCCAGCGGGAGCACGTCGCTGGCCCGGCTGTCCAGCAGCGCCCGCCCGGACGGACTGGCCCGCCAGGCCCCCGAGGCACGCTCGGCCGCGTTGTCCGCCTCGGTGCGCAGCAGCGCCTCAATGGTGGTCTCGATAGCAGCCTCCAGCTGGGCGGCCGGGACGCTGCGCCCGCGCAGCCAGGCCGCCGTACGGTCCCGGGCCCGCCCGACCCTGGCCTCAAGCCCGCGCAGCAGGTCTCCGGTGCCGGCCAGCTCCTGCCACCGGGCCAGCACCTCCCCGCGCAGCACGCTCCCGTCGGAGAGCGCCTCGGTGACCCGCGCCAGGGCGACCTGGTAGGCCTCGTCGGCTTCCCGGCGGCGGGCCGCGGCAGCATCGGCCTGCTCGTCCAACCCGTCGGCCACCCGCTCCAGCCGCGGGCGCAGCGCGGCCAGCGCCCCGGTCAGGGTGCGCTGCCCCGCGGCCTGGCGGGCCTGCCGGTCAGCCCCGAGGCCCCGCAGCCAGTCCCGCACCGCCACGACCGCCTCGACGGGCAGCAGGCCCTCCGCGTCCGGGACGGTCTCCGGCACGGTGAGCACCGGGGCGTCGGCCAACCCGTTGTCCGACAGCATCCGACCCAGGTCCGCTGCCAGCTCCTCGACGTCGCCGGGGGGGACCCGGTCGAGCACGATGACCACCGTCGTACGCCGTTGGGCAGCCTTGCGCAGCGCCGCCCACGGCACGGCGTCGGCGTAGCGGGCCGCCGAGGTGACGAAAAGCCACAGGTCCGCCGCGGCCAGCAGCTGCGCGGCCAGGTCGCGGTTCATGGCCACCACCGAGTCCAGGTCGGGGGCGTCCAGGAGCACCAGGCCGGCCGGGACGTGCTCGTCCTCAACCAGCCGCAGG
>JAJZTN010000048.1 GCA_021848885.1 Actinomycetes bacterium
CGACCCGGCCGGCTACCTCCCCGCGGCCGGCGACGCCGCGGCCGGCGACGCCGCGACCGGCGACAACGCGACCGGCGACACCGCGACGTGACCGAGCCGGACCAGCTGGCCGACCTCGTCCCGGATGTCGCCACCCTGGCCGACCGGCTGGGCGAGGCCGGCTATCTGGCCGACACGGGACTGGCCACCGCACTCTTCTGCGCCGTCCGGCTGCCCCGCCCGATCGTGCTGGAAGGGGAGGCGGGGGTCGGCAAGACCGAGGCGGCCAAGGCACTCGCGGCTGTGCTGGACACCCCGCTGATCCGACTGCAGTGCTACGAGGGCATCGAGGCCGCCGAGGCGCTCTACGAGTGGAACTACCCGCGCCAGCTGCTCGGCATCCGGCTGGCCGAGGCGGCCGGCGAGCACCTGGAAGAGGCCGACCTGTTCGGCCGCGCCTACCTGGTGTCCCGGCCCCTGCTGGCCGCCGTCGAGCACCCCGGACCCCGCCCGGCGGTGCTGCTCATCGACGAGGTGGACCGCGCCGACGAGCAGTTCGAGGCGTTCCTTTTCGAGCTGCTGGCCGAGTCGGCCATCACGATCCCCGAGATAGGAACCATCCGGGCCCGGCTGGCTCCCTTGGCGGTGCTGACCTCCAACCGCACCCGGGACCTGCACGACGCCCTCAAGCGACGCTGTCTCTACCACTGGATCGACTACCCCGACCGGGACCGGGCCGCTCAGATCGTGCGCCGCCGGGTCCCCCAGGCCGGTGCCGACCTCACCGAGGGGGTGGCCGGTGCGGTCGGGCGGCTGCGTTCGCTGGACCTGCAGAAGCCCCCCGGCATCGCCGAGGCGATCGACTGGGTGGGCGCGCTGCGGCTGCTCGGGGTGGACCGCCTGGACGAGACCGCCGCCGCGGCAACCCTCGGCTCGGTGCTGAAGTACCGCGAGGACTACGAGGTGGCGGCCTCGCGCGGGCTGGACTGGGTCGCGCGCGGCTGAGCATGCCCGATCTGGCCACCCTGGTCACCGCCTTCGGTGACCTGCTGCACGCCCAGGGAGTCGTGGTCACCCCCGAACGCGCCTCCCGCTTCGCCGCAGCGATCGTTCTGGCCGGCCCGGCCACCCTCACCGAGCTGTACTGGCTCGGGCGGGTGACGCTGCTGGAGGAGTCCGGGCAGATCCCGGCGTACGAGAAGGTCTTCGGTCTCGTCTTCGCTGGCCTCGCCGACGTGGCCGAGAACCGCGGTCAGGCCGGCGACCCCCCGCCCCCCAGCGTGCGTCCCGGGCCCGACCGGCGCCCGGCCCGGCCCGGGGCGGCCCTCGACGGGCAGGCCAGGCTCCCCGCGACAGGCGGGGGGATGCCTGGCCGCCCGGACCAGGCCGGTGACACCGTGCTGGCCGCGGCCAGCAGCCAGGAGCGGCTGCGCAACAAGGACTTCGCCCGGATGAGCGCCGAGGAGCTCGTGGCGCTGCGCCAGCTGATCGAGCGGCTGCGGGTGGTGGCGCCCAACCGGGTGGCCCGGCGCACCGTGGCACGCCGCTCGGGTCGGCGACTCGACGTACGCCGGACGCTTCGCGCGGCGCACCGCAGCTCCGGTGACCCGGTCAGAAGGGCCTACCGGCGCCGGCAGCTGCGACCTCGAAGGCTCGTGCTCATCGCCGACGTCTCCGGCTCGATGGAGGCCTACGCCCGGGTCTACCTGCACCTGCTGCACGGTGGAGTGCGCGGGGCCCACGCGGAGGCATTCGTTTTCGCCACCCGGCTGACCCGGCTGACCCGGGCGCTCTCGGTCTCCTCACCGGACTTGGCGCTGGCCCGGGCCGGGGTGCTCGCGCGGGACTGGGCCGGCGGCACCCGCATCGGTGCGGCACTGAAGGACTTCCTGGACAGCCACGGCCGGCGCGGTCTGGCCCGCGGCGCGGTCGTGGTCATCGTCTCGGACGGCTGGGAGCGGGAGGACCCGAGCCTGCTCGGCGAGCAGATGGCCCGGCTGGCCCGGCTGGCCCACCGCGTCGTCTGGGTCAACCCGCGCAAGGCAGGTGAGGGCTTCGCGCCACTGGCTGGCGGGATGGCGGCCGCCCTGCCGCATGTCGACGCCTTCGTCTCCGGGCACTCCCTCGCAGCCCTCGACGAGGTGCTCGCCGCGATCCGCGGGACCCCCTGACCCGGCAAAGACTGTCCGGGTCGGGACCAAAGGCCCTGACGAGCGCGGGGCAGGGCACCGGAGGCTTGTCGAGGCAGGATCCCTGAGTGAGGAGCGTCTTGGTGCAGGCTCGTCCGCGTGTCCTCGTCGTCGGCGGGGGGATCAGCGGGCTGGTGACGGCGTACCTGCTCAGTCAAGGACCGCCCGCGCAACGCCCGCGGGTGACGCTGCTGGAGACCGCCGACCGGCTGGGCGGCAAGATCCGCACCATCGAGCTTGCCGGGCACCGGGTCGACCTCGGCCCGGACGCCTTCCTGGCCCGCTCCGAGCCGATGCGCCGACTCCTCGCCGGCCTGGGGCTGACCGGCCACGTCGTGGGACCGGCCACCTCCGGGGCCTACGTCTACTCCGGCGGCCGGCTGCGCCGGCTTCCGGCCGGGATGATCTTCGGGGTGCCCGAACGGCTCACCCCGCTGCTGCGCTCCAGGCTGCTCTCCCCGGCGGGCACTGTGCGGGCCGGGCTGGACCTGGTGCTGCCGCGCACCCGGCTGCCCGAGGACCCCTCGGTGGGCGAGCTGCTGCGTCCCCGGTTCGGCGAGCAGGCCTTCGACCGGCTGGTCGAGCCGCTGCTCGGCGGCGTGCACGCCGGACGCGCCGACCTGCTCAGCGCCCGCAGCACCGTCCCGGAGATTGAGGCCCTGGCCCGCGGCAACCGCAGCATCTACCTGGCGCTGCGCCGAGCCCGCCTGGCCCGTGAGCGCCGAGCCGGCCGGCCCTTGACCACCGCGGCCCCTACCGGCCTTGTCACCCTGGACAACGGCCTGGGCACCCTCGTCGACGCGCTGGCCGCTCACCTGGTCCAGGCTGGTGTTCTCGTCCGCACCGGTGTGCAGGCCGTGCGGCTGGAGCGGACCGAGGAGGGCTACCGACTGGCGCTGAGCGCTGCCGGGGCGCCCGTCGACCCGGTCAGCGCCGACGCCGTGGTGCTGGCCACCCCGGCCTACGCCAGCGCCGAGCTGCTGAGCGAGCTGGCCCCGCGGGCCGCGGCCGCGCTGCGTGAGATCGACTACGTGGACGTCGCCAGCGTGGTGCTGGCCTACCCCCGCGCCGCGGTCACCCGCCGGTTGGACGCCACCGGTTTCCTCGTCCCACCCGGTGAGGGTCAGCTGGTGGTTGGGTGTAGCTGGCTCACCGCCAAGTGGGGCCACCTGGCCCACGGACCGATGATCCTGGTCCGCGCCCAGGTCGGGCGAGCCGGGGACCACCGCTGGATGGCGCACGAGGACGACGCGCTCATCGCCGCGGTGCATTCCGAGGTCGCCCCGGTGCTGGGCGTGAGCTGCTCCCCCGAGCTCGCCTACGTTCAGCGCTGGCCACGTGCACTGCCGCAGTACGCCGTCGGGCATGAGCGTCGGCTGGGCCAGCTGCAGGCCGAGCTGGCCGACCTGGCGGGGGTCTACCTCACCGGTGCTGGCTACCGGGGTGTCGGCCTGGCCGGCTGCGTGGCCCAGGCCGAGCAGCTCGCCGCGCTCGTGCTGGGCACCCTGCACCCCGCACCCGAGCCCCCCGCGCCCGAGCCCCCCGCGCCCGAGCCCCCCGCGCCCGAGCCCCCCGCGCCCGACCGCGCCCGAGAAGGGGCACCCACATGACCTGCACGCCACCGGCCGCGCCACCCGGGCACGCCACCTCACGCGGATTCAGCACCGCCGGGCATGGCGAGTCCGCGCACACCACCGCGGTGCTTACGGGACGGGTCGGCTCACGGGTGGACTACGCCCAGCGCCCCATGCTGGTCTTCTGGGAGACCACCCGAGCCTGCCAGCTGGCCTGCCGGCACTGCCGCGCCTCGGCCACCGAGACGGCGCTGCCGGGCGAGCTGAGCTCCGCCGAGGGGCACGAGCTCATCGAGCAGGTCGCCGCCTTCGGCCGCCCGCACCCGATCCTGGTGCTCACCGGCGGAGACTGCCTGCTGCGAGCGGACCTCTTCGACCTGGTCGAGCACGCCCGCACCCTCGGGGTCCCGGTGGCGCTGTCCCCCTCGGTGACCCCGTCGCTGACCCCCGAGATGATCGAACGGATCGCGACCAGCGGGGTCAAGGCCGTCTCGATAAGCCTCGACGGGGCCACGGCGGCCACTCACGAGGGGGTGCGCGGCATCCCCGGGCACTTCGAGGCGACCGTTGCCGCGATGCGGGCCCTGGTCGCTGCCGGGCTGACCGTGCAGGTCAACACGACCGTCATGCGCGGCAACGTCACCGAGCTCGCCGACATCGCCGCCCTGCTGGCCGACACCGGTGTACACATATGGGAGGTCTTCTTCCTCGTCCACGTCGGCCGCGGGGTCGCCACGGGGGCAATAACCGCCGCCGAGCACGAGGAGGTCTGCCACTTCCTCTACGACGCCTCGCAGCGCGGCTACATCGTGCGCACCGTCGAGGCACCGTTCTTCCGCCGCGTGGTGGCCTTCCGCCGGGTCGGCGTACCTGCCCCGGCGACCCCGCTCTACCGGCAGCTGGTCGCCCGCCTGCAGGACCTGCTCGGGCAGGCGCAGGCACAACCGAGTGCGCACACCGCGGCCACCCGGGACGGCAAGGGCATCCTTTTCGTGGCCCACGACGGGGAGGTCTACCCCGCCGGGTTCCTGCCGCTGCCCCTGGGCAACATCCGCGAGCACCCGTTGCGCGAGACCTACCGGAACCACCCGATGCTGCGTGCGATCCGGGCGGCGCACTTCACGGGGCGCTGCGGACGCTGCGAGTACGCCGACTTGTGCGGAGGCTCGCGGGCCCGCGCCTTCGCCGCCACCGGGGACCCGCTGGCCGAGGACCCGGCCTGCCCCTTCCAGCCCTAGTCTCGCTCTGCGCACCGCCGAAGGGGTGGTCGATGCGGGTGTCGCGCCTTCTCAGGAGCGTGCTCGCCTGGAGCCTCGGGCTGCCTCAGGGGGTGAGGCCGAAGGCGCGGAGCAGGTTCGTCGCGTGGGCGGCCTCGCGCAGCGGCGCAGCGCCCACGAGACTGTCGGCCGCCGCGGTGATCGAGTAGTGGTTCAACGGGACACTCACCGTGACCCCGTGCAGCTGCCGGGCCACCACGACGGTCATCACATGGTTGCCCGCCCCTCCCTCGGCCTCGTCGAAGGTGATCACGACGGCTAGTCGGCCTGAGGTGAAGTCCGGGCCGGCCTCGATTTGCGGCAGCCAGGAGCGCAGATAGGCATCCGCAGTTCCCAGCGAGCAGTTGTGCGCGTCGTTGCAGACGTCCGGGATGAGCATCCCGAAGGTCGGCAGGGTGGCGTGGACCACGTCGCTGTGCAGCGCACCCGCGGTGGGTGAGCCCGCGGGGACGTCGTAGCGCTGGCAGGCAGCGCGCTCGTCGATGAAGTAGGCCCACGGGTTGTGTTTGACCGCGTAGCTGTCCGTGCTGACCGGCTGACAGTTGCCCGACATCGCCTCGGCATAGGTCTTCGCCGTCCCGCCGGCGGCCAGCACCTGGCCGAAGACCGACGCACCGATGAGCCGGTGCGCGCTCGGGTAGGCGTCATCGGTCACGCCGAAGGTCGACCCGCCAGCGATGGCCAGGTAGTTCGGCAACGACGGGTGGGTGAGCGCCCTGTAGCCCGTCGCCAGTCCGTAACGGGAGGCCTGGGAGGCCAGGTAGGGCATCCCGGAGAGGGCCCGGCGCAGGCTGTGGTTCTCCTCCACGATCACCAGCAGCTTGCTCACCCGCACCGCCCCTGGGGTCAGCGCCGATACTGACCCCGGCGCCGATGAGGTCGAGCTCGGTGCCGCCCCGCTCGGCGGGGCGGTGACCGGTGACGCCGAGCAGCCGGCAACGCTGAGCAGCCCGGCAAGGCCCAGAGCCCCCGCCCGCAGCACCCCTGCCCGCAGCACCCCGGCCCGCAGCACGCCGGCCTGTCTCAAGACTGCGTCCCGAACGCCTCGAGCAGCGCGCGGGCGCGGTCCATCGACTGCTCCGGGTCGGCGTCGGGCGAGCCAACCTCGGGGTCGAAGTTGATGTCCAGGAAGGTCTCGGTCAGCCCCGCGGCGGCCAGCCGGTCGAGGTCCTCGCGGATCTGCTCGACGCTGCCGATGAGCAGGTCCCGCTGCCCCGCCACCGCGGCGCGCAGCCTCACCGCCCCCCGGCAGACGAAGCGCAGCCGGCCCGGGTCCCGCCCGCTCTGCTCAGCCGCCTCGGCCACAACGGCGATCATCCGGCCCAGCTCGCCCAACGGGGCCCGGCTCGAGCTGACCCAGCCGTCGGCGAGGCGCCCGGCCCGCCGCAGCGCCGGTTCGGCGCTGGCACCGAGCAGGATCGGGGGGCGGGGCCGTTGCTGGGGCACCGGGTGCTGGTGCGCCGCGGGCAGTTGGTAGAAGCGCCCGGACCACTCCTGCGCGGTGTCGGCGAAGATCTGCTCGAGCACCGCGACGTACTCCTCCAACCGGGCACCGCGGGCCTGCATGGGCACGCCCACGGCCGAGTACTCCTCGTGAGCCCAGCCCAGCCCGAGCCCGAGGTCCAGCCGGCCGGCACTGAGCAGGTCCAGGGTGCTGGCCTGCTTGGCCAGCAGAACCGGAGGCACGAAAGGAGCGTTGATGACGGCCACGCCCAGCCGGATCCGGCGGGTCAACCCGGCAACATGGGCCAGTGACAGCAGCGGGTCCAGCACGCTGCGGTAGGGCTCGCCCCACGGCGGTCCGGGTGGCGGCCCGGCCGGGTAGAGAAGCCGCTGGAAGGCCCACAGCCCGGCAAACCCGCCCGCCTCAGCGCGCCCGGCCACCTCGGCCTGGTTGGCCGGGGTGGCCCACGACCCGGACACCGGAAGCCCGAAACCGATCCTCATCCACTGCCTCCCTCGGAGTCCACAGCCTCCCTCGAACCGAAGGTCCCGCGACGCTAGCCGGGCCGAGGCGGCCTCGCCCCGACCGGGTGCGCCAGCCAGTCCAGGGTCAACGCGGCGCTCCAGCTGAACTCGTGCGCGCCCAGCCCGGTCCCGTCGACGGGGTCGAAGTACTCCCGGAACCCGGCCCCGCCCACTAGGTCCAGCCCACTTCGGACGATCCGCTCGGCCAGCTCACCGCGCCCCGCGGTGCCCGCAGCCAGGGCCAGCAGCCAGTTGGTGCAGATCCAGGTCGGTCCGCGCCAGTAGCGGCGCCGGTCGAAGTCCGGTGAGTCCATCGCGGTGCTGGGCACCGGGAATCGGGCACCGCCGAGGAAGCCCGGTGAGACCAGTCGCTCCAGCAGCCTGATCCGCACCTCCTCGGACAGCCATGGGTCCAGGAGCGGCAGCAGCCCCGCGAGGGTGGCTGCCGGAAGCAGCCGGCCGGTGCGAAGGTCGCGGGCGCAGAAGATGCCCCGGTCGGCGTCGTAGAGCCCCGCCAGCATCGCCTCGTGCAGCTCGTGTGCGGCCCGGCTGTGCCCGGAGGGGTCAAGGCCGAGCAGCTCGGCCAGCCGGGCCAGGCACAGCTCGGCGTCCAGCAGCACGGCGTTGACGAGCGGGTCGGCCACGACGAACTCCAGCCCACCGGCCGCCCGGTCGTCGTAGCCGCTGTCCCGGTAGGCGGTGGCCAGGCTGACGTAGGCGGCGTAGTCACGGTCGGTTGGCCGCTCGGCCGCACCGACATGCAGGGTGTCGCGGCGGGTGAAGGCCGCAGCGCCCGGCCGGCTCACCGCGGCCAGTGGGGCATCCCACACCGGGGAGTTGTCCAGGCCTGACTCCCACGGGTGCACGAGGGCCACGAGACCGTCACCGCCGAGGTCACGTCGCTGGCGAAGGTAGCGGTGCCAGGCCAGCAGCCGCGGGTAGGCGGCCCGACCGAAGTCCAGCGCGGCCTTGCTCCCGGTGCGCCCGGTGCCCCCGGTGCCCAGCCCGGCCTGCACCGCGGTCAGCACGGCACGGGCGTGCACCGGCGGCTGGACGAGCCCCGAGGTCGCCACCGCGGGCCCGTCCGGGTGGGCCTTGCTGGCCCAGAACGACGGGCCGGGGAAGTAGGCCTGCTCGGGCACCGCCGGGTTGAACTGGATGTGCGGCAGGCGGCCGTCGCTCCACTGCCCGGCCAGCAGCGACTCCAGCTCGACGCGGGCCCGGGCCGGGTCGAGCACCGACCAGCCGATGCTGATGAACGCCGAGTCCCAGCTCCACTGGTGCGGGTACTGCGTGGCCGAGGGCACCGTGGCGACCCCGACCCAGTTGGCCTCCAGCGTGTCCGCGGCGGCGCGCCACAACCGGGCCCCCGCGGTGCTCGCCCGACCCGGCGGGGCCCCGCCGTCCTCCTGCTGGGCCATGCCTGGGCGCGGCTCAGCCGGACTTGCGCCGGAACCGGCGGGTCGGCCGCGCCGCAGCGGTGTGCGCCTGGGCCGGGCCGGTCCGCGGAACCCCTCCCAGGTGCGGCTGGGCCGCCTGCTTGGCCTGCAGGGCCTCGCGGAAACGCGCCCGAACGTCGTCTTCGTGTGCCACGTCGGGCTCGCCGGTCGCAGCCTCCGCACCGGTCTGGTCGGCCTCGCCGGTCGCAGCCTCCGCGCCGGTCTGGTCGGCCTCGCCGGTCGCAGCCTCCGCACCGGTCTGGTCTGCGGGTCGCTCGGGGGTGCTCATAGCCTCATCATCCCCCGCTGGGCTGGCAGCGTCGACGTGGGCTCGGTCCGCGACTCAGGTCTCCCCGCCGAGGTCGACATGCACCGCCTCATAGATCAGGTCGGCACCGAACTGACGGTGCCGGACCAGCCGGCCCAGCAGCGAGGTGCTCAGATCCCGGGCGCGGGCAAGTGACTCGGCCTCAGCAGGGCCCTGGCAGCAGGCCAGCAGGTCGTCGAGCCCGGCCTGGATCTCCCGGTGCTCCTCGACCAGCTTGTCCACCTGCAGGGCGAGCCGCGGCGCCTGGACCAGCACGAGCTCGGTCACACCGCCGGGGCCCTCGGTCTGTCGGACGTGCTCGCGGTAGGCCGAGGCCAGCCGGCCCAGGGCGGCGGAGTAGCGATGCCACCACGCGTCCACCCGGCCAGGCATCGCGGCGGCCAGCGCCTTCTCCATCTCGCCGATCGCCTCGCGCAGCTCGCGCCGCTGTCGGCGGGCGGCCTCGATCCGGTGCCCGGTGTCGACCTCGTCGAGCTCGACACCGGGGCTGGTCGTCACGGCAGTGGCGGTCTCGTCCACCGGCATGGGCACCTCCGTTGACTGGGGCCTACCCCGATCGTCGCCCCTGTCGGGCCCGATGAGAAGGGCCTGCCGCGTCACACGTCGTACCCGACCGGTGGCGGCCCGCGGCTGACCCGCCCGGCTGCTCCGCCGCCAGCTGGTGGCAGTCGGGAAGCCCGGCACGCCTCTTGCGCGTTGTAGGGATGTCACAACGTGCGGGAAGGAGGCCCGATCGTGCCCAGCGGCGACCCAGTGGGTGCCCGTGCCCGGGCCCGTGCCCGAACCAGCGACCTGGACGAGGTGGCACCCAGCCACGACCTGGTGCGGGTCTACCTCGACGCGATTGGCCGCGAGCCGCTGCTGCGGCCCGAGGAGGAGGTCGAGCTCGCCCGCCGCATCGAGGCGGGACTGTACGCCGAGACCCTGCTCGAGCAGCACGCCGGCGCGGGCCGACGACTGACCCCTCGGCGCCGCCAGGAGCTGGCGATTGTCGCCGCCGACGGCGCGAGCGCGAAGGACCGCATGGTCAGGGCGAACCTGCGGCTGGTCGTGTCGGTGGCACGCCGCTATGGCCCTGCGGGGGTGCCGCTGCTCGACGTGGTCCAGGAGGGCAACCTCGGGCTGATCCGAGCGGTGGAGAAGTTCGACTACACCAAGGGCTACAAGTTCTCCACCTACGCCACCTGGTGGATCCGCCAGGCCATCGGGCGTGGCGTAGCGGAGGTCTCCCGCACCATCCGCCTGCCCGTGCACGTGGTGGAGGAGGCCCGCCGGGTGCGCCAGGCCCAGCAGCGGCTCACCGCCGAGCTCGGCCGGGAGCCCAGCGACCGGGAGACCGCCGAGGCCAGCGAGCTGTCGATCGAGCGGGTCATCGAGCTTCGCGAGGTGTCCCGGCAGGTGATCAGTCTGGACACCCCGCTCGGGGATGACGAGTCCAGCGTGCTCGGCGACCTCGTCGCGCAGCGCTCGCTGGCCACCCCCGCCGCGGGCAGTGCCGAGCGGGCCGCGGCGCTGCGGGCCTCGCTGCGCGAGCTGCCCGACCTGGAGCGCACCGTGGTCGGGCTGCGCTTCGGTCTGCACGACGAGCGACCGATGTCCTACCGGGAGGTGGGGCGCCGGTTGCGGATCAGCCCGGAGCGCGCCCGCCGGCTCGAGCGGGCCGCACTGGAGCGGCTGCGTGGGTCGGGGGTCGAGGCCGCGCTGACCCAGGCCAGCTGAGCCCGCCACGGGCCACGGCTATCAGCGGCGCTGCGCGGGGACCTCGGCGGGCACGCTGAGCCGAAGGGCGAGCAGCGGGCACAGCTCGACGGTGGCGCGGGCCTGCTTCTCCAGCTCGAAGGGCACCGTGCCGTTGTTGCGCAGCAGCGGGTAGCCCCACTCGTCGGCCTCGATGACCTCCGGCAGCATCTCGGCGCACAGCCCCCGGGCATCGCACAGCGTCCAGTCGACGCTCAGCGCCGCCCTCATCGCCACCCCCTCATCCCCGCCCCCTCGCCGTGGCCGGCTCGACGTCGCACGGCAGCATCGGCTCGGCCGTGCTGGCCGAGCAGCGGCCCCGGGCGTGCAGGTCAAGCTCGGGGCCGAAGACCTGCAAGGCGCTGCGTACGAAGCGGACCGAGCCGTCCGGGTGCTTGCACGCCCCGCGGCCCTCGACCAGCCCGGCCCAGTGCTCGACCCGGCGGCGCACCCCCTCCGCCCGCCCCGGCGCGGCAAGCCGCCGCATCCCGTCGGCGATCAGCGGCAGCCCGTTGAGGCAGGGCCCGCACTGCTGGGCCGACTCCGCGGACAGGTAGGCGCTCACCCTGGCCGCCTCGCGCAGCCCGCACACCCCGTGCGGCAGGGCGAGGAGGACGCCGGCTCCGGCCGATGCGCCATAGCGGCGCAACGCCGGGTCCGACAGCGGCGCGTCAAGGGCGGCCACCGGAAGCCAGCTGCCGTGGTAGCCGCCGACCAGCAGCGCCTGCACCTGCTCGGGCCGACCCCCGATGGCCGCGAGCAGCTCGCGCGCGGTGCTGCCGCTGGCGGCCTCCACCACCCTGGCCCGCGGCCCGTCCCAGACGGTGTAGAGCCGGCTGCCGGGCTGCTCAGGGTCACCGATCGCGGCAAACCACTCCGCGCCCCAGCGGGCCAGCAGGCCCAGCTGGGCCAGCGTCTCGACGTTGTGCACCAGGGTGGGCCTGCCACCGACACCGCGCTCGAAGACCCGCGGAGGGGTGGAGTACGGCAGCGCCGGGCGTCCACTCAGCGCTGAGACGACCGCGGACTCCTCTCCGGACAGGAAGGCCGTCGGGGCGGTGACGAGCTGGACCGTGACGCGGTCCATCCCGGCGCGGGCCCGCTGCGCCAGCGCGGCGCGCAGCACCGCCAGGGCGCCACGGTCATCGAGCACGTAGAGGTAGGCGGTGCGGGCCCGAACGGCGTACGCCGCCACGGCCAGCCCGTCCAGCACGAGGTGCGGGGCGCTGCTCAGCAGCACATGGTCCTTGCCGCTGGCCGGTTCGCCCTCTGCGCCGTTGCCGACCACGACGGCGCGCCCGCCGGAGCGTTCGGCGACTGCGGCCAGCTTGCGGGCCGCGGGGAAACCGGCACCGCCGCGGCCGGTCAGCCCCGAACGGGCCACCTCGGCGAGCAGGCGCTCGCGCGCCATGTCCAGCGACAGCCGGCCGTGCCGGCCAAGGTGGGCCCGCAGATCGGCTCCCGCGTCCGGTCCGACCTGCATCAGGCGGGGCAGCAGGAGCGGGTCCGGGGCACCCGCTGCTGTCGGCAGGTCAGCAGCGGCGCTCATGCGAAGGTCACCTCTCCCAGGGCATGACCCGAGCTGGAGTCGACGCGCAAGAGCACCTGGACCTGCACCTGCTGGCTGCCGCGGTTCAGGGTTGCCCCGACGGTGCCTCCGGACAGGTTGGTCACCGGGCCACGCCACGCGGACCCGGCGCCGCCGGTGTAGCTCACCGTGCCCGAGCTCAGCGAAACCCCGCCACCGGGCAGCGGCGCGCCCACGAGCTGGATCGTCAGCTCCCCGCTGACACCTCCGCGCAGCTGCCCGGAGATCACCACGGTGGCCTGCGCAGAGCCCTGCTGCATCGCCACCGTGCCGTCAAAGCGCGACGTGCCGGTGGGCGCGGCCAGGTTCGACCCCCCGGGTGCGGCGCTGCCAGCGCCCGTCCCGCGGGTGGTGCCGGCGGTGCTGCTGCTGTGGCTGCTGGCCAGCAGAGCGGTGGGTGTGCCGGCCCGGGCCGCCCACCCCGGTGCCAGCGGGCCGGCAAGAACCCAGGCGGCCAGCGCGACGGGGGCCCCCGCGAGCAAGGCGGTCGCGCCCATCCGCCGGACCGGGGTGGCGCTGGCCAGGGTGAGCACCCGCCACAGCCCAGACAGCAGCACGACCATGACGCAGCCGCCGGTGAGCGCCAGCATCCACGAGGTCCGCGCGTCGGTGCCGGTCCCCAGACCGTGCAGCAGCGCCACAGGCCAGGCCGCCCACGTGGTCAGGTGCACCGCGCGCCAGGCCCGCCGGCCGAGCCGGGAGCGCATCAGGCTGGTCACCACCACGGCGAGCATGAGGTCCAGGGACATCGCGCCGAAGCCCAGCCAGACCGGCCGGTAGGCCGCCCCGAAGGGCACGAAGACGTCGACCACCCGGATCGGCGCGAAGGGGTCGGCCACCGCCGCGGCTATGTGCACGGCGAGCAGGGCGACCGCGAGCAGGGCCAGGTTGCGGTGCAGCCCGGCCACCACGAAACGCGGCAGCCGCAGCGGGGCGGCGTTGCCCCGGGTCAGCACCCCGAGCACGAGAACGGCGGTGAAGACCACCAGGGCCACCACCCCGGTGGCCCTGTCCAGGTACCACAGCGCACTGGCGGCCGCCGGGTCAGACAGCGCCAGCGGCGCCACGCCGGGCAGGGCCCCACTCATGCGGCCTCCGCCTCGGCCGGCCAGCCGGCCACCGTGGCGATGCGGCCGTCCCGGCCGATCATGCGTGCCGGCAGCCGCAACCTGGCCAGCCACATGGGGGCGCGGGCCCCTCGCACGATCGCGGCGGTGCTGGCGATGTTGGCGTCAAGGCAGGAGCCGGCGGCCACGGTCACGGTGCGCCACACCTCGGTGGCGGGCATGCCGGTCCGCGGGTCGAGGATGTGGTGCATGACGGTGCCGCCGCGCACCCAGCGGCGGGCGCTGGTGGAGGAGGTCGCCAGACCCCCGCTGGGCATCCGGACATAGGTGGTGTCGGCTCGGCCCGCCACGCTCGCACCGGATGCCTCCTCCGGCCCGGGCAGCGCCCAGTCGGGTGCCTCGTCGATGCGGACCCGCCAGCCTCCGTGCGGAGCCGGACCGGCGGCCGCGACGTCCCCACCGAGGCAGAGCAGCACGCCGCAACCGAGCCGGGTGGCCAGCCGTGCCGCGATGCGGTCGGCAGCCCACGCCTTGGCGGTGGCCCCCAGGTCGAGGCGCACTCCCGGGGGCAGGCGCAGCACCCGGCGGGCCCGGTCCAGCTGGACGGCGCGCCAGCCGGCGACGGGCTGGATCCGTACGGCGACCGCCGGGCCGCGGGCCGGGACCTGACTGAAGTCCCGGTCGTAGCCGACGGCGGCCAGGTTCGTGCCCAGCGTCGGGTCGACATCCCCATCGGTCAGCTCGGCGGCGCGCAGCGCAGCGGCCACGAGCTGGGCCAGCAGCGGCGAGATGCGCACCGGCGCGCCGCCGGCAGCGTCCAGCGCCACCACCTCCGAGTCCGCCCGGAATCGGCTGGCGGCCAGGTCCAGCGCCTCAAGGTCGGCGTCCAGGATGCGCGCACCCCGATCCAGACCGCCCGCCGCGGTGACCGAGAGCCTCACGTCCACGCCGAGTGCCCGCGCGGTGACCGCGGCACCGGCCGGGTCGGTGACCACCCGCAGCTGGCTCAGCTGCAGCGGGCCGCTCATGACCCGCTGCTCAGTCCGGAGACCCCACCCGAGCCCTGGCTGGGCGCCGGCGGGGCTGCGGGCTGCTGCAACGGGGCCACCGGTGCGCTACTGGCACCGCCACCTGTGCCAGCACTCACCGCGCCGCCGTCGTCGCCGGAGACCGGTGCCGGAGCAGAGCCGAGGCTCGCCCCGCTGGAGGTGGCGGCCAGCCCGGTCCCGTTGGAAGCCGTCGTCGAGGACGCTGCTGTCGAGGAGGTCGAGGCGGTGGTCGCGGCGTGCACGCCAACCCCGACCACGACGACACCGGCGACGCTGGCTGCCGCGAAACCCGCGGTGAGACGACGCAGCCGCCCCTGGGCCTCGTCGCGGGCCAGTGCCGCCGCCGTGATCCTTCCCTGTGCCATGCGAGCTCCCTCACTGCACTCGTGCTGCCCGAACCGCCGGCAGCCCTCCAAGCAGGCCAGACGAAGGTGAGAAGACCCTGAGGATTCGCATCGAGGTCACTCAGAAGCGGTGAAGATTCGGGCAGGATCCCGTTGACCGAGATCCGCGGCCGTCTCGCCTGCTGGATTCCGCAGGTGCGGGTCAGGAGCCTCCGACAGACTTGCTCCTGTCACAGGGGTGTTCGCGTGACTGCCAAGATGCGGGTGATCGGGAGGCCGGGTGTCACGGCGGGGCTGGTTGCTCTTCGCTGCACTGTGCCTCATATGGGGCATCCCGTACCTGCTGATCAAGGTCGCCGTCACCGACCTCAGCCCGGCCACCCTGGTCCTGGCACGCACCGCCATCGGTGCCGCGCTGCTGCTGCCGCTGGCCGCCGTACGGGGCCAGCTGCGTCCCCTGCGGGCCCGGTGGGGCGCACTGCTGCTCTACACCGTGGTCGAGATCTGCCTGCCCTGGTACCTGCTCTTCCGGGCCGAGCAGCGCCTCTCCAGTGCCCTGACCGGGCTGCTGATTGCCGTCGTACCGCTCATGGGCGCTCTCATCGCCCGGTTCAGCGGGACGCGAGAGCGGCTCGAGCCGCGCCGGCTGGTCGGGCTGCTCGTGGGGCTGGCCGGCGTGGCGACGTTGGTCACGGTCGACGTGGGCTCAGCCGACCGCGCGGCCGTGGGCCTGGTGGGGCTGGTCGCCTTGGGCTACGCCGTCGGACCGGTGATCCTTGACCGGCGGCTCGCCGACCTTCCCGGGCTCGGTGTGGTCGCCGGCTCGCTCGGCTTGGCCAGCCTGCTGAGCCTGCCCTTCGGTCTGGCCGCCGCGCCGACGAGGTGGCCGTCGGCACCAGTCCTCGCCGCGGTCGCCGCCCTCGCCGTGGTGTGCACGGCCCTGGCGTTCCTGCTCTTCTTCCAGCTCATAAGCGAGATCGGCCCAGCCCGGGCCACGGTCATCACCTATGTCAACCCGGCGGTCGCGGTCGCTCTTGGGGTCGGGGTGCTCGGCGAGAGCTTCACCACGAGCACCGCGGTCGGGTTCACGCTCATCCTCGGCGGGTCGGTGCTCGGCACCTATCGCCGCCCGCCCCTGGGCCGGCCGCTGCAGCCAGCCCTGGGCCCCCGGGACCTTCTCCCCTGGCCCGAGCGCACCCACCGGCGCAGCGTCGGGACAGGGGACACTCCGGGAGGTGCGCCATGACCGCACGCGTTCTGCTTGCCTACGCCTCCACGAAGGGCAGCACCCGGCAGACATGCGAGGAGCTGGCCCAGCGGCTGGGCGAGCACGGCCTGCAGGCAGACGTCCGGGACGCCCGAACGGTGACCGACGTGTCGGGCTACCACGCCGTGGTGCTGGGCAGCTACCTCTGGCTGGGCCGCTGGCACCGCGATGCCCGCGGCTTCGCCCAGCGCTTCGCTCGCGCCCTGACGGACACCCCCGTGTGGCTCTTCAGCTGCCGGCCGCCTCACCGCTCCGCCGACAAGCCTGAAGTGCCGCCGGTGCCAAGCGCGGCTCGAGCCGCGAGCATCCTGCACGCCCGCGGGCACGCCACCTTCGACAGCCGGGCGGAGCCCCCCGCGCCGGGCGCCTCCGGTCCCGCGCTGGGGCTGGACCACCACGGGCAGCCCGAACAGCTGCGCGCCATGGACCCGGTGCGAACCTACGCCGACACAATCGCCGCGGGGCTGGGCCGACCGGCCCTCGCCAGGACTCACCCGCGCAGCCGGATCAGGCCCTCCTGCGCGACAGAGGCGACCAGCCGCCCGCCCTGGGTGAAGAGCCGGCCGGTGGTGAAGCCCCTCCCCCCTGAGGCCGACGGCGACGCCTGGTCGTAGAGCAGCCACTCGTCGGCCCGGAAGGCCCGATGGAACCACATCGCATGGTCGAGCGAGGCCGCCTGCAGCCTCGGGTCGCCCAGTGTCACCTCGTGCGGCACCAGGCTGGCTCCGAGAAGTGTCAGGTCGCTGGCGTAGGCGAGCAGGCAGGCGTGCAGCAGCGGCTCGTCGGGCAGGGTTCCGGCGGCGCGCAGCCACACCCGTGCCCGAGCGGGGTGGCCCGGCTCGTCGATGTTCCCCCCCGGTGCCGAGTTGCCGGCGTGGCGCACGTCGAGGGCGGCCCACTCCCGGTCCCAGACCGGGGCTGGGCGACCGGTGGCCCGCTCCAGAGCCTCGCCCAGCCCGGGGCAGTCCTGCGGCGAGGGGGCTTCGGGCATCTCGTCGGCATGCTCGAGGCCGGGTTCGGGTGACTGGAACGAGGCCGTCAGATACAGGATCGGCTTGCCGTGCTGGCGGGCCACCACCCGGCGGGTGGAGAAGGACCGGCCGTCCCGGGTGCGCTCGACGTCGTAGACGAGGGGGACCGAGGTGTCGCCGGGACGCAGGAAGTAGGCGTGCAGCGAGTGCACCTGGCGGCTGGCACCGTCGGGGCTGACGGTGCGTCCTGCCGCTGCCAGAGCCTGCCCGGCGACCTGGCCGCCGAAGACCCGCTGCAAGGCGGTGTCCGGCTGTCGGCCGCGGAAGAGGTTGTCCTCGATCGGCTCCAGGTCCAGCAGGTCCAGCAGCTCGTCCAGCGATTGCGGCATGGGTCCGATCCTGCCAGTCCCCCGACCCGCAGCCGACTCGAAGTGACCGGGACCTCAGCCCTCGTCCTCGCCCTGCTCGGCCAGGAACCGCTCGAAGGCCGCGCCCAGCTCGTCGGCGGTCGGCAGCTGGGCGCCGGGCTCGGCGATCAGGTTGGCCCGGGTGCGCGACCCGGCGTATGCGTCGTACTGCTCCTCGAGCGCCTTGACCACCCCCGCGACCTCCTCGGACTGGCTGACCTGGGCGGCGACGCTGGCCTGGGTCTGCTCGGCCGCCTCACGCAACGCCTCGACAGGCAGGGCCAGCCCGGTGCAGGAGGCCACGGCCTGCAGCAGCGCGATGGTGGCGGTGGGGAACTCCATCTGGGCGAGGTAGTGCGGCACGTGCACCGCGAATCCCACCGCGTCGTGCCCGGCCTGGCCCAGCCGCAGCTCCAAGAGCGCCGCGGCGCTGCCCGGCACCTGCACGGTGCCCACCCACGGCTCGTACCCGGCCACGAGCGCGGCCCGGGTGGCGTGCGCGCTCATCCCGGTTGGCCGGGTGTGCGGCACGGCCATCGGGATGGCGTTGAGCCCCACGGTCATGCGCACCCCCAGGCGCTCGACCAGACCCACCACGGCGCGGGTGAACCGTTCCCACTGCAGGTCAGGCTCCGGGCCGGTAAGCAGCAGGAACGGGACTCCGGCTCCGTCGCGCACCAGGTGCATGGCCAGCACCGGCTCGGAGTAGGCCTCCCAGTGGTCGGCGGCAAACACCATGATCGGCCGACGGGAACGGTAGTCCAGCAGCTCGTCGACGGCGAAAGTGACCATCGGCTGGTTGGGCAGCTGCCCGAGCAGGGCGTCCACCGAGAGCCGGACCGCGGCGCCGGCGTCGACGAAACCGGTCATCCCCACGATGAGGACCGGGTGGCCCAGCTCCTGCTCGGTCTGGTGCATGGAGTAGAGCTGCGCAGGGTCCTGCACAGGGCCTCGGCTC
>JAJZTN010000215.1 GCA_021848885.1 Actinomycetes bacterium
ATGGGCGTGCCCACGGACTCACTGCAGGCCCCCGGCCGCCTACCGTGCGGCGGTGCTCCGCCTGCGTCCTCGCGACCTTGCTCACGGGGTGGCCCGACGAGAGCTCCGCGACGACTCCCGTCGTTGGTGGTGCCCTCGCGAGGAGAGACCCCGGGCAGCCGGGGCTGGAGCCCTAGGAGCTAGTCGACAGTCGCTTCACCTCGGCGCGTGCCGCACGCCGGACTTCGGACCGTCGCTGAGGGTCTGCGAGCGCATCCTGCCGCGATATGTCACCGGAGGTCTTGGCGCGCAGGAAGGTGTGGCACTCACGTGCCGCGTCGGAAGGGGTGACCCCAGCCGCCATCCGGTCGGCGATCCACTCTTCGGTGATCTCGACCTCCGCCGACGGCCCGGCGGTGACCTCGGCGAAGAGGTGCGTAGGGACGATCACCCTGCTGTTGTGGTGGACCCATCGCTGAAGGAGCAGGTTGACCCCGACGTCGGACAGGCAGGCGACTCTGGTGAAACCGCCTTCGAGCTCCTCGGGGCGCATGACCAGCAGACGGTCGAAGTGGGCCGACATCGCTCCTAGGTCTCCCGCGTCGGCGTCGGCGGGCGCAGGCAGGGGCATGATCCGGAAGGAGCCCTTCCACTGCCCGGGGAGGTGACCGAGGTGCCGTGCGAGACCTCGGCCACCAGCAGACGTGGTGCCAAGTCGACACCGTCGGTACGAAACGCGCACGGGTGCTGGAGGAGGATGACAGCATCGGGCGCGCCGTCGTCGCGTAGACCCGGGACAGCGGGGAGTTGGAAGATGTCGCCGGTGAAGAGCGGGCGCGCCGGCGCGACCTCGTCTCCGCGGGAGAGGTAGATCTCCCCCGCGGAGTTCGGCGCCTCCAGCTCCCCAGCCACGGTCAGCCCTTGGTCCGGATCGACATCTGCCCGTCCTCGGCCCTGAAGACCTCGAACTCGGATGCGTACGTCTGGCGCCAGTTCGGATCAAGCTGACTGAGGACCGCTTCGGGGTCGGTGTGCCCGCTCGCGTAGTCGAACAGCAGCTGGTACTGCTCGCCCGCGTACAGCTCGATCGGGGTGACGGGGATCGAGCGCACCAGCGGCATCTCGAACCAGGACGCGATCTCGTCCACGAAGTAGTGTGTCGCGATGAGGTCGCATGCGGCGACGAGGTTGGCGAGCAGACGCCGGTTCTCGCCTCCGATGCCTGCCCCCTGGCGCCACTTCTGGATAGCCGCGACGCTGACGCCCAGCATGCGGGCGATGTCCCGCCACGAGAAGCCGAGCTCGGAGAGGTGGGTAAGCAGGGCGAGTGGGGCCGTCTTGCCTCGCTGGGAGCTACGGGTGGTCCACTCCTGGAGCTGGCTGTCCCGGTGGAGACCCTGCGTGTCGTCACTGAGCTGACGAACCTGGCTGCGCAGAAGGCCCGCATCCTCCGTCATCTGGCTGGACGTCTGCGTGGCTGAGTGCCGGGCGGCCTCAAGCGGTGCTACACCGAACTCCGACGAAGCCGTGATCGTGGTGGACTTGTCATTGCGAGCCATCGCGGCGAAGCACCTCATCTCGCAGCTTGTCGGTGATCGAGCTCTCGAACAGAGCGCGAACCGGGGTATGAAGCCCTTCGAGAACGGTGGCGACGGTGTCGATATCCAGCGATGGAACTGTGCCGGTGGCGGGACCCCAGAAGCTGTCGATGTCGATGAGGAAGAAGGGCCCCGGCGAGGGTGTGTGCCGCCGCAGCTCGCCGCCTGCCGGAATGGCGTACCCGTCTCCGACGCCGTAGCGCAGAACCAGCGACATCTGGTCGAAGAGGTCTGAGACACCGAGGGGGCCGGAGTAGCTGGCGATGCCCTGCCAGGCGTCATTCGTGAGCTCGACCTCGCGAGCGAGGTGGTTTGGCCCCAGGAGGCTGGGCTGGATCCAGTCCTTCCATGACGAAGGCTCCACGACACCGGGCGCCCGGACCTCGTCGATATAGCGCAGTCCGATCCGCTCAACGCCATCGAGCGGCCCCACCTCGAGCCGCGCCTTCAGCACTCGGTGGAGGAAGGCGAGGAACGACTCGAACCCGGGGTACTTGGTGGTCTCGACCACAAGGGCGTCCGAGTGGAAGGTGACGCTGGTCGACTGGTCCCGGCTCATCAGCCGGGGGGAGACCCCGCCCGCCGTTTGAGCGACATGCCGAGCACCGAGCCCAGTGAGGGTGGCTATCACCCCCGGCGGCCTCTGGAACGGGCGGGAGAGCTGCACGTCCTCCGCCAGCCGGCCCTTGATCAGCTGAGTCTGCTGCTCGGTCAGCAGACCGGAGTCGGGATGGCGGATCTCCACCGCCACCAGCACCAAGGGCGCGTTCGGGTACACCTCGCGGTTTGGCACGCGAAGCATACTACCCCCTCTCCTACCTAAACGACAACCGGAACAGCAATCACAACTATTCCCGTCCCGGACACCCGCGCCAGGAGGTGCGTTGGGAGCCGAACTCGATGGGCACCTCGTGCGCCGCCGAAGAGCCGAGCGCATCCACACATCACAACCACCCGTTGACTTCCGCATCCGATGGTTCTACAAAGCAAACCTAAGCAAACGGATGGATCGGAGCTCAGATGGGACTCGACGACCGCGTCTGCCTCGCGAGCAACCACCTGGCGGGCCCTCGCCCGATCAGGGTGCTGGGCTGGCTCGCCCTGCCGGCGCTCCTCGGGCTCGCCGCAGCGGGGCTGAGCTGGGCCGGTGACACACGGGCCATCGGCCGGGTGCTCGAGGCCGGGCAGGAGGGCGCGGTCACGGGCCTTTCGGGCGTCGACCCCACGACCGCACTGCTGGCTGCGACGACGGTCATCGGCTGGGCGGTGCTGGCCTGGCTCGCGCTGAGCCTCTGCCTGAGCATGCTGGCCCGGCTTCCCGGTCGGCTCGGGCGATGGGCAGGCGACCTCGCTGATGCCATCACCCCCGGGTTGGTGCGCCGGGCGGCGGCTGCGGCACTGGGGGCCAGCCTGGTCACCGCCCCTGCGGTGGCCACCGCGGCCGTGATCGACCCAGGGGTCGGTGGGGTCACAGTCAGCACCAGCATCCTGGACCGCCCGACCGCCACCGTCGCGCCCGCACCTGTCACCGGTGTGCTCGTGCGGCCGGGGGACTCGCTGTGGGCGATCGCGGCTCGGGCCCTGGGTCCGCAGGCCGCGGTGGCCGCCGTGGCTGCGGAGTGGCCCCGCTGGTACGCCGCCAACCGTGCCGTCATCGGCCCGGACCCCGGGCTGCTGCACCCCGGCCAATGGCTGGTCGCACCCTGAGCGCCACGTCGCGCCCCGCACGTCGCGCCCCGCGCCTCGCCTCCCGCAGATCCG
>JAJZTN010000049.1 GCA_021848885.1 Actinomycetes bacterium
GCCTGGTCCGAGCCAAGACGGGCACCCTGACCGGGGTCAGCGCACTGGCCGGGACAACGCTTGACGCCCAAGGGCGGCTGCTGGTCTTCGCCGTGCTGGCCGACCAGGTGCCGGTCACGCAGCGGGCCCGCGCCGCCCTCGACGACTTCGCGGCGGCTCTGACCGGCTGCGGGTGCGGCTCACGTACCGTGGCGCCATGAACGCGCGCGCCGGCCAGATGATCGACTGGGACCTTGCGGTGAGCACCGGGGTGCGGCTGGTCCCCGCGGGGCCCCCGGTCAGCCGGGACGAGGCCGCCGACGCGGTCGCCCAGCTTCGTGACTTCGCCCTGCGCGCCCAGTCCCACGTGCGCGACTACACCGGTCTGATCGCCCCTGCGGACACCGGCCTGGTCGCGGTGATCGACCGGCCCGGCTGGATCCGGGCCAACGCCGAGGGCCTGCGCATCATGCTCGCCCCGCTGGTGGAGCGGATGGAGCAGCGACGTGAGGTCATGGAGGTCTTCGCCGGCCCGGCCGCCGCGGCTGCCGCGGCCATCGGCCCCAAGGTGACCGGTGCCGAGGCCGGGTCGCTGCTGGCCTTCCTGGCCACCAAGGTGCTCGGCCAGTACGAGCTCTTCCCGCCCTCGGCGGGCATCGGCGCGGGGGACAGACCCGATCCGGCCCCCGGTCGGCTGCTTCTCGTCGCGCCCAACATCGTCAGCGCCGAGCGGGAGATGGGTGTCGACCCACGCGACTTCCGGTTGTGGGTCTGTCTGCACGAGGAGACCCACCGGGTGCAGTTCAGCGCGGTCCCATGGCTGCGCCAGCACCTGCTCGCCGAGGTGCGGGCCTACCTGGACGAGACCGATATCGACCCTGCCGCACTGGCGGAGCGGCTGCGCGACGCGGTCGCGGCGGTGGTCGACACAGTGCGTGGCGCCGCCGAGGGCACCACGCTCCTGGAGGCGGTCCAGACGCCGACGCAGCGGGAGATCCTCGACCGGCTCACCGCCGTGATGTCGTTGCTGGAGGGCCATGCCGATGTCGTCATGGACGGTGTCGGGCCGGAGGTCGTGCCCAGCGTCGGGGTGATCCGGGACCGCTTCCAGCGTCGCCGCGCCGGGCGCGGCTGGGCCGACCAGCTGCTGCGCCGGCTGCTGGGCCTAGACGCCAAGATGCGTCAGTACCAGGAGGGGGCGGCTTTCGTCCGCCACGTCGTCGACGCGGTCGGCCGCGACGGCTTCAACCGGGTGTGGAGCGGCCCGCATATGCTGCCCAGCAAGGTGGAGCTGACCGACCCGGCCGCCTGGGTGGCCCGGGTGCACGCCGGCTCCCCGCCCGAGGCGCTCGAGGGCTGAGCCAGTGGGACCTCCGCCTCAGGTCGCCGCCATCCGCCGGGCGGTGCGGGACGCGCTGACCGATCTGGCGGGCCCGTCCGAGCGCACGGCAGGCGCCACCGACCCCGATGCCGCCCCCGACCCCGATGCCGCCCCCGGCATCGAGAGCCGCCCCGGCACCGAGAGCCGCCCCGGCCGCGCCGTCGTGCTGGTCGCCTGCAGCGGCGGCGCTGACTCTCTCGCCCTGGCCGCGGCGGCCGCCTTCGTCGGGCCCCGGCTCGGCCTGAGGGTGGTCGGGGCCACCGTCGACCACGGCCTGCAGCCCGGCTCGGCGCAGCGGGCCGAGCACACCGCCGCGACGCTGCGCGAACTCGGCCTTGACCCGGTGCGGGTGCTGCCCGTGCGCGTCGAGGGCGACGGTGGGCCGGAGGCGGCCGCACGCCGGGCCCGGCTGGCGGCGCTGGCCCGCCTCGCCGAGCGGCTCGGCGCGCTGGCCGTGCTTCTGGGCCACACCCGTGACGACCAGGCCGAGACGGTGCTGCTCGGGCTGGCCCGCGGGTCGGGGGCGCGCTCGCTGGCCGGCATGGCCCCGGTCAGTGGGCTGTGGCGCCGGCCCTTCCTCGCGCTGGGTCGCGAGCAGGTCCGGCTGGCCGCCCAGCTGTGCGGGCTGGCAGCCTGGGAGGACCCGCACAACTTCGACCCGCGCTTCACCCGCAGCCGGGTCCGCCATGACGCGCTGCCCGCGCTGCGCGCGGCTCTCGGCCCCGGGGTGGGCGAGGCGCTGGCCCGCACCGCGACGTTGCTGCGCGCCGACGCCGACCTGCTCGACGAGCTGGCCGGCCAGGCACGGGCCCGGGTCGTCGGCAGCGACGGCGACCTCGACGTGCGCGAGCTGGCCGGGCTTCCCACCGCACTTCGCACCAGGGTGCTGCGCGCCCAGGCCCTGGCCGCCGGCGCACCGCCCGCCCGGCTCTCCGCCGCGCATGTCGCCGCGCTGGACGCGCTGGTCACCGGCTGGCATGGGCAGGGGCCGCTGCAGCTGCCCGGCGGTGTGGTGGCCGCGCGCCGCTGTGGGAGGATCCACCTCCGCCGGTCCTCGACCAGCTCGTCCCCAGACGGTGCGGCCGGTGCCGGACCAGCCCTGCGCGGTGAGCCGGCCGGCCAGTCGCGCTAGCAGACCCGGGAGACCCGTGGACGTCAACGACGTGGGCGCCGACCTGGAGCGGATCCTGGTCACCCAGGAGCAGATCCGCGACCGGCTCACCGAGCTGGCCGCGCAGATCGACGCCGACTACGCCGGTGCCGACCTGCTGCTCGTGGGGGTGCTCAAGGGCGCGGTGATGGTGATGGCCGACCTGGCCCGGGCGTTGCACCGCCATGTCTCGATGGACTGGATGGCGGTGTCCTCCTACGGCTCGGGCACCAAGTCCTCCGGTGTCGTGCGCATCCTCAAGGACCTGGACCGCGACATCAGCGGACGCAACGTGCTCGTCGTGGAGGACATCATCGACTCCGGCCTGACCCTGTCGTGGCTGCTGGCGAACCTCGGCTCGCGCGGCCCGGCCTCGGTGCAGGTCTTCACCCTGCTGCGCAAGCGGGAGGCCGCCCAGGTGCACGTGGACGTACGCTATGTCGGCTTCGACATCCCCAACGAGTTCGTCGTGGGCTACGGCCTGGACTACGCCGAGCGCTACCGCAACCTCCCCTTCGTCGGCACGCTGGCACCAAGGGTGTACGCCGGGTAGCCGTTGCGCTCCAGTTCCAGCCCGCGGTGGCCATCTGGAACAGCCCGGCTTTACCGTACGTTGACGGCGAGGACCGCGCCGGACGCGCGTTTGGTCCGGTGTACCGTCAGAAGGATCACCACCACCGGCAGGAGAGGACCCGGGCGCTAGCCCGCACCGATGGACGTCAAGCGCTACTTCCGCGGCCCGATCTTCTGGATCCTGCTCGCCCTCGTCGGCCTGCTCGTGGTCAGCCAGCTCGCCTCCTCAACAGGTGCCAAGAAGGTCGACACCCCGGCCGCCCTGCAGGCGATCAGCAGCGGCCAGGCCGAGTCGGTGCAGATGGTCGACCCGCCGGCCCAGCAGCTCAACGTCACGCTCAAGAACGGCCAGCACATAACGGCGTACTACGCCACCGGCCAGGAGCAGAGCATCATCACGCTGCTGCAGAAGACCCCGCCACCGAAGTCGTGGGACGTCAAGGTCCCGCAGACCAGCTGGTTCATGTCGCTGCTGCTGACCGTCCTGCCGATCGTCCTCATCGTCGTCGTCTTCCTCTTCTTCATGAACCAGATGCAGGGCGGCGGCTCGCGCGTCATGCAGTTCGGCAAGTCCAAGGCGAAGCTCATCTCCAAGGACACCCCCAAGACCACCTTCGCCGACGTTGCCGGGGCTGACGAGGCGGTCGAGGAGCTGCAGGAGATCAAGGAGTTCCTGCAGGAGCCCGGCAAGTTCCAGTCGGTCGGCGCCAAGATCCCCAAGGGTGTGCTGCTGTACGGCCCGCCGGGCACCGGCAAGACCCTGCTGGCCCGGGCGGTGGCCGGCGAGGCGGGTGTGCCGTTCTACTCCATCTCCGGCTCGGACTTCGTGGAGATGTTCGTCGGCGTGGGGGCCAGCCGGGTGCGCGACCTGTTCGAGCAGGCCAAGGCCAACGCCCCGGCCATCGTCTTCGTCGACGAGATCGACGCCGTCGGCCGGCACCGCGGCGCCGGGCTCGGCGGCGGGCACGACGAGCGCGAGCAGACCCTCAACCAGCTGCTGGTGGAGATGGACGGCTTCGATGTGAAGGGCGGCGTCATCCTCATCGCCGCGACGAACCGTCCGGACATCCTCGACCCGGCGCTGCTGCGCCCGGGCCGGTTCGACCGGCAGATCGCGGTGGAACGCCCCGACCTGCAGGGCCGGTTCAAGATCCTCCAGGTGCACTCCAAGGGCAAGCCGCTCGAGCCCGGGGTTGACCTCATGGCCGTGGCCCGACGCACCCCCGGGTTCACCGGCGCTGACCTGGCCAACGTGCTCAACGAGGCTGCCCTGCTGACCGCGCGGACCAACCGCAAGCTCATCGACAACAACGCGATGGACGAGGCGATCGACCGCGTCGTGGCGGGGCCGCAGAAGCACTCGCGGCTGATGAACGACAAGGAGAAGAAGATCACCGCCTACCACGAGGGCGGGCACGCCCTGGTGGCCGCGGCACTGCCCAACACCGACCCGGTGCACAAGGTGACGATCCTTCCGCGCGGGCGGACGCTGGGCTACACGATGGTGCTGCCCGACGAGGACAAGTACTCCACCACCCGAAACGAGATGCTCGACCAGCTGGCCTACATGCTCGGGGGGCGGGCGGCCGAGGAGCTGGTGTTCCACGACCCGACGACCGGGGCGGCCAACGACATCGAGAAGGCCACCGGGGTGGCCAGGGCCATGGTCACCCAGTACGGCATGACCGAGCGCATTGGTGCGATCAAGCTTGGCCAGGACAACGGCGAGGTCTTCCTGGGCCGGGACATGGGCCACCAGCGGGACTACTCCGAGGAGGTTGCCGGGGTGGTCGACGAGGAGGTCAAGCGGCTCATCGAGTCGGCCCACCAGGAGGCCTGGGAGATCCTCGTGGACAACCGTGACGTGCTCGACACCCTGGTCCTGGCGCTGCTGGAGAAGGAGACCCTGGACAAGGCCGAGGTTGCCGCGATCTTCACCCCGGTGCGCAAGCGCCCGGCGCGCCCGGCCTGGACCGGCTCGCAGCGTCGGCACCCCTCCGACCGTCCGCCGGTGCTCACCCCGCGCGAGCTTGACCTGGCCAACGGCAACGGGCACGGGCCCAGCGCGAACGGCGAGCACGCCGCCGGGGTGCTGGCTCCCGCCGAGTCCCCGGTGCCGCCGCGCTCGAACGAGGACTGAGCATGGCCCGTAGCCTGGCCCGGTGATCGACCAGGAGCGCATTGCCGCCGCGGTCCGCGAGATCCTCCTGGCGATCGGGGAGGATCCCGACCGGGAGGGGCTGCGTCGTACGCCTGAGCGGGTGGCCCGTGCCTACGCGGAGATCTTCGCCGGGCTGGAGCTGCTGCCCGAGCAGGTGCTCAGCACCACCTTCGACCTTGGCCACGACGAGATGGTGCTGGTGCGCGACATCGAGGTGTTCAGCATGTGCGAGCACCACCTCGTGCCCTTCCACGGGGTGGCGCACATCGGCTACGTGCCCTCCCGCGACGGGCGGATCACCGGGTTGTCCAAGCTGGCTCGCCTCGTCGAGGTCTACGCGCGCCGCCCGCAGGTGCAGGAGCGGATGACCACCCAGATCGCCGACGCGCTGGTCGAACGGCTGCAGGCCCGTGGTGTCATCGTCGTGCTCGAGTGCGAGCATCTGTGCATGTCCATGCGAGGGGTCCGCAAGCCCGGTGCCCGCACCATCACCTCGGCGGTGCGTGGCCAGCTTCGCGACCCGGCGACCCGGGCTGAGGCGATGAGCCTCGTCCTGGGCCGGCGGACGTGACCAGGGCGGGCCGCCCGTCGCGCGACTCGTTCTTCCCGGTCAGCACCCCTGCCGAGGCGCTGCGGCGGGCACGAAGGTCCTGGACCCCGACGGTGGCCGGCTGGGCCTGCCTGCTCATCGGCCTGCTCGACGCCGCCGCCGGGCTGCGCCGAGGCCTGATCGGCCGAGTCGGCCCGCTCGCCAACATCCTGCCGGGCGTGGTGACCAGCGCGGCGACCGCGTTCACCGTGGTCATCGGCCTCCTGCTGGTGCTGCTCGCGCTGGCGCTTCGTCGGCGCAAGCGCCGCGCCTACCGGGTGGTCGTCGTGCTGCTCGCCCTGTCGGTGGCTGGGCACCTGCTGCGCGGGCACTCCTGGCGGGCCGTGCTGGTCTCGCTGCTGCTGCTGGTGTGGCTGCTGATCAACCGACGGGAGTTCTACGCACTGGGGGACCCGCTCACCCGGCTGCGCGCGGTGATGGTCGCCGTCGGGCTGGTGGCGATGGACCTGGCGATCGGGCTGCTGTCCGTCTCGGCCCGCCCGCAGATCCTGCTCGGCTCGCCCAGCCTTGCGGACAAGCTCGGCCATGTGCTGGCGGGCCTGGTCGGGGTCGGTGGGCCGCTGCGCTTCGCCTCGGAGCGCTACGCCGACTTCGTCAGCGCGTTGCTGCTCGGTCTGGGGATGATCACCCTCCTGTTCACTGCGTACCTGGCCCTGCGACCCGAGGAACCCGCGGCCCGGCTAGGCCCCCACGACGAGACTCGGATGCGCGAGCTGCTTGCCCGCAGCGGGCAGCATGACTCGCTCGGCTACTTCGCGCTGCGCCGGGACAAGAGCGTCCTGTGGTCGGAGTCGGGCAAGGCGGCTGTGACCTACCGGGTCGAGCTTGGCGTCATGCTGGCCAGCGGTGACCCGTTGGGGGACCCGGAGGCATGGCCAGGCGCGATCCGGCGGTTCCTCGCCGAGGCCGACCGGCACGCCTGGGTGCCGGCGGTGATGGGCTGCAGCGAGACCGGCGGGCAGGTCTGGACCCGTGAGGGCGGCCTGCAGGCCCTCGAGCTCGGGGACGAGGCGGTGGTGCAGGTCGCCGACTTCAGCCTCTCCGGCCGTGCCATGCGCAACGTGAGGCAGATGGTGGCCAGGGTGGCGCGGGCCGGCTACGTCACCCAGGTGCGCCGGGTGGGTGAGCTGTCCGTCGCCGAACGGGCCCGGATCGGCGCGCAGGCAGCCTCGTGGCGGGCCGGGGAGTCCGAGCGTGGCTTCTCAATGGCGCTGGGCCGCCTCGGTGACCCGGCCGATGATGACTGCGTGCTGGTCACCGCGCACCACCAGGACCGGCTGGTCGCCTTCCTGCACTTCGTGCCCTGGGGCAACGACGGGCTCTCCCTGGACCTCATGCGCCGCGACCGCAACGCCGACCCCGGGCTCAACGAGCTGCTCATCGTCTCCGCACTTCAGGCGGCCGGCTCCCTGGGCGTAACCCGGGTGTCACTGAACTTCGCGCTGTTCCGGTCCACCTTCGAGCGAGCCGACCGGCTCGGTGCCGGCCCGGTGGTCCGGGCGATGCGCAACCTGCTCCGGCTGCTGTCCCGCCGGTTCCAGATCGAGTCGCTCTACCGGTTCAACGCGAAGTTCGCCCCGCAGTGGATGCCGCGCTACCTGCTCTACCCGAAGGCCTCCGACCTGCCCCGGATCGCCCTGGCCGCCCTGGAGGCCGAGGCGTTCGTGCGGCTGCCCCGGTTGTTCCAAGCCGAGGTGGAGGCCGACGCCGCCGCGCACCGCGCCCGCTCGGCGGGCTGAGCCAACCGGCAGCCGGGCCGGGGGCCTGACGGACGAGCTATCCGGGCAGCTGGGCCAGCAACCAGGACGGGCCGATCGCCTCGGCCTGTGGCGGCAAGGCTGCGCGCAGCCCGCGGTCCGCGCTGACCACCAGGGCGTCGGGCCGGTTCCGGGCCTGTGCCAGCACCGTGGCGTCACCGGCGGTGCCGCGGGGCGCGGCAACCAGCCGGGTCGGCCAGCCCGGGGCGGCGAGGAGGTCGGGGGGCCGCTGCTCGGCCAGCACCGCAGCCACCCCCTCCAGCACCAGCACCACGTGGGTGATCGCAACCCAGCGCGGCGCCGTCGCGGCCGCGGACCCCGGCAGCGCCCGCACCGAGCCGATGAGCGTCGCGGCCTGCTCGACCAGCCGGCGGGTGGCCCCGACCCGGTCGCGCCACCAGCCGTCCGGGCGGGCCCCCACGACGTTCGCGGTGTCCACCACCAAGGTGCGCGCGCTAGCCTGCAAGCCCGGCCAGGCCGCGGCCAGCCCGGGGTGCAGCGGATGCTCGGGCACATCGTGCTCGGCCACCCACCCCAGTGCCAGGCTCTCCGCCTGTGGCACCGGCTCGATGCGCTCAGCGATGTCGGCCACCACCGTCTCGTAAGCCCAGCCGCCGTGGTCGCTGCGGGACCGTCCTCGCACCCGGACTCGGGCCGGGTCCAGGCCACTCTCCTCCGCCGCCTCGCGCAGCGCTGCCTGCTCGGGACTCTCGTGGCTGTCCCGGGCCCCGCCCGGCAGACCCCACGTTCGCCCGTGGTGGCTCCACGGCGCGCGGTGCTGCAGCAGCACGCTGCTGCCCTCGGCACCCACATGCCGCAGCAGCAGCCCTGCGGCGCCGAAACGCCCCCAGTGCCGGTGGCCCAGCCCGCAGGTGCTCCAGCCGTCTCCGTCACCGCGCACCCCGCACACTTACCACACCCCAGGTGCCCCTCGGCCCCGCCGGCCGGGACCGGCTCGCTCGTGGGAGGGCCCGGGTGCGAGCCCATAGGCTGGCCCGGTGTCACAGCTTCGAGGTCTGCCGGCAGCGCTGCTGGAGCCGTCGCGCTGCCTCGTCATGGGTGTGCTCAACGTGACCCCGGACTCCTTCTCCGACGGGGGCAGCTGGTTCGACACCGCGGCCGCCGTCGAGCACGGCCTGCTGATGCGCCAGCAGGGGGCCGACCTGGTCGACGTGGGCGGAGAGTCGACCCGACCCGGTGCGACCCGCGTGCCGGTGCAGGAGGAGTGCCGACGGGTGCTTCCGGTGGTGTCCGAGCTGGTTGCGGCCGGGGTCGCGGTCAGCGTCGACACGATGCGCGCCGAGGTGGCCGAGCGAGCCCTGGCCGCCGGTGCCTGTCTGGTCAACGACGTCAGCGGTGGGCTGGCCGACCCGCGGATGGCCGCGCTGGTGGCGGCGGCCGGTGTCGGCTACGTCGTCATGCACTGGCGCGGCCACTCCCGCGACATGGCCCAAAGGGCCGTGTACGACGATGTCGTGGCCGAGGTGGTCGGCGAGCTTCGCGACCGTCTGGACCGGTTGACCGAGGCCGGGGTGGACCCGCAGCAGTGCATCGTGGACCCGGGACTGGGTTTCGCCAAGACAGCCCAGCACAACTGGGAGCTGCTGGCCCGGCTGGACGCGCTTGCCGTGCTCGGGCGCCCGGTGCTGGTGGGGGCGTCACGCAAGTCCTTCCTGGGTGCGCTGCTGGCCGGGCCGGATGGCACCCCCCGTCCCTTCTCCGGACGTGACGTGGCCACCTCGGTGCTCTCCGCCGAGGCAGCCCGCGCCGGCGCCTGGTGCGTTCGGGTGCACGAGGTGGCCGGCTCGGTCGACGCGGTGCGGGTGGCTGGCGCGCTCCTGGCCGCCGGGGAGGGGTCGACGGGCGTGGGCGGGGCCGGTGGCTGACCAGTCCCGCGACGTGGCGGCCGTCACGGCGGCCAACGCCGCCTTCTACCAGGCCATCGAGCACGCGGACCTGGACCTCATGCATGCGCTGTGGCTGGACGTGCCGGGGATGGTCGTGCACTGCGTGCACCCGGGCACCAGGGCAGTGCGCGGGCGTTCGGAGGTCATGCGGTCCTGGGCGGCGGTGATGGCCGGGGTCAGCTACATCCAGTTCTTCATAACCGACGTCGAGGTCCAGCTCAGCGGGGACGTCGCCCTGGTCACCTGCCAGGAGAACGTGCTCACCGGCGTCGACTCGCCCAGCGGGGACCCGACCGGATTCGCCGGTGGGCTGGCGCTGGCCACCAACGTCTTCCACCGGGGCGGAGGTGGCTGGCGGCTGTGGTTGCACCATGCCTCCCCGGTGCTGTCGGTCTCGACCGACGCGCAGGAGGAGACGGGATGAGGCAGGGACCCGGCCCTGGCGACCGGATCCGCCTGGTCGGGCTGCGTGGGCGGGGCCACCATGGCGTGCTCGCCCGTGAGCGGGCTGAGGGTCAGGACTTCCTCGTCGACCTCGAGCTGGTGCTGGACACCCGCGCCGCGGCGGCCACCGACGAGCTGGGGCACACCGTCGACTACGGTCGTGTCGCGTCCGACGCCGTGGCGGTGGTGGAGGGAGAGCCGGTGGCCCTGCTCGAGACCCTCGCGGCCCGCCTGGCCGACCGGTGCCTGCTCGACCCCCGGGTCGAGCAGGTGACGGTCACAGTGCACAAGCCGCAGGCACCGATACCGGTGCCGTTCGACGACGTGACCGTGACGATCACCCGGAGGCGCACGTGACCGAGAACATCGTCGACACCCTGACCGGCGAGCTGCGCCCGTTCCGGCGTGCCGCTCTGGGCCTGGGCAGCAACCTCGGGGATCGGCTGGAGAACCTGCAGAGCGCCATCGACACCCTGCTGTCCACCGACGAGATCATGGGTGTCGCGGTGTCGCCGGTCTATGAGACCCAACCGGTGGGTGGCCCGGCCGAGCAGCCGAGCTACCTCAACGCGGTGCTGCTCGTGGACACCACGCTTTCGGCCCGTTCCCTGCTGGAGCGTGCTCAGGCGGTCGAGGAGGTCTACGGGCGTGACCGCACCGAGCACTGGGGGCCGCGCACCCTGGACATCGACGTCCTGGTGGTCGGTGACCGGATCGAGGACGACGGCACCGTGGTGGTGCCACACCCGCGGCTGCACGAGCGCGCCTTCGTGCTGGCCCCGTGGGCCGACGTCGAGCCGGACGCGCGGGTGCCCGGGCTCGGGCGGGTCGCCGACCTGCTCGCCGCGGTCGGGCGCGACGGGGTCTGGCGTCTGGACGACGTGGAGCTCGAGCTGCCGTGACACCGACCCGGTGGCGGGTGCTGGTCCTCACCGGCGTCATAGCGGCGGTGCTCGGCTATGACGGCATGCGGGTGTGGGCCAGCCGGTCCACCGACGTGCCACCGTTGCCGCTGGCCACCGCGGTAGCCCTGGCCCTTGTCGCCCTCGCGGTGCTGGTCACCGCGCTCAGCGTGCGCGGTCGGGTCAGACGCCACCCCGGACGTGCGCCGCTGCCGCCTTTGGGCGCAGCCCGACTGGTGGTGCTGGCCAAGACCGCCTCGCATGCCGGAGCCTTGCTGGCCGGGGGCTACCTCGGTCTTGCTGCTGTCTACCTGCCCGACCTGTTCGTCTCCGACCACCGGCAACGGGTCCTCGCGGCCGGCCTGACCGCCTTGGCCGCCCTCGTCCTCGTGCTGGCCGGGCTGCTGCTCGAACGCCTGCTGCGGCTGCCGCCGAGCCGGCCCGGCGAACCGAGCGAGCCCTCGGGTGGCGAGGACCATCCGCACCCGCTCTCGCGCCGCTGAGCCCGGTGCCCGGGCACCGTGACACAAGTTGCCGCCGGGGCCGTCGTGAGAAGCTGCGGGCGTGCCGAGGACGCGCCGCGCGCCTGCCGGGATCCCCGCTCCGCTCGCCGTAGCCTGACGGCATGGCTGGCCGGCACGGACGACCCATGCAGGTCCGTCGGTTGGTGCCCGTGGCGACGGCGGTTCTGCTGGCCGCCGCTGCGGCGGTGCTCGCGCCGTTGGGGGACTCGTCCGGTGCCCGCGCGCTGCTCGGCCTGGGCATGCTCGTCATCGCCCTGCCAGGCCTGGCCGCCTTCGACGGGGTGCTGCGACTGACCGACCGGATGGTCGAGCAGGCCCAGACACGCGCCGAGGAGTCCGAGCGGTTGCGCCGCGAGGTCCGCGAGCTGGGTTCCCGGCACGACGAGGCCGTTGCCAGCACCTTTGAGCAGCTCGACCGGGTGGCTCGTGACCTCACCGCAACCCGTGCCTACGCGCGCGGGGCGCGCGACGACCTTGTCAGCGTGCAGGAGCGGCTGGCCACGCTGGAGCGCGGGTTGGGCGCGGTGCGGGCCAGCGTCGCCGAGCTGATCGGCTCCCTCGCCGGGGTGGCCCGGGATGCCGCTGCCGGGCGGGAGGAGTCCGCTGCTGCGCGGGAGGACGCCGCAGCCGCCCGGGATGCCGCCGTGTCGGCCCGCGAGCAGTCCGGGGCGGCCCACCGCGAGGCCACCGCCGCTCGGGCCGAGCTGCTCAGCGCCGGCACCGAGAGGGCCGGGCTCGTCCAGGCAGTGCGCGCCGCCGGGTCGGAGGCGGCTGCCGGGCGCTCCTACGGTGAGGCGGCGCTGGCCGAGCTGTCTGCGGTGGCCGCCGAGCTGGCAGCGTTGCGCACCGCGCTGGCCGCGCTACGAGCCGAGATCGACGCGCGAGCCGAGGGGGTGGAGGCCACCACGGTGCGGATGACCCTGCCCCTTGTGCGGGCGGCGTTCCGCCGGGAGCCGGGCCCTCCTGCCGGGCAGGGCCTGCGGGACCGGGACCGGGTCCGCCGTGCCGGGGACGCCTCAGCCTGACCCGTTCACGCCCTCCCGCCACCCGGGCGGGCACTTGTCGACGTCGCCGACCATCTCACTTGTCGACGTCGCCGACCATCTCACTTGTCGACGTCGCCGACCATGTCACTTGTCGACGTCGCCGACCATCTCACTTGTCGACGTCGCCGACGACGAAGAACATCGAGCCGAGGATCGAGACCATGTCCGCGACCAGGTTGCCGGGCAGGATCTCGGCGAGCACCTGGACGTTGTTGAACGACGCCGATCGCAGCTTGAGCCGCCACGGCGTCTTCTCCCCGCGCGAGACCAGGTAGTAGCCGTTGATGCCGAGCGGGTTCTCGGTCCAGGCATAGGTGGCACCCTCGGGGGCCTTGAGCACCTTGGGCAGCCGCACGTTGATCGGCCCGCGCGGCAGCGCCGCGATGCGGTCCACGCAGGCGTCGGCCAGGTCGAGGCTGACGTGGACCTGCTCGAGCAGGCACTCGAAACGGGCCAGGGCGTCCCCGGCGCTGCGGGTGACCACGCGGCCGGGGCCACCCGGGGCGAAAAGCTCGGCGTAGGCCAGGTAGGGCTCGTCCCGGCGCAGGTCGAAGTCCACCCCGCTGGCCCGCGCGATCGGGCCGCTCACGCCATAGCCGTGCACCAGCTCGGCGGAGAGCACCCCGACACCGGCGGTGCGGGCCCGGAAGATCTCGTTGCCGACCAGCAGCCCCTCCAGGTCGGCCATCCGGCGGCGTACCACGGCGACGGCTTCGGCAGTCCTGCCCAGCCACCCTGCCGGCAGGTCCTCCTTCAGCCCCCCGACCCGGTTGAACATGTAGTGCATCCGGCCACCGGAGATCTCCTCCATGACCGCCTGGAGCACCTCCCGCTCCCGGAACGCGTAGAACACCGGGGTGATCGCACCGAGCTCGAGCGGGTAGGAGCCGAGGAACATCAGGTGGTTGAGCACCCGGTTGAGCTCGGCCAGCAGGGTGCGCGCCCAGACCGCCCGCTCGGGAGCCTGGATGCCGGTCATCCGTTCAACGGCCAGCACCACCCCCAGCTCGTTGGCGAACGCCGAGAGCCAGTCGTGCCGGTTGGCGAGCACGATGATCTGCCGATAGTCGCGCACCTCGAAGAGCTTCTCGGCACCGCGGTGCATATAGCCCACGATCGGCTCAGCGTGGCGGATCCGCTCACCGTCGAGCACGATCCGAAGGCGCAGCACCCCGTGCGTGGAGGGGTGCTGCGGGCCGATGTTGAGCACCATGTCCGCGGTGGCGAGCTCACCTGCCCCGACTCCGACGGTCAGCTCCTGGGTCATGCCCGGGAGTCTGCCAGGATCGCGGCCATGGACGAATGGTTCGGGCGCACAGGTGAGCAACCGGACACCTGGACGCCGGTCAGCCCACGGCTGGCCTGGCTGCGCCGGACGGTCCTGCTGGGCCTGGTCGCGGTCTCGGCCCTGCCCGCAGCGGGCATCCTGAGCGGTCGCGCCACCGTCCTCGGCTGGCTGGTGGGGCTCCTCGCCGTGGCGGTGCTGGGCATCGGCTGGGTGCTGCTCGGCCGCAACGCCCGCTCCTGGGCCTACGCCGAGCGGGCCGATGACCTCCTCGTCCGGCACGGGGTGCTCTACCGCCGGCTCGTGGTGGTGCCCTACGGACGGATGCAGCTGGTCGAGGTCTCCGCCGGCCCGTTGCACCGCTGGTTCGACCTGGCGACCGTGCAGCTGCACACCGCGGCGGCCAGCACCGACGCGCGCATCCCCGGGCTGCGTCCGGTCGCGGCTGCCGTGCTGCGGGACCGGCTGGCCGCCCGCGGCGAGGCTCGCTCGGCCGGGCTCTAGGCGTGGCCACGCTCGAGGGCCGGCACCGGCTGCACCCGTTGTCTGCGCTGGTGCGGGGCTGGAAGGTCGTCGTCGCATTCCTCGCCTTCGCCGCACAGCAGGGCATCGAGCGGGCCGGACGAGGGCTGGATGCCCGCCATCTCCTGGTGCTGGCCGGCGCGGGTGTCACGCTGAGCCTGCTCTACGGATGGGCCTCCTGGGTGGTCACCCGGTACTCGGTGCAGGATGGGCACCTTCGCGTCGACACCGGCGTGCTGTTCCGCAGCTCGCGGCGGGTGCGGCTGGACCGTCTGCAGGCCATCGACGTGCTCCGTCCGGTGCTCGCCCGGGCGCTCGGCTTGGCCGAGCTGCGACTGGATGTTGCCGGGGGGCGGGGCTCGCACGTCACGTTGACCTACCTGTCCGACTCCGAGGCGCTGGCGCTTCGGGCCGAGCTGCTGGCGCTGGCCGCCGGGCTGGACGCCGACGCCGGTGAGGCACCGGAGCGGGTGCTGGCCAGAGTCGAGCTGGGGGACCTGGCCCTGGCCCACCTGCTCTGCCTGGACACCCTGGCGGGGATTCTCGCCATGCTCGGGCTGGGTGTCGCCGCGGCGCGCATCGGCGGCCCGGGGGTGGTGGCCGCCCTGGTGTCCGTCGCCCTGGCCACCCTCGCCCCGGCCGCCCGACGCTTCCTGTCTCACTACGGCTTCCTCGTCGCCGAGTCCCCTGACGGGCTGCGGGTGCGCCATGGCCTGCTCGAGACGCTGGCCCACACCGTCCCGCCCGGGCGGGTGCAGGCGGTCGCCATCGTCGAGCCGCTGCTGTGGCGCCGGCTGCGCGGCTGGTGCCGGGTCGAGCTCAACGTCGCCGGGCACGTCGGGCCCGGCGACGGGTCGCAGAGCGTGCTGCTTCCCGTGGCCACGCGCCAGGTGGCGCTTGACCTGCTGGCCCGGGCGCTGCCGGGCCTCGACCTGGCCGCCATCCCGCTGTCTGCGGCACCGCGCCGAGCCCGTTGGGTCGACCCGGTCGGCCAGCCGGTGCTCGCCGCCGGGGCTGACGAGCGCTTCCTGGTCACCCGGCACGGGCGGATCACCCGGCGTACCGACATCGTGGCGCACGAGCGCACCCAGAGCGTCCGGCTGCGGCAGGGCTGGCTGCAGCGCCGGCTCGGGCTGGCCACCGTGCACCTGGACTCCACCCCTGGTCCGGTCTCGCCTCGGGTGGCGCATCGCGACGCCGGCGAGGCCGCCCTCATCGTGGCCAGCCAGGCCGAACGGGCGCGCCGGGCCCGGGCCAGCGCGCTGCCCGAGCGGTGGATGACGGCTCGCCCTCAGGACGGCGGGACGGGCTGACCCGGGCGTGGCGTGGCTGGCTCGCACCGGTGGGTCAGGTCATCGGCGTACGCCGGACAGCCGCCGATCAGCCCGGCGTCCCGGGCCGGCACCAGTCCGGCAGGGCCAGGCCACCGGTGGCGTGCAGCAGCCACACGAAGCTGCCCAACCCGCTCGGGTCGGTCAGCTCGACAAGCTGCCCGGCCATGGCTAGCCCCGCAAGGTAGCCGGCCGGGTCGGTCCGGGCCAGCTCAACTCCGGGGCGGGGCTGGGCCAGCTCGGTCGCCAGCAGCGCGTTAAGCGCCTCATGCTGGTAGGCCCAGCCGCGCAACCCGTTCGCGGGTGCGGCAGCCGCCGCGTCCAGCGCCACGTGCGCGGTGATGTTCATCGACCCGTCCGGCACCGGTGGCTGCGCCCGACCCGAGCGGTAGCCCAGCAGCGTCCCGGCACGGGGGCGGTCCGAGCGCACGTGCCCGTAGTCGATCGCCACCGCCAGGCCCTGGGCCAGCCCCCCGACCAGCCGTGCCCAGGCGGCGTCCCGAGGGGCTCCGACCTCCGCGCGGGCGCCGGGCGCCGCCCCCTCGAGAGGCCACCACCGCCGCAGCCACTCCGCGTCACCTCCGCCGACCGGGGGGCCGAGCCGTTCCTGCCCGGTGCGGGCCGCCACCAGCACCTGCCGCACCCGCCCGGCCCGGTCGACTTCGACGACCGGGCACGGCAGGTCGTCGAGCACCTCGTTGGCCACCAGCAGCCCCTCCATCCGCCGTGGCGCCCGGCCTGCCCAGCCGATCGGCTCGCCCAGCCCCGGCGGGCGGGCGCGCAGGTCCACGCCGAGCAGGCCGAGCCCTGGGTCGGCTCGGTGCACCGCCTCGAGCAGCTCCCCGCCGCCGGCGCCGATGTCGGTCAGCGTCTGCAGCCCGGCACCCCGGGCCAGCCGCGCCAGCGCGATGCCGAGCGCGTCCCCCACGTGCGTGGAGGTGCGGAAGTGCTCGCCCGGGCGAGCACTGCGATAGAACCCCTCCGGCCCGTACTGCGCCTGCTGCCAGGCCTGCTCCCAGCCGGACCACCCGGGCTCCGGCTGGCTGGTCTGCTCGGCGGGTGGCGGCACGAGGTGACGCTACGCCCCGTCGGGGCGGGCGGCCCTAGACTGTCCGGCCGCGCCGGCTCACCCGACGCGTGCCGCACGGATGGGGCCAGGCGATGGATCCAGCAGCCGGCGGGCTCACCGCACCAGCGCGACGCCCGGCCCGCCTCGGGGTCGGAGTGGTCGGTGCCGGGCGGGTCGGCGCCGTGCTGGCCGCGGCGCTTGCCGCGGCCGGCCACCACGTCGTGGCCGTCTCGGGCAGCTCGCGCACCACGAGCGAGCGGGTGGGCACACTGCTGCCCGGGGTGCCGGTCGTCTCGGCGTACGACGTCTTCGAGCGCGCCGAGCTGGTCCTGCTGACCGTCCCGGACGATGTGCTGGCCGGCCTGGTGACCGGCAGCGCGGCCGCCGGGGTCGTGCAGGCCGGCCAGCTCCTGGTGCACACCAGCGGGCGGTTCGGTGTGAGCGTGCTCGACCCGGCCACCCGGCTCGGGGCCTTGCCGCTGGCGCTGCACCCGGTGATGACCTTCAGCGGCACCATCACCGACCTGTCCCGCTTGTCCGGGGCGGTCTTCGGGGTGAGCGCCCCGCAGCCGCTGCGCCCGGTGGCCGAGGCGCTCGTGCTGGAGATGGGTGGGGAGCCGGTGTGGGTGGCCGAGCAGGACCGGCCGCTCTACCACGCCGCGCTGGCGCATGCCGCCAACCACCTGGTCACCCTGGTGGCCAGCGCCGCGGACCTGCTGCGCCTGGCGGGGGTGGGTGACCCCGGCCGGATGCTCGCCCCGTTGCTCTCGGCCGCCCTGGAGGGGGCGCTGCGCTCGGGGGACCTGGCACTGACCGGTCCGGTGTCGCGCGGGGACGCTGGCACTGTGGCCACCCACCTCGACCAGATCGGTCGGGTCTACCCTGCCGGCCGGGCCGCCTATCTGGCGCTGGCCCGGCTTAGCGCCGACCGCGCGCTGGCCGCCGGCCTGCTCGACCCGGCCCGGGCCGAGGCGCTGCTGGAGGTCCTCGCCGACCACGAGACCGGAGGCCCCCGATGAGCGGACCGGCACCGGTGCTGGCGCGCACTCGTGAGGAGCTAGCCGCGGCCCGAGACGGGCTGGCCGGGCCGGTCGCCGTCGTCATGACGATGGGGGCCCTGCACGCCGGGCACGCAGAGCTGATCCGCTCGGCCCGGGCCCGTGCCGCCGCGGTGCTCGTGACGATCTTCCTCAACCCCTTGCAGTTCGGGCCGAACGAGGACCTGTCCCGCTACCCGCGCACCTTCGACGCCGATCTGGCGCTGTGCACCGCCGAGGGCGTCGACGTGGTCTTCGCGCCCACCCCGGC
>JAJZTN010000050.1 GCA_021848885.1 Actinomycetes bacterium
GCGAGCCCGGCGTCACCGGCGCAGCAGCGCGAGCGCCTTCCACGTGCCGGGCAGCGCAGCCGTCGCCGCTGCCACCTTGACCGCCTCGACGGCCAGGAACGGCACGACCCCGAGGGCCACGGCGCGCCCCAGCGAGAGGTGTGCCGAGATGGCCAGCCACACCGTGCCCAGCCCGAGGATCACCACGTCGCCGGCCAGCATGGCCAGCGCCGCGCTCCACACCCGGCGGTCCGCCCTGAACCGCTCGGCCAGGCCCCCGACGAGCACCGCGGCGGCGACCATGCCGACCAGGTAGCCGCCGGTGGCACCAAAGAGCACGTGCACCCCGTGCGCCCCACCGGCGTACACGGGTGCGCCCACCAGCCCGACGAGCAGGTACAGCAGCGCGGCCAGCCCGCCGCGCAGGCTGCCCAGGGCGGCCCCGCTGGCCAGCACGGCGAAGGTCTGCAGGGTGAAGGGCACCGGGGTCAGCGCCGGGACGTGCACGACGACCTGGGCGCACACCGCGACGAAGGCGGTCGCACCGAGAACCAGGGCGGCGTCGGTGAGCACTGTGGGGCGGGGCAGGACGGCGGCGCGCAGCGTGGCGGCGTTGGTGATCACGGGACCTCCAGGGTGGCGGGTCAGGTCACCGCGGGGCCCGACCGAGTCCGGCGGCACGCGGTACGCCGGTCAACCTACCGGTGACCCGCGGGTAGCCGAAGCCCAGCCCCGGCCCCGGCCCCAGCCCGCTGCCCCAGCCCGCTGCCACGTCTCACACCTCGGCGCGCAGCGCCGCGTAGCCCGGCTTGATCACCTCGTCGATGACGGCCAGCCTGTCCTCGAACGGCACGAACGCCGACTTCATCGCGTTGATCGTCAACCACTGCAGGTCGTCGAGGCCGTAGCCGAACGCCTTGACCAGCTTGGCCATCTCGGTGGTCATCGAGGTGGCACTCATCAACCGGTTGTCGGTGTTGACCGTGACCCGGAACTGCAAGCGACGCAGCAGACCGATCGGGTGCTCGGAGATGCTCGACACTGCCCCGGTCTGCACGTTCGAGCTCGGGCACATCTCCAGCGGGATCCGCCGGTCGCGCACGTACGCCGCGAGGCGGCCGAGCCGGACCGACCCGTCGGCCTCCACCCGGATGTCGTCGATGATGCGCACCCCGTGACCGAGCCGGTCGGCGCCGCACCACTGGATCGCCTGCCATATCGAGGGCAGCCCGAAGGCCTCCCCGGCGTGGATGGTGAAGTGCGCGTTCTCCCGTTGCAGGTACTCGAAGGCGTCCAGGTGCCGGGTCGGGGGGTTGCCCGCCTCGGCCCCGGCGATGTCGAAGCCGACCACCCCCTCGTCGCGGTAACGCACCGCCAGCTCGGCGATCTCGCGGGACCGGGCCCGGTGGCGCATCGCGGTCAGCAGGGCCCCGATCCGCAGCCGCCTGCCCTCCGCCGCCGCGAGCCGCTCCCCGGCCCGGAAGCCGGCGTTGACCGCCTCGACCACGTCCGGCAGCGACAGGCCACCCTCGAGGTGCTGCTCGGGGGCGTAGCGCACCTCGGCGTAGACCACCCCGTCCTCGGCCAGGTCCTGGGCGCACTCGGCGGCGACCCGGGTCAGCGCCTCGGGCGTCTGCAGCACCGCGACGGTGTGCGCGAAGGTCCTCAGGTAGCGCTCCAGGCTGCCCGAGGAGGCGGCGTCGAGAAACCAGGCACCCAGCGCGGCCGGGTCGTGCGTGGGCAGCCCGGCGTAGCCGCAGGCCTCGGCAAGCTCGACGACGGTGTCCGGGCGCAGCCCGCCATCGAGATGGTCGTGCAGCAACACCTTGGGGGCACGGCGGAGCTGGTCATGGCTGGGCAGCGGGGTCAGGGTCACGGTGCGAAACCTACCGACCCCTCGCGACACCGCCACAGACGATCACGTGAAGCAGGCGCACCAACGGTTTGGCCGCCATTTCGGCCGCCGAAGCGATAGTTCACCGCGCGAGGGCCCCGCGCGGGCACCGGCGAAGGCCCCGCGCGGGCACCAAACGCCCCGCCCGGCCGCCGTCAGTCCTGCCGGTGCGCCAGGCCGGGCTCGAACGCCGGCACGCACACCGCGACGTAGTCGGCGCCCTCGGGGCCCACCCGGTAGCGCACGCGCTCCCCCGCACGGGTCAGCACCGCCTGGCCCGCCGGGACCTCGGTGACCCCGCCGTCGTGCTCGACCAGCAGCCTGCCGTCCAGCACGAGGGTGATCTCGTCGAACTCAGGCACCTGCGCCGGCTCCTCCCACCCGGCCGGGGCATGCATGCGGGCCAGCGACGCGGTGGAGGTCCCCGTGGCGACCCGACCGACGTACTCCTCGATGCGCTTGCCGCCCGGAACGGGGATGCGGGCCGGGGTGGAGATCAGCTCGGGCATGCCGGGAGCCTACGACGCCGTCGCGCCGGCATCGCGCCGGGGCGCACGCCCGCACCGCTCGGGCCGAGGCTCCCCAGACCCGCGCCGGCCAGACCGAGGCCGCTCGCGCCGAGGCTCCCCAGACCCGCGCCGGCCAGACCGAGGCCGCTCAAGCCGAGATCCGGTCGATCACGAGCGGGGCCAACGGTGGGCTGGAGCCCTCCGGGGCGATGACCACGGCCTCGGCCAGGGCCTGCAGGGCCGGCCCGAAGCGGTCCTCCTCGTCGGTGTGCAGGGTGAGAAGCGGGGCACCCCCCACGGCCGTCTCGCCTGGCTTGAGGTGGATCTCGACACCGGCCCCAGGCTGTACGCCGTCCTCCTTGCGGGCCCGCCCGGCACCTAGCCGCCACGCGGCCACGCCCACGGCGAGCGCGTCGAGCCTGGTCAGCACGCCGTCGGCGGGCGTCAGCACGGTGTGGGTGTGCCGGGCCCGCGGCAGGGGCGCGTCGGGGTCACCGCCCTGGGCGCGAACCATCCGGCGCCAGGTGTCCATGGCTGAACCGTCCCGCAGCGCCTCGGCGGGGTCCCTAGCCGCGTCCAGCCCGGCCGCGGCGAGCATCTCCCGGGCCAGGGTGAGGGTGAGCTCGACGACGTCGCCCGGTCCGCCGCCCGCGAGCACCTCGACGGACTCGCGTACCTCCAGGGCGTTGCCTACGGTGCGACCCAACGGGGTGTCCATGTCGGTGAGCAGGGCCACGGTGCGCACCCCGGCGTCGGAGCCCAGCTCGACCATGGTGCGGGCCAGCTCGGCAGCCGAGTCGCGATCCTTCATGAAGGCGCCCGAGCCGACCTTGACGTCAAGCACCAGCGCGGCGGTGCCCTCGGCGATCTTCTTGCTCATGATCGAGCTGGCGATGAGCGGGATCGCCTCGACCGTGCCGGTGACATCGCGCAACGCGTAGAGCCTGCGGTCGGCCGGGGCGAGGTCGGCCGAGGCGGCGCACACCACGGCACCGACCTCGCGCAGCTGGTCGAGCATCTCCTGCCGGCTCAGCGTGGCCCGCCACCCAGGGATCGACTCCAGCTTGTCCAGGGTGCCCCCGGTGTGGCCCAGACCACGTCCGGACAGCTGTGGCACGGCAGCCCCGCAGGCCGCCACGAGCGGGGCCAACGGCAACGTGATCTTGTCGCCCACCCCACCGGTGGAGTGCTTGTCGGTGGTACGACGCTCCAGTGCCGACCAGTCCATGCGCTCACCGGAGGCGACCATCGCGGCGGTCCACCGGGCGATCTCGCGCCGGGACATCCCGTTGAGCAGGATGGCCATCGCCAGGGCGGCCATCTGCTCCTCCGCGACGACCCCGCGGGTGTAGGCGTCGAGGACCCAGTCGATCTGCGCGTCGTCGAGCTCGCGCCGCTCGCGCTTGGCGATGATGACGTCGACGGCCGCGAACGGCTCACTCATTCCTGCCTCCTGGCAGTGGGGCGCATCGGCTGGCGCCCGACCGGGCCGGCGGGCACGTGTCTTCGCAAACAGACTGCACGCTCAGCCCTGGGGCGCAGGGGAGGATTCGCCACCGGCGAACGCCGTCGGCCAGGCCCCACCGCGCCGAGGTGGGGGGTCGAGGTCCTCGGGGCCGAAGGCCTGCGGCAGCACCTGGCTCATCGGCAGCACCCCCCGCGGGGTCTCCAGCAGCATGTCCGGGCCGCCGTGCTCCCACAGCAGCTGTCGGCAGCGCCCACACGGCATGAGCGGCAAGCCGTCCGAGCCAACGCAGGCCAGCGCCACCAGCCGACCACCACCACCACGGGCGAGATCGGAGACGACCCCGCACTCGGCGCACAGGGTCAGCCCGTAGGAGGCGTTCTCCACGTTGCAGCCGGTGACCACCCGACCGTCGTCGACCAGCCCCGCAGCCCCGACCGGGAAGTGCGAGTACGGCGCGTAGGCCCGCGTCATGGCGGCCCGGGCCGCCGCACGCAGCCCAGCCCAGTCGAGCCCGCTCGCTCCGGTCACGCCGTCCCCGCTGTCCCCGCCCGGACCGGTCACGCCGTCCCCGCTCGCTGCGCCCATGGTGTCCCCGCTCGCTCCGGTCACGACTTCACATAGGGCTGGCCGTCCGCGGCCGGCGCCCGGACCCGACCGACCAGTCCCGCCACGGCGAAGATCGTGGCCAGGTAGGGGAACATGGCCAGGAAGGCCGAGGGGATCCGCACGGGAGTGCCGATGATCGACAGAACGGTCTGCAGCGCATCGGCGAAGGCGAACAACAGGGCTGCCCCGAGTGCCCCGAGCGGGCTCCAGCGCCCGAAGATCAGGGCTGCCAGGGCGATGAAGCCCTTGCCGGAGCTGATGTTCTTGGTGAACGCCCCCACCGTGCCGATGGTGATGTAGGCGCCGGCCAGCCCGGCGACGAGCCCTCCGGCGATCACGTTGCGGTAGCGCACCCGAGTCACGTTGATGCCCACCGTGTCGGCGGCTCGCGGGTGCTCGCCGACCGAGCGGGTGCGCAGCCCCCATCGAGTGTGGAACAACCCGACATGAACCACCGCGATGAGCACATAGGTCAGGTAGACCAGCACGTTGGTGTCGAAGAGCAGCGGCCCGAGCACCGGGAGCTCGCCCAGCAGCGGCAGCCGCACCGGGGCGAAAAGCGCCGGGGAGTTGAAGGTGTTCTGGTCCGGCTGCATGAGGGCGTCGTAGAGGAACCCGGTCACCCCGAGGGCGAAGACGTTGAGCACCACACCGAGGATGACCTGGTTGACCAGGTACTTGATGGCGAAGACCGCCAGCAGCGCCCCGATCAGCCCACCGGAGATCATCGCCGCGACCACCCCGACACCGAGGTTGTGAGCCAGCGTCGCGAACATCGCGGCGGAGAACGCCCCGGACAGCATCTGGCCCTCGATCGCGACGTTGATCACCCCGGAGCGCTCGCACAGCACCCCGGCCAGTGCGCCGAGGACGAGCGGCACCGCCAGGAAGATGGTGTTCTGCAACAGGCCCAGCATGTCGATGACGGTCCCGGCCGTCCCGGACCCCGCCCAGCAGAGGAAGGCCAGCAGGGTCGCGACGAGGGAGACCGCCAGGGCCCGGCGCCGGCCCCGGCGACGGAAGCCGTGAGCCAGCTGCCAACCGGACAGCACCAGCACCAGCGCCCCCAACGCGACGGCGGTGCCCCGGGCAGGGACCCTGATGATCGGGATCTGCAGCGACGCGGACGGCGAGGACAGCTCGAAGGCGGCGGCGCCGGGGTTGGCACCCAGGCCCAGTAGGAGGACCGCGACGAGGCCGAGAAGCGCCAACCCCGCTGCACTGCCCACCCGCGCCGCGGTGGTCTGCGGCAGCTCCGCCGGACCCGCGGCGACAGGCGAGGAGTGCGCGATGACCTCGGTGCTGCTCTCGGGGCTCACCCGTTCCATCCCTTCGCCAGCTCGGAGCCGATCCCGGCGCGGTCCCGGGACCTCAGCCGGAAGATCGCCCGCACCAACGGCGGTGCGGCGATGAACATGACGATGAGCGACTGGATCACCACGACCAGGTCGATCGGGGTGCCGGTGCGCGACTGCATCTGCACCCCGCCGGCGCGCAGCGCGCCGAAGAGCAGACCAGCTAGCACAGCACCCCCGGGCCGGCCGAGTCCGAGCAGGGCGACGGTTATGCCGTCGAAGCCGATCCCGGCGTCGATGTCCTGGGTGATCGCTGAGTTGGTGCCCAGGATCTGCATGGCCCCGGCAAGGCCGGCCAGCCCCCCGGCCACGAGCATCACCAGGAAGTAGCTGCGCTCCACGCTCATCCCGGCGGTGCGGGCCGCGTTCGGGTTGGCCCCGACGGCGCGCAGCTGGAAGCCGATCGTGCTGCGCTCCAGCAGCCACCACGTCACCCATGCGGCCGCCAGGGCAACGAAGATGCCCGCGTGCACCCGCAGGTCAGGGCCCAGCAGGTGCGGCAACCGGGCGTTGGCGTCCACCTGGTTGGAGATGGCCTGCTGGTAGGGCGGGCGCTGGAACCCCTGCACCGACAGCAGGAAGGACAGCGCGTAGTAGGCGACGTAGTTGAGCATGATCGTCGTGATCACCTCGTGCGCCCCGGTGCGCGCCTTCAGCCAGCCGGCCAGCCCGCCCCACAGCGCCCCCCCGACCAGACCGGCCAGCACGGCGACGAGCACGTGCACGCCGACGGGCAGGTGCCAGGCGAAACCGACATAGCCGGCGAGGACAGCACCGAAGATGATCTGTCCCTGGCCGCCGATGTTGAAAAGCCCCGCGCGGAAGGCGATGCCCACCGACAGGCCGGCCAGGATCAGCGGCGTCGCGTTGACGATCGTCTCGGACAGCGGGTAGAGGATCGTGCTGATCGAGCCGGTGGCCAACGACGAGGGGTTGAAGATCGCCCCCTCGAAGAGGGCCAGGTAGGCCCGCGAGGTGGCGTGCCAGGCCGCGCTGAAGGTGTCCCACGGGTAGGAGAAGAAGTACTTCGACGCCGCGATGGTCGCCTTGTCGCTGACCGATATGAGCACCCCGCCGACGATGACGGAGGCGAACATCGCCAGCAGCGTCACGACGACGCTGTTCCCCTCGCGGACCGCCCGCCAGACCCGCGCGCGCAGGCCAGGGGCAGGGACCGGCCCCTCGGGCCCGCTCATCGCGGCCCCTCCGGCTCGCTCTGCCGCCGCTCGCCCGAGGCAAGCTCCTCCGGACCGACCGGCTGGCCCGCCATGAGCAGCCCGACCTGCGCCGCGGTGGCCGTCGGCGGCAGCTCCCCGATGATCCGGCCGCGGTACATCACGCCGATCCGGTCGGCCAGCCCGAGCACCTCGTCCAGCTCGGTGGAGATCATCAGCACCGCGGTGCCGGAGTCTCGGGCCGTCACCATCCGCCGGTGCACGAACTCCATCGACCCCACGTCCAGACCCCGGGTGGGCTGGGCGACCACGAGCAGCCTTAGCGGCCTGGACATCTCCCTGGCCAGCACGACCTTCTGCTGGTTGCCACCGGACAGCGTCGACACCGGGGCGCTCACCGAGGTGGTCCGAACGTCGAACTCCTGCACCCGGGACCTCGCGTTGCTGGCGATGGCGGCGAGGTCGAGTGAGAGCCCGCGGCCGAACGGTTCGACGTCGAAGGTGTCCAGCACCATGTTCTCGGCCACCGAGAAGGACCCGACCAGGCCGTCGTGCACGCGGTCCTCGGGCACGTAGCCGACCCCTCGTGCCAAGATCTCGTCGGTTCCGACGTGGGTGACGTCCTCGCCGTCGAGCCGGATGATGCCCGAGATGGGGCGGACCAGACCCATCAGCGCCTCGGTGAGCTCGGTCTGGCCGTTGCCCTGCACCCCAGCCAGCGCGTAGACCTCGCCAGCGCGCACGCTGAGGCTGACGCCGTCGACGTGCCGGTGCCCGGTCGGGTCGGCGACCACGAGGTCCTCGACCGCCAGCACGACGTCACCAGGGTGGGCCGGGCCCTTGTCCACGGTGAGGGCGACCGAGCGGCCGACCATCATGGCGGCCAGCTCCTGCGCCGATGCGCTGGGCTGGGCCTCACCGACCACCCGGCCCCGCCGGATGACAGTGATCCGGTCGGCGACGGCCTGGACCTCACGCAGCTTGTGGGTGATGAAGACGATCGAGGTCCCTGCGTCGCGCAGGCCACGCATGACCGCCATGAGGTCGTCGGTCTCCTGCGGGGTGAGCACCGCGGTGGGCTCATCCAGGATGAGCACCTTGGCCTCCCGCATGAGCGCCTTGAGGATCTCCACGCGCTGTGCCACGCCGACCGGCAGGTCGGCCACCAGCGCATCGGTGGGCACACCCAGCCCGTAGCGGCGGGAGACCTCCTCGACCTCGCGACGAGCGCGCCGGCGGTCCAGCAGAGGACCGCGGACATCCTCGTGGCCGAGCATGACGTTCTCGGTCACGGTGAAGACCGGCACGAGCATGAAGTGCTGGTGAACCATGCCGATCCCCGCCGCGATCGCGTCGGCCGGGGTACGGAAGGCCACGGGAACCCCGTCGATGAGGATGAGGCCCTCGTCGGGGTGGTAGAGCCCGTAGAGGACGTTCATCAACGTGCTCTTGCCGGCACCGTTCTCGCCGAGCAGGGCGTGGATCTCACCCGGGCGCACGACCAGGTCGATCCCGTCGTTGGCCACCAGGGACCCGAAGCGTTTGGTGATCCCGCGCAGCTCCAGCTGCAAGCGAGCCTCCCTTACCCGAGGCGCCGCGGCGCCGTAGCCAGGCGGCGACACCCACGGGCGCCGCCTCGTGCCGCCGAGGACACGGTCACCGACCGGGCCGGCACGGTCAACGACCGGGGGCCGGCCCACCCGCGGCCGCCGCGCCGTGCGGCACGGTCTGCGGGGGCGGGCCGGCCCCGTTTCCGGGGTGACGACCAAGCAGGCCGCCACCCCGGGCGGTCACTTCGGCTGCGACGGGGACGTGATCGGGATCGCCCCGCTGATGATCTGCTGCTTGATCTGGTCGAGCTCGGACTGCACCGATGCCGGGACCTTGCTCGCCCAGTCGTGGAACGGCGCCAGCCCGGTGCCGTCGTTGGCCAACGTGCCGATGTAGCTGCCGGTCGGGTAGCTGCCCGAGGCAGCACCGGTCACGTACGTCGTCACGGCCTTCGCGATGTTCTTCACCACGCTGGAGACGAAGTACGGGCAGTACTGCGGTGCGGAGATGCAGCCATCGGTGTCGACCCACAGCACCGAGACCTTGCCGCCGGAGGCGGCAGCCGCCGCGCCGGCACCCAGGCCGGTGCCACCGGCGACCGGGAAGATCACGTCGGCACCCTGCTGGATGAAGGCCTGGCTGACCTGGCGGCCCTTGCCCTGGTCGGTGAAGGAGTTGGCGAACGTGCCCGCCTTCTGGTCCTTCTCGTTCCAGCCGAGCACCTGCACGCTCTTGCCCTTGACCTTGTTGTAGTACTGCACGCCCTCCCAGAAGCCATCCATGTAGATGGTCACCGGCGGGATGTTCAAACCACCGAAGGTCGCGACCTTGCCGGTCTTGGTGATCGCGGCGGCCAGGTAGCCACCCAGGAAGGCGCCCTGGGCGGTGTTGAACTGGATCCCGTAGACGTTGGGTTGCCCCGTGGCCGAGTCGATGATGGCGAACTGCTTGGTCGGGTTCGCGGTCGCGACGGCCTTGAGCGCGTCGGTCATCAGGCCACCCACGGCGATCGTGGTGTTGCAGCCCTTGGCGACCTCGGCGTTGAGGTTGGGGGTGTAGTCGTTCTGCGAGGACGAGGAGACATACGAGATGCTGATGGCGGAGTTGGCCGCCTTCGCGTCGGTCATGCCCTTCCACGCGGACTCGTTGAACGACCGGTCATCGACGCCGCCGACGTCGAGGACCATGCAGGCGTTCAGCGCAGCTGCGGCGCTGCTCGCCGGTGCGGAAGAAGCCGCCGAGGAGGCCGGCGCGGCAGCGCTCGAGCTGGTGCCGGAAGAGGAGGGCTTGCTGCCACACCCCGCCGCGGCGAGAGCGACGACGCCGAGCAGCGCCATCACCCGGACCGAATTTTTCACGTCTCCTCCTGTGGGCCGACCCGTTGTTCCGATGCGAGATCCAAGCGACTATAGGGCGAGCCGGCGGTAGGCGAGTGGCGCATTCCGGCCGCCCCATCAGGCCGAAACCATCCTGTGACCTTGGCCGTACGACGGGTACGGGCTGTCTCGCCCCGCCCGCGCGAGGCAGCGCCCGCGCGGCGCGCCAGGGGGAGGTCGCCGGGGGAGGCGGGGAGGCTCAGAAGACGAGGCGGGGGAGGCTCAGAAGACCTCGACCGGGGTGTAGACCCCCCAGACCTCGCGCAGCGCGTCGCACACCTCACCCACGCTGGCCCGGGCCGCCAGGGCGATCTTGAGCGGCCCGAGCACGTTGCCCGTCCCGGCGGCGCTGGCTCGCAGCTCGTCCAGCGCGCGGTGCACGGCCGCGGAGTCCCGCTCGCGGCGCAGCGTCTCGAGCCGTTGCGCCTGGGCAGCCTCGATGCTGGGGTCCACCCGCAGCGGCTCGTAGGGCTCCTCATCAGTAACCACGAAGCGGTTGACCCCCACGACGGTGCGCTCCCCGGAGTCGATCTGGCGGGCCACCTGGTAGGCGCTGCGCTCGATCTCGGACTTCTGGAAGCCGCGCTCGATCGCCGCCACCGCCCCGCCCATGGTCTCCACGGTGTCCATCAGCTCGTGGATGCGGGCCTGAAGGTCCTCGGTCATCGCCTCCACCGCGTAGGAACCGGCGAAAGGGTCGACGGTGGCAGTGACGTCGGTCTCGTAGGCGAGCACCTGCTGGGTGCGCAGAGCCAGCCGGGCCGCCTTCTCGGTGGGCAGCGCGATGGCCTCGTCGTAGGAGTTGGTGTGCAGCGACTGGGTGCCACCCAGCACGGCGGCAAGAGCCTGCACCGCGACCCGCACCATGTTGACCTCGGGCTGCTGGGCGGTCAGCTGCACCCCTGCGGTCTGGGTGTGGAAGCGCAGCATCATCGACCGGGGGTCCTTCGCGCCGAACTGCTCGCGCATGACGTGCGCCCACACCCGGCGGGCGGCCCGGAACTTGGCGACCTCCTCCAGCAGCGTGGTGCGGGCGACGAAGAAGAACGACAGCCGGGGCGCAAAGTCATCCACCTGCAGGCCCGCGGCCTGCGCGGCCCGGACGTACTCGATCCCGTTGGCCAGGGTGAAGGCAACCTCCTGCGCCGGCGTCGCCCCAGCCTCGGCCATGTGGTAGCCGGAGATGGAGATGGTGTTCCAGCGGGGCAGCTCGGTGCGGCAGTAGGCGAAGATGTCGCTGATGAGCCGCAGCGAGGCCTTCGGCGGGTAGATGTAGGTGCCGCGCGCGATGTACTCCTTGAGCACGTCGTTCTGGATCGTGCCGGTCAGCGCCGCCCCCGCCACCCCGGACTCGGCAGCCACCAGCTGGTAGAGCAGCAGCAGCACCGCGGCCGGGGCGTTGATGGTCATCGAGGTGGACACCTCGTCCAGCGGGATGCCTTCGAAGAGCACCCGCATGTCCTCGATCGAGTCGATCGCCACGCCAACCTTGCCGACCTCGCCGTGCGCCAGCGGGTGGTCGGAGTCATAGCCCATCTGGGTCGGCAGGTCGAAGGCCACCGACAGCCCGCCGGTGCCTGCCCGGACCAGCTGGTGGTAGCGCTCGTTGGACTCCCGGGCGGTGCCGAAGCCGGCGTACTGCCGCATCGTCCACGGCCGTCCGGTGTACATGCTCGGGTAGACACCGCGGGTGTAGGGGAACTGCCCCGGCTCGCCGAGCTGTGCCTGCGGATCCCAGCCGGCCAACGACGTGGCCGAGTAGACCGGCTCGATCGGCAACCCCGACTCGCTTCGCCTGACCTGGCTCATCACCACCGAGCCTAGGCGCGGCCGGCGCGCAGCGCGTGCAGATACTCCCGGTTGAGGTTTGCGATGCTGCTCAGCGGGATGCCCTTGGGGCAGGCGGCCGCGCACTCGCCGGTGTTGGTGCACCCGCCGAAGCCTTCGGCATCCATCGTCGCGACCATGCTGAGCACCCGAGACTCCCGCTCCGGCTGGCCTTGCGGCAAGGAGTTGAGGTGGGCCACCTTCGCCGCGGTGAACAGCATGGCCGAGCCGTTGGGGCAGGCCGCCACGCAGGCCCCGCAGCCGATGCAGGTGGCGTTCTCGAAGGCCAGGTCGGCCACCGGCTTGGGCACCAGGATCGAGTGCGCCTCCGGCGCCGAACCGGTCGGGGAGGTGATGTAGCCGCCGGAGGAGATGATCCGGTCGAACGCCGAGCGGTCGACCACCAGGTCCTTGATCACCGGGAACGGCCTGGCCCGCCACGGCTCGACGTCGATGACGTCGCCGTCGCGGAAGCTGCGCAGGTGCAGCTGGCACGTGGTGGTGGTCTGCTCCGGACCGTGCGGACGCCCGTTGATCACCATGGCGCAGGACCCGCAGATGCCCTCCCGGCAGTCATGGTCGAAGGCGACCGGCTGCTCGCCCGCGCGGATCAGCCGCTCGTTGAGGACGTCGAGCACCTCCAGGAAGGACATGTCCGGGCTGACGTCGCTCACCTGATAGGTGACCATCGAGCCCCCGGCGTCGGGGCCGGGCTGGCGCCAGATGCGCAACGTCAGGTTCACGCGTAGCTCCGCTGGGTCGGGTGCACGTAGTCGAACTGCAGCGGCTCCTTGTGCAGCACGGGGCCCCTGCCGTCCCCGCCGAACTCCCAAGCCGCGACATGGCTGAAGTTCTCGTCGTCTCGTCGGGCCTCACCGTCGGGGGTCTGGCTCTCCACCCGGAAGTGCCCACCGCAGGACTCGGTGCGCACCAGGGCGTCCAGGGCGAGCAGCTCGGCGAACTCGAGGAAGTCCGCGACCCGGTTGGCCTTCTCCAGCTCCTGGTTGAGCTCGGCGCCGGTGCCGGGAACAGTCACCGACTGCCAGAACTGCTCGCGCAGCTTGGGAATCCGCTCGAGGGCGTCCCTGAGGCTCTCGTCGCTGCGCGCCATCCCGCACTTGTCCCACAGCAGGGCTCCGAGCTCGCGGTGGAAAGAGTCAACGGTCCGCTCGCCTCGGACCGACAGCAGCCGCTGCAGCCGGTCGAGGGCTTCGGACTGGACCTGGCGGACCGCCGGGTCCTCCGGCCCGACCGGGTCGAGACCGCCGCGCGCCAGGTAGTCGTTGATGGTTGCGGGCAGGACGAAGTAGCCGTCGGCCAGGCCCTGCATGAGCGCCGAGGCACCCAGCCGGTTGGCCCCGTGATCGGAGAAGTTGGCCTCACCGATGACGAACAGGCCCGCCAGGTTGCTCTGCAGGTCGTAGTCGACCCACAGCCCGCCCATCGCGTAGTGGATCGCCGGGTAGATGCGCATCGGCACCTCGTAGGGGTTCTCCCCGGTGATGCGCTGGTACATGTCGAAGAGGTTGCCGTAGCGCGCCTCGACGGCATCCCGGCCCAACCGCGCGATCGCGTCGGCGAAGTCCAGGTAGACACCCAGCCCCCCGGGGCCGACCCCACGGCCCTCGTCGCACTGGTTCTTCGCCGCGCGCGAGGCGATGTCGCGGGGCACCAGGTTGCCGAAGCTGGGGTAGATCCGCTCGAGGTAGTAGTCCCGCTCGTCCTCGGGGATCTCGTTGGGTGCCCGGGTGTCCCCCTTGCGCTTGGGCACCCAGATCCGCCCATCGTTGCGCAGCGACTCGCTCATCAGGGTCAGCTTGCTCTGGTGCTCCCCGGAGCGGGGGATGCAGGTCGGATGGATCTGCGTGTAGCACGGGTTGGCCAGATAGGCACCACGCCGGTGAGCCCGCCAGATCGCCGTGGCGTTGGAGCCCTTGGCGTTGGTGGACAGGTAGAAGATGTTGCCGTAGCCGCCGGTGGCCAGCACGACCGCGTCGGCGAGGTAGGTGCGCACCTCACCGGTGATCAGGTCGCGGGCGACGATCCCACGGGCCCGCCCGTCGATGACGATGAGGTCGAGCATCTCGGTGCGCGGGTGCATCTCGATGTTGCCGGCCGCGATCTGGCGGGACAGTGCCTGGTAGGCCCCGATGAGCAGCTGCTGGCCGGTCTGGCCGCGGGCATAGAACGTGCGCGAGACCTGCACCCCACCGAAGGACCGATTGTCGAGCAGGCCGCCGTACTCCCGGGCGAAGGGAACCCCCTGCGCGACGCACTGGTCGATGATCTCCACCGAGACCTGCGCGAGCCGGTAGACGTTGGACTCCCGGGACCGGAAGTCACCGCCCTTGACCGTGTCGTAGAAGAGCCGGTGGATGGAGTCCCCGTCGTTGCGGTAGTCCTTGGCGGCGTTGATGCCGCCTTGCGCGGCGACCGAGTGCGCCCGACGCGGGGAGTCTTGGAAGCAGAACTGCACGACCTGGTAGCCCTGCTCGGCCAGCGTGGCACCGGCCGAGCCGCCGGCCAGACCGGTGCCGACGACGATGATGCGGTGCTTGCGGCGGTTGGAGGGGTTGACCAGCTTGGCGGTGAAACGACGGGTGTCCCAGCGCGCCTCGATCGGGCCGTCCGGGGCGGCCCGGTCAACGATGTCCTCGCCGACGGTGTAGTCGATCATCAGTGCACCAGCCCAGTCATGACGCCGATCGGGACGGTCAGGAAGCCGAGCGTGATCAAAAGCGCCACCGTGGTGCCGGTGGCACGGATCGCCACGTCACGGACCGGGCGGTTGACCCCAAGGGTCTGCGCGGCGCTCCAGAAGCCGTGGTTGATGTGCAACCCGACCATCACCACGCCGATGATGTAGACGATGTTGATCCACCAGACCTGGAAGTCCGCGACCACCGCCTGGTAGGGCTTGCCCGGGACGAAGTTGGGGTTGACCGCGCCCACGGTCAGGTCGAGCAGGTGCCATATGAGGAAGACGGCGATGATGACCCCGCCCCACCGCATGGTGTGGGTGGCGAAGCTGGCCTGGGGGCGCAGGCCGTGGGCGTACTTGACCGGCCTGGCCCTCCTGTCCCGGCGGGACAGCTGCCAGGCCGAGACGATGTGCAGGACCAGCGCCACGGCGAGCACGACACGCTGGATCCACAGGTACCAGGTGAAGTGCAGGAACGGCTCGCCGATGGTGCGCAGCCAGGCGGCGTAGGCGTTGAAGTCCGTCGCCCCGAAGAAGATCTTCAGGTTGCCGAGCATGTGCAAGAAGAGGAAGGCAACCATCATCAGGCCGGTGACGGCCATGACGGTCTTCTTGCCGATCGTGGAGTCCCACAGCGCCCGCACAGCCATCGGGCGCGCACGCAGATCGATAGCCACGCAGGGACCGTAGGACTTTCGTCCCTGGAGGTCAAAGAGATCCCGACTGTCGATTCGATAGTCAACGCCTATAGTGATTCCGTGCAGCTGCACCAGCTGGCCTACTTCGTGGCCGTGGCGGAGACCCGACACTTCACCCGCGCCGCGAACCTGCTCGGCATCGCACAACCGTCGCTGTCGCAGCAGATCCGCGCCCTCGAGCGCGACCTGGGCAGCCCGCTGCTGCACCGGCGCCCGGGCCGCATCGAGCTGACCGACGCCGGCCAGACTCTGCTGCCCGTGGCCCGCCGGATGCTCTCCGACGCCGACACCGCGCGCCGGGAGATCCTCGAGCTGGCCGCGCTGGGCCGAGGCCGGGTGCGGCTTGGGTCCACCCCGAGCCTGTGCACCGGGCTGCTCCCGGCGATGCTGGCGGGATTCCACCGACGCCACCCGGGCATCGAGCTGGTGCTGCACGAAGGCGGGTCCCGCAACCTGCGAGCCGAGCTGACCGCTGGAGCACTGGACATCGCCCTGGTGGTGGACGCGCGGCTGAGCGAGGATGCCCAGCTCAGCGCCGTGCCGCTGCTGGCGGAGGACCTCGTCCTGATCTCCCCGATCGGGCGGCCCCGTCCGGTGCGCCGGGGCGAGATCGCCGTGGCCGAGCTGCGGGACCGGCCGCTGGTGATGTTCCGCGAGGGCTACGACCTGCGCGAGACAACCGTGGCGGCCTGCCGGGAGGCCGGATTCGAGCCGACCTTCGCGATCGAGGGCGGGGAGATGGACGCCGTGCTGGAGTTCGTGCAGGCCGGGCTGGGGGTGGCGGTGGTGCCCAGCACCGTGGTGCGCGACCGCTTCCGGGTCACCCCCTTCGCCGCGCCGGGTCTGAGCCGGACCATCCTGCTCGCCCGGCAGCGGTTCCTGGACCCGCCGCGGGCGGCACAGGCGCTGGCTGGGCACCTCGTCGAGTTCCTGGGCCAGGCAGCCGCCAGCGCCGGGTTGCCGCCGGGGACCAGGCTGCTGGCCGGCGGGGCCGGCTGACGGGCACCCGCTGAGCCCGGCTGACGGGCACCGGCGGGGCCGGCTGACGGGCACCCGCTGAGCCCGGCTGACGGGCACCGGCGGACCCGGCTGAAGCGCCCCGGGGACCCGGAGGAGCACCGGCGGGGCCGTTACCCTGGGCGAGCCATGACCACCCGCCTGCCCACCGTTCTGCTGCTCGGCAGCGCCCTGGCCCTGACCACCGCGCTCACGACCGGCCCCGCCGTGGCCGCAAGTCGGCAGCCTCCGCGACCTGCCGGGTCAGCCGCCGGTGCCGAGGGACCCATCGGTGGGCCGCTGCTGGCCCGCAGCGGCGTCATCGTGGACACCTCAGGCACAGCCTCGGCCCCGCCGAACGAGCCGGCACGAGCCTGGCTGGTCGCCGACCTGGACACCGGGGCCGTGCTCGCCGCGAAGAACCCGCACGAGCGGCTCCGCCCGGCCAGCACGCTGAAGACCCTCACCGCCGTGGCGCTGCTGCCCACGCTGGACAAGTCGGCGGTCTACGTGGCCTCCCACGACGACGCTGCGGCCATCGGCAGCAAGGTCGGCATCGTGGCGGGTGCGTCGTACACGGTGGACCAGCTCTTCTACGGGATGTTCCTGGACTCCGGCAACGACGCCGCCGACGCGCTGGCCCGGGCTGCCGGCGGGCTCGCCCCGACCGTGGTGGCCATGAACACGCTGGCCCACCACCTGCAGGCCTTCGACACGCATGCCACAACCCCAGACGGGCTGGACGCCGACGGTCAGCTCTCCTCCGTCTACGACCTCGCGCTCATCGCCCGGGCCGGGATGGCCCGCGCCGACTTCCGGCACTACGTCGCCACGCGCAGCTATGCCTTCCCCGGCAAGCCGGCCGCACCCGGACAACCACGCCCGACTTTCATGATCTACAACCAGAACCGGCTGCTCGGCAGCTACCCGGGAGCCATCGGGGTCAAGACCGGGTACACGACGCTGGCGCACTCCACGTTCGTCGGGGCGGCCACCCGCAACGGGCACACCCTGGTGGTCACGATCATGGACAGCGGCCCGTACACCGAGAAGGAGGCCGCGGCGCTGCTGGACTGGGGGTTCGCGAACCTGTCCAGGGCAACTCCGGTCGGGCTGTTGGTCGACCCGTTGCCGACCACCCCCACGGGAGAGGCCAGCGTCGCGGCGGGGATGGCCGCATCGGTGCCACGGGAGGGGACCGCCGCCTCGGGCCGCCCGCACCAGGCCCGGCTGCTGCGCGCCCTCGGGATGACCGGGGCCGGTCTGGTGCTGCTGGCCGGCCTCGTCGTGCTGCGCGGTGAGCAGGTCAAGCGGCGGCGGGCGGCCCGACGGCGGATGCGGCTGGGCGCCGGGCTCGCCCCGGGGGTGTCCAGCCTCAGGCAGCGCCCCCCGGCCCCCGGGCGGTCGCTGCCCCTTCGCACCGGCGGCCCCGGGGGCGGACGGCGCAGACCGGGCCGACCCTTGCCCGTGCGGGGGAGTGATCCCGACGGGGGCGTGGCGCCGGGGCTGGACGCGGACCGCCGCGAGCATGAGCCGGGGCGCCGGGCCGGAGGCCACGTCACCGTGCACCCGGTCACACCCGTCATGCGTCTCGACGACCTGGCCAGCGACCAGTAGCCCGCCCGGGCCTCAGCCCCGCTCAGCCCCGCTCGACCTTCACCCGATCGTGCGTGCCGGACGGCGCCCACGACAGCGTAACCGCCCAGCAGGCCG
>JAJZTN010000051.1 GCA_021848885.1 Actinomycetes bacterium
TGCGCGTCGAGCAGGAACTCGCAAATGTCGAAGAGGTGGTTGCGGACCAGGGCGAGGTTGTCGTCCTGGACTCCCATGATCTCGTGCGCCTCGCGCTTGAGCATGAGCCCACAGCTGGTCGAGGTCGCCACGATCGGCACACCGGCCCGGGCCGCCGGCGCCAGCCGAGCGGCCAGCTTGCGAACGTAGCCACGACCGGCGTCGTAGATGCCGTTGGACTGCAGCGGCAGTCCGCAGCACCCCTGCCCCGGCGGTACGTCGACGGTGTAGCCGTTGTGCTCGAGCACAGCGACGGTGCGCTCACCCAGCCCGGGCTCGTAGTAGTTGGTCGAGCATCCGTGAAAGTAGGCCACCCGCTTGTCGGTGCGGGGAGAGGCGTGCCGACGGGCCCAGGCCCGGAAGGTGCGCCCGGCGAAGCTGGGCAGCGGAGCCCGCCGGTGGATCCCGATCACCCGCTCAAGGCCGGCCCGCACGGTCGGGTTGGCCAGCAAGGTGTTGGCCAGCGGCGCCAGGGGCGTACCCACCCGCCCGGCCAGGCCGGTGCGGGCGATGAGGTGGTCGCGCAGCGGGATGCCGTGCTGGGTCTTCATCACCGCACGAGCCTGCGAGTTCATCTCGGCGATCTTCACCTCGTGCGGGCAGACCAGGGTGCAGATCCCGCAGCTGGAGCAGTAGTCGATCGAGGAGTCCGGCGTCATGCCCGGCACCCGGAAACGCTCGGACTGCGGTCCGGCGGTCTTGGGCCCGGGGAACAGCGGGGTCACCGCCGCTACCGGACAGGCCGTCTCGCATATCGTGCACTTGACGCAATGGTCCACCGACGCGCGCACGAGCGCGCTGACCGGCTGGTCGCGGTGGCTCACTGCTGGCTCCTCGACATGATCGACCCGGCCACCTGGTAGCCGGAGGCGAGCGCGATGCCGTGCCCGGAAAGCTCCCGCCAGGACGCGGCCACCCCCAGGGTGGCCCCCACGGCGTAGAGGTTGTCGAAGCAGACCCGACCGTCCGCGTCGACCGGGCGCCCGACGTCGTCGACCGCAAGCCCGGCCAGCAGCCGGGGCTCGACCGGGGAGGTGGCCAGGTCGCCGGTGGGCTGCGGGGGCTGGGGCACCGGCAGGTCGCCGGTGGGCTGCGGGGGCTGGGGCACCGGCAGGTCAAGGATGGGCTCGCGCACCCGGCCGTCCTCCCCGGCGAGCAGGCCCCCGGCCCGCAGGCCCCCGGTGGCCAGCACGTACGCCGACCCGGCCACCTCCCGGTCCCGGCCCGCGGTGGCGACCCGCACCCCGATGACCTTGTGCTGGTCGGTGCGCGCCCCGCGGACCGGGGAGCCGATCTCGACCCGGCCCCCGGCGGCGCGCAGCCGGGCCACCAGCCTGCGGTAGAACCGGATGCCCGGGATCGACGGGGGCGGCAGGGCGATCTCGAAGACCTCGACGCCGAGCGAGTCCTGCAACCTTGCCCAGACCCGCTCGGCGGTGTCGAAGCCGAGCACCGCCGGGAACCCGACCGCATCCAGGCCGGACAGCTGCGGGCGCAGCTCGGCCACCACCGCCTCGATGAACTCCGTCTCGGTGAAGAGCTGCGCGTAGCGCATCGGGCTGGTGTCGGCACCGCCGGTGGGGGTGGCTACCCGCAGGGCCGCCGCCTCCTGCACCAGCCCACCGCGGGCGAGCACGTCGGCGGCCAGCCCGGCGTGGAAGTCACGCAGCGCGCTCAGCTCGACCAGCCCGACGCGACGCGGGCGGCCCAGGTCGCCACCGGCCATGGTCGCCGGTGCGGCCGCGGTGGGGCGGGCCCCGCCCACGGCGGTGGGAAGCAGCAGGTTGCGATCCCCGGGCCCGACGAAGCCGCCGACCGTCGTGGTGAACCAGTCCAACGCCGTACGGACCGTGGCGGCACCGAGTCGGGCGTAGGGGTGAGCGGGCATGGCCGCGGCGAGCTCGTCGACGGCGGCGAAGGGGTGCTCGACCCGGTCAGGGACATAGCCCAGCACGTCCAGCAGCGGAGGGGCCAGGTGGGTGGCACCCTGCCCGGTGGCCAGCACGAGGACGGCGAGGCCCTGCTCGGCCAGCCGGGTGGCGCAGGTCAGCCCGGCCAGCCCGGCACCGATGACGACGACCGGTGCGCCCATCAGGACTCCGCCATGGCGTGGTCGATGTCCAGCACGCCGTGCAGGATCCACTCGTCCAGGGCGGCCTGGCGCAGCTGGTCACCGTGCAGCAGCGGGGCCACGCCCTTGCGCCGCTCAGCGGCGAAGGTGCGCAGCGAGGCCACGCTGGTCGCCGCGTCGGCCCCGACCGCCTCGTGCACGACACCGGCGGCGCGCAGCATGCAGAAGCCCCCCTGGCAGGGGCCCATGCCGATGCGCAGCAGCCGGCGCAGGTCGTCGAGGTCGGTTGTGGAGTGCTTCTCCAGCACCTTCAGCAGACGGGAGCGCGGGACGAGCTCGCACTCGCAGACCAGCTGGTCGCTGTTCCGGGTGGCCTCGCGCGCGGCCAGCCGGGCACCGAGCCAGTAGTGCTTGTGCTCGGTGGAGTCCGGCAGCACCTCCTCGGCCGTACGGCACGCGCGGTTCTCGCCCAGGGCCGTGCACACCGCGTCGACGGTCTGCTCGGCCATGAGCCGGTAGGTGCAGAACTTCCCGCCGGTGATAGTGAGCAGCCCGCCGATGCCGTCGCGGCTGGCGTGGTCGAGCAGCGTGTGGGTGCGGGTGATGTCGCGGGAGCCGGTGGCCTCGCCCTCGGGCTGGTAGAGCGGGCGCACCCCGCCCCAGGCCCGCAGCGCCCGAGCCGAGCGGAAGCCGGGCACCAGCATCTCCCCGGCCTGCAGCATCTGCTGCACCTCCTGGGCCGTTATCGCCCAGTCGTCGGGGTCGGCCACCTCGACGTCGGTGGTGCCGATGACGCTGACCGTGCGGATCGGCACGAGGATGTCGCCGTCGGCCGGCATGGTGCAGCGGTTGAGAACGGTGTTCACCAGCCGGTGGTTCATCGCGATCATGATTCCCTTGCCGGGACGCACGTTGACCCGGGCCCCCGCCATCGCCGCGATCTTCCCGGCCCAGGCGCCGGTGGCGTTGACCACCATCCGGGCCTCGATGCGGGTGCGCTGCCCGGCGCGGTCCACCACGAGCGCCCCGCTGACCTGCCGGTCGGTGACCAGCAGGGACTCGACCCTGTGGTGGGCAAGGATGCGCGCCGCGTGCGCTTGTGCCGAGCGCACGGTGGCCCACACCGTCTTCCAGGAGTCCACGCTGGCGTCGGGCACCAGGAAGGCCCGGCGGATGCCCGGGTTGAGCCGAGGCTCGCGGCGCAGCGCCTCACCGACCGTGATCTCCTCGACCGGCACCCCGCTGGCCCGGCAGCCGGCCAGGAATCGGTCCCCATAAGCGGGGTCGTCGGCCGGGGTGGCGACGAAGAGCCCGCCGGTGTCCTCGATGCAGTCCGCGGCGATGCGGCGCAGGACGATGTTCTCCTCGGCGCACTCGCGTGCCGCGGCGGGGTCCTTGACGACGTAGCGCCCGCCGGAGTGCAGCAGGCCGTGGAAGCGCCCTGTCGTGCCAGTGGCCAGGTCACCGCGCTCGACCAGCACGGTGGACAGCCCGCGCATCGCGGCGTCACGTGCGATGCCGACCCCGGTGGAGCCCCCGCCGATGCACAGCACGTCGCAGGAGATGCTGGCCTGCTGCCCGCTCACCGGCGCCTTCCCCTCTCCCGCCCCCCAGGTGCTGACCGGGCGCGCGGCCCGCCCTCCAGGCCCCGGTCCGGCGCGCGGCCCGCCCCCCAGGCCCCGGTCCGGCGCGCGGCCCGCCCCCCAGTCTGCCGGGTCGGGTCGGGCCGCGCCGGGCCGGTCTTTCAGCTGACGTCGACCCAGTCCAGGGTCCGCGTCACGGCCTTCTTCCACCCCGCGTAGCCGCTGGCACGCTGCTCCTCGGTCCAGGCCGGGCTCCAGCGCTTGTCCTCGTTCCAGTTGGCGCGCAGCTCATCGGTGCTCGACCAGAACCCGACCGCGAGGCCGGCGGCGTACGCGGCGCCCAGAGCGGTCGTCTCGGCGACCACCGGCTTGCTGACCGGGACACCGAGGATGTCAGCCTGCATCTGCATGCACAGCTCGTTCGCGGTGATGCCGCCGTCGACCTTGACCACGTCCAGGTGCACACCCGAGTCCTGCTCCATCGCCTCCAGCACGTCACGGGACTGGTAGCAGATCGACTCGAGCGTCGCCCGGGCCAGGTGGGCGTTGGTGTTGAAGCGGGACAGCCCCACGATCGCGCCGCGGGCATCCGAGCGCCAGTACGGCGCGAAGAGCCCGGAGAAGGCCGGCACGAAGTAGACCCCGCCGTTGTCGGAGACCTGGCGGGCCAGGGACTCGCTCTCGGCGGCACCGCTGATGATGCCGAGCTGGTCGCGCAGCCACTGCACGGCCGACCCGGTCACGGCGATCGAGCCCTCCAGGGCATAGACCGCGGGGGCTGACCCGAACTTGTAGCACAGTGTCGTGAGCAGGCCGTTCTTGGACTTCACCGGGGTCTCCCCGGTGTTGAGCAGCATGAAGTTGCCGGTGCCGTAGGTGTTCTTGGCCTCACCGGGGGCGAAGCACACCTGCCCGACGGTCGCGGCCTGCTGGTCCCCGAGGTCACCGGTGAGCGGGATCTGCCCGCCGAACGGCCCGGCGGCCCGGGTCATGCCGTAGCCGTCCGGGTCGGACGACGGGCGGATCTGCGGAAGCATCGCCCGGGGGATGTTGAAGAAGGACAGCAGCTCGTCGTCCCAGTCGAGGGTCCTCAGGTCCATCAGCATGGTGCGGCTGGCGTTGGTCACGTCCGTGACGTGAGCCCCACCGTCCACCCCGCCAGTGAGGTTCCACAACAGCCACGAGTCGGTGTTGCCGAAGATCGCATCACCGCTCTCGGCGAGCGCGCGGACGCCGTCGACGTTCTCCAGGATCCACTGGATCTTGCCCCCGGAGAAGTACGTCGCGGGCGGCAGGCCGGCCTTGTCGCGGATCACCTGGCCACGCTCGTCACGGTCAAGAGCCGAGGCGATCCGGTCGGTGCGGGTGTCCTGCCAGACGATCGCGTTGTACAACGGCCGGCCGGTACGCCGGTTCCACACCACCGAGGTCTCCCGCTGGTTCGTCACACCCACCGCGGCCAGGTCCGAGGCCGACAGGCCCCGGCTGTTCAGCGCCGTCTGGATCACCGCGCGGGTGCGCTCCCATATCTCCACCGGGTTGTGCTCGACCCAGCCGGGCTGCGGGAGGATCTGCTCGTGCTCGAGCTGGTGCTTGGCCACCTCGTTCCCAGCGTGGTCGAAGATCATGAACCGTGTACTGGTCGTGCCCTGGTCCACCGCGCCGACGAAATCAGCCATCGTTGTTCTCCGTTCGGTTGGAAGTTGATCGTCTCGCAAGTCAGGCGTGCTCGGGGACGCGGCCCGGCTGCTCCGGGACGCCCTCCTCCTTCGGCAGCCAGCGCCCGACCAGCCACTCGTAGAGCCCGCCACCGAGCGGGCCGCCCAGCAGCGGGGCGATGATGGGCACCCAGAAGTAGAGCTGGCCGTACTGGTCTCTGAAGGCGGTGTGGTAGCCGGTCAGGTACGACGCCAGACGGGGCCCGAAGTCACGGGCGGGGTTGATGGCGTAGCCCGCGTCGGTGCCCCACGCCATGCCGATCGCCACGACGACCATGCCGACGATCCACGGGGCCAGGTTGACCCCCGGCGCGATGTTGCGGGTGTCGGTGACCGCGAAGACCAGGAAGAGCAGGATGGCGGTGCCGATGATCTGGTCGCGGAAGGCGCCCCACGTGCCGACCGGCAGCGCACCGTTGCCCGGCAGCGTCGAGAAGATCCCTTGCGACTTGATCGTGTGCCCCGGGTCGAGCTTGTTCAGCACCTCGCTGTAGTTCCACCGCACGATGAGGGCCGCGACGAAGGCTCCGGCTGTCTGGGCCAGCGAGTAGGGCAGCACCTTGCGCCACTCGAAGCCCTTGAAAATGGCCAGGGCCAGCGTCACCGCGGGGTTCAGGTGCGCACCGGAGACGCGACCCGCGGTGTAGACCCCCAGCACAACTCCCAGGCCCCAGGCCCAGGCGATGCTGTCGTGGTTGCCAAGCCCGCCCGCGACGACCTGTGCGACAACACCGACCCCCATGAGGATGAGGATCAACGTCCCGGCGAACTCCGAAAGGAGCTCTCCCAGCATCGACTTGCGCGCAAGTGCAGTCGCCATACGCCCTCCTGATGTCGCACGGACCGCCCTCGCGGTCCGGTGGCTATGAGAGGGCCCCGTGTGACACGCGTCGCACGACGGCCCAGGTTTCCGGAACGTATGGGCGGTGTTACACGGGAGTCAACGAACAGGGGTCGGCATTGTCGAACGACGCTCGGATGTGTACCGTGCGGCTGTGCCGGGTCCGGTCCAGTCCATCGAACGTGCCGCCGCGATCCTGCGACTGCTCGCGGCCCGGTCCGGGCGGCTGGGGCTGGTGGAGATCTCGGCCTCTCTCGACCTGGCCAAGGGGACGGTGCACGGGATCCTTCGGACCCTGCAGAGCGTCGGCTTCGTCGAGCAGGACCCCACGTCGGGCAAGTACCAACTGGGGGCCGCCCTGCTGCACCTGGGGAGCAGCTACCTCGATGTCAACGAGCTGCGCGCCCGCGCGTTGAACTGGTCCGACGCGCTGGCCGCCCGGACCGGGGAGGCTGTGCGCGTCGGGACCTCAATGGACTCCCGGGTGCTCATCGTGCACCACGTGTTCCGCCCCGACGAGTCGCTGCAGACCCTCGAGGTCGGCAACCTGCTGCCGGCTCACGCGTGCGCCCTGGGCAAGGTTCTGCTCGCCTACGGACCGGCGCCCACCCGGGCGCAGGCCAGCCAGCCCCTCGAGGGTTTCACCCGGGTGACCGTCGTGGACCGACGGGCGCTCACCCAGGAGCTGGGCCGGGTCCGGGAGCAGGGCTGGTCGCAGGAGGTCGAGGAGTGGCAGCCGGGCGAGGCCGCGGTGGCCGCCCCAATCCGGGCCTACGGGGGTCTGGCGGTGGGGGCCATCGAGGTCCGCGGCGCGGTGGAGCGCCTGTGCGACTACCACCGGCAACCGAAGACGGAGCACGTCACCCGCGTCCGCGAGGCGGCGCGGGCCATCTCACGTGAGTTGGGAGCGGCCCGATGGTGAGCGAGCGTTTCGTCATGGCCGTGGACCAGGGCACCACCTCGAGCCGGTGCCTGGTCTTCGACCACAGGGGCCGGATGGTGGCGGTGAGCCAACGCGAGCACCGGCAGTACTACCCACGCCCGGGCTGGGTGGAGCACGACGCGATGGAGATCTGGCGCAACGTCGCCAAGCTCATCCAGCACGCTGCCCGGGATGCCGGGCTGCAAGCCAGCGACATTGTCGGACTGGGCATCGCCAACCAGCGCGAGACGACCGTGGTGTGGGATCGCCGAACTGGCGAGCCGGTCGGGCGTGCCATCGTCTGGCAGGACACCCGGACCGCGGACCTGGTCAACGAGCTGGCCAGGGCCGGTGGGGCGAACCGGTTCCGGAGCCTGTGCGGCCTTCCGCTGGCCACCTACTTCGCCGGGCCGAAGATCCGCTGGCTGCTGAACGAGACACCGGGCCTGCGCGAAAGGGCCGAGCGCGGGGAGGTCCTCTTTGGCACCATGGAGACCTGGCTCATCTGGAACCTCACCGGAGGCCCCGACGGTGGGCGGCACGTCACCGACGTGACCAACGCGAGCCGCACGATGCTGCTCAACCTCAAGACGCTGGACTGGGACCTGTCGCTGTGCGAGGCGATGGGGATCCCGACCCGAATGCTGCCCGAGGTGCGACCCTCCATCGAGGTCTACGGCGAGGCGAGGGCGGTCATGCCCGGCCTTCGCATCACCGCCGCGCTGGGTGACCAGCAGGCGGCGCTTTTCGGCCAGACATGCTTCGCACCCGGCGAGGCCAAGTGCACGTACGGCACCGGAAGCTTCCTGCTGCTCAACACCGGCAAGGAAATCTCCCACTCCAACCACGGGCTGATCACCACTCCGGCGTACCAGATCGGTGGCGAGGCGCCCACCTACGCACTGGAGGGCTCCATAGCGATCACCGGGTCGCTGGTCCAGTGGTTCCGCGACGGCCTGGGCCTGATCAGCAGCGCCCCGGAGATCGAGACCTTGGCACGCACCGTGGAGGACAACGGCGGGTGCTACATCGTCCCGGCCTTCTCGGGGCTTTTCGCGCCGCACTGGCGCAGCGAGGCGCGCGGGGTGATCGTCGGGCTCACCTCCTACATCACCAAGGGGCACCTGGCCCGGGCTGTCCTCGAGGCGACCGGGTGGCAGACCCGCGAGGTGGTCGACGCCATGAACGCCGACTCGGGTGTGGCCCTGACCACCTTGAAGGTCGACGGCGGGATGACCTCCGACCATCTGCTCATGCAGTTCCTGGCCGACGTCCTGGACGTGCCGGTGGTCAGGCCGCTCGTCGCCGAGACGGTCTCGGTCGGCGCCGCGTACGCCGCCGGGCTCGCGGTCGGCTACTGGGCCGACCTCGATGTGCTGCGGCGCAACTGGCACCGGGCATCACAGTGGTTGCCGGCCATGGACCCGCGCCACCGCGAGATCGAGTACGAGAACTGGCAGCGGGCGGTGGAGCGGACCCTGGACTGGGTGCGCCAGCCCGATCAGGTCCAGGGTCGCAGGGCGCGGCCAGACCAGTAGGCGCGTGCCGGTTCGGCCCGCACCCGCTGCAGGGCCTCGAGCACAGCGTCGGGCACAGCGTCGGGCACAGCGTCGGGGCTGCGCCCGGACAGGGCCTCGGCCAGCTGGTTGTCCCGCAGCTGGCGCACGCTGACGGCTCCCGAGAGCACGACACCTGCCCACGGGCGTGACAGCGCCGCCGCCAGGGCGAGGGCGTCGGGGCCGACCCCGAGGGAGTCCGCGGCCTCCCGCAGCGGCGCAGGGGCATAGCGGCCCGCGAGCCGGCCGTTGGCCAGCGCCTCCTTGACCACGACGAGCAGGCCGGCCTGATGGGCGTGCTCGAGGGCCGGCTCGGCACTGCGCTCGAGCAGGTTCCACGTTGCCTGCACGACCGAGACCAGCGGGCGCCCCGCTGCCGTGAACGCGATGGCCGCCTCGAGCGCGCTGGCCTGGTCGGGCCCGCTCACCGACACCCCGATGGCGACCCCCTCGTCGCGGATCTCGCCGAGGCGTTCGAGTGCGGCGCGGTCTGAGCGCAGGGGGCTGTCCGGGGTCAGGCTGTGGACCTGGTAGATGTCCAGGCGCGGACCGAGCAGGTCCCGGGTGACCCCCAACTGCTCCTGCAAGGCGACCAGCCCGTGGTCCTTGACCTCGTGCACCTCGGCGTCGAGGCGCCACCCGCCGACGTAGCGGTAGCCCCACTTGCTCGCGACCGTCGGGCGTCGTTCGGGGTGAGCGTCGAGCCAGCCGGCGAGGAACTCCTCCGCCCGCCCATAGGACCTGGCGACATCGACGTAACGGATGCCCAGGTCCCACGCCGCGTCGAGGACCTCGTGGGTGCGAGCCCGCAGGTCCTCCACCTCCCGACGGGGGAGGTCGCTGTCGCGGTCGGTGGTGATGTACGCCGGTCTGGCCAGCGCCGCCAACCCGATGCCGAGCTGGGGCCCCGGACGGGCCAGCCGCGGCCGGGGCCTGGGTCCGGTGACCGTCACAGCTTGCGGACCGACCAGGCCTGCTGCGCGGCGGCACGCACGTCGTCGAGGGAGGCACCGGTCGAGGCCAGCACCCCCGCGGCCACCGCACCTTCGACCAGGGGCGCGTCGCCCAGCAGGACCCGCTCGTCTCCGTGGTAGCCCGCCAACCATGCCCGAGCGGTCAGCACGGCACTACCGATGTCGGCCAGCACCAGGACCCCGCCACCCCCCGACACACGGCCGACAGCCTCCTCCAGCACGGCGGGGCTGGTGCCCAGCCTCCCATCCCCCGTGCCACCGGCAGCGGCCACCGCCTCCGGCAGACGCGACATCTGGACCACCAGGTCGCGCAGCCCCTCGGCCAGTGCCGGGCTGTGTGAGAGCAGCACGAGGCCGACGATCGGGCCCCGCCCCGCGATCATCTCCACACTCGACTCAATCGCGCCAGGGCACGTGCGTAGGCTTGGCCCGCCCCTTGACCTCGCGCGAGGACTCCATGATTCAGTCTGTCGACCGGGCGGCCCGGGTCCTCCACCTCCTGGCATCCGGTCCAGCGAGCCTCGGACTGGCCGATATCGCCCGCGGCACCGGGCTGGCGAAGGCGACCGCGCACGGGCTGCTGCGCACCCTCGAGAACACCAAGCTGGTCCGCCAGGACCCGGTCACCGGTCGCTACAGCCTCGGGGTGGCTGTCCTCGAGCTGTCCAACGCCTACCTCGGTGGCTCGCCGTTGAGGGCGCGAGCGGTCATGGCCGCCAGCCGGCTCAGCGTCGAGACCGACGAGGCGGTGTGGGTGGTCGAGCTGGTCGCGGAACGGATCGTGGTGGTCCACCATCACCTGTCCCCGAACGAGATGATGGCCAGCCTCAACGTGGGAGCCTCCATCCCCTGGCACGCCACTGCCTTCGGGCAGGCGATCGTTGCCCACCTGCCGGCCGATGAGCTCACGGCCCTGCTCAAGCGTCCACGCGTGGCCCTCACCGGGCGCACCCTGACTCGGGTGCGCGAGCTGCGCAACCGGCTGGGAGAGGTCGCGCGCCAGGGCCTCGCCGTGGAGAACCAGGAGGCCAGCGTGGGCGATGCCGCGGTGGCCGCGCCCGTGCTCGACCACAACGGTGCGCCGATCGGGGCCATCGGGATCGTCGGACCTGCTGAGCGCATCCTTGGCGAGGACTGCCTGCCTCGCCAGGGGGCGGCCGTCCAGCGCGCGGCCAACGCGGTGCGCAAGGAGCTGCTCGGCTCGGTCGCGGCACGCTGAGCCCCACCGGGGTGCTGAGCCCCGCCGCGCGTGCGGGATCGTCCCCCTGCCCGCGACCAGGGGCTGTCCAGGAAGGGACATCACGCGTGGTGAGCCTCAGCTGCGACGGTTGCGAGTGCACCCAGGATGAGTGCCGTTGATGCGGCACCAGGGTCCTCGTGGCCCATGCTGCGCGGCCCCAGGTAGCTGGCTCGGCCCTTGAGGGCCTGCAAGGGGATGGTCGCCGCCGACCCGCGCTCGGCCGCTTCCGCAGCTGCCGTGCAGGCGGCCACCAGGTCGGCGTCGGCTTCCACGGCGGCGGCGAACGCCTCCACGGCCGGAAGCAGAGCGTCGACCATCGTCTTGTCCCCCGGGTTGGCCGCCCCCAGCTGCCGCACGCCCTCCACCGCCGCGACCAGCGCGTCACTCAGCTGGTGCATGTCGGCGTTCGCGGTGTCCCCCAAGGACTTGCCGGCACGACGGAACGCCGTCCCGTAGAGGGGGCCGCTCGCGCCGCCGACCTTGCTGATGAGCGTCCCCCCCACGGTCAGCAGCACGCCACCCGGGGTCTGCGGAGGGGTCTGGCGCAGGGCGTCCAGGACGTGTGTGAACCCCCGGTCCAGGTTGATCCCATGGTCTGAGTCACCTATTGCCGCGTCCAGGTTGGTCAGGTGGTCGCGGTTCTCAGCCACCACTCGTGCCGCCTGCTCGACCCAGGCAAGGGTCAGTGCTGTGTCCACAAGCCGCCCTCTCGTCGATCCGCGTCAGCCGAGGCGGTACGCGCGTCAACGGCCCCAGCGCAACGCTGGGGTCTGCACCGGAGCGTCCCACAGCGCCGTCAGCTCCGGCGTCAGCCGGCACACGGTGAGCATGCACCCGGCCATCTCCAGGCTGGTGATGTAGTTCCCGACAAGCGTGCGAGCGATCGTGGCACCGGTCCGCGCCACGGTTTGACGCACGGCGTCGAACACGATGTAGAGCTCGTGCTGAGGCGTCCCGCCCATGCCGTTGACCATGACCAGCAGGTCCCCATCCAGCGGCATGTCCTGGTGGATGGCCAGCACACAGGCCTCGGCGATCTCGCGGGCCGAGCGCATCGGGACTCGCTCGCGACCCGGCTCGCCATGGATCCCGATGCCCAGCTCGATCTCGTCCTCACCCAGCTCGAAACCGGGCCGGCCGGCGGCGGGGGTGGTGCAGGGCGTCAAAGCCACACCGAAGCTGCGGCTGCGCTCGTTGACCTCCCGCGCGATCGAGGCCACCTCGGCGAGGGTTCCGCCCTGCTCCGCGCGCGCCCCGGCGATCTTCTCCACGAAGACCGTGGCCCCCGTGCCCCGCCGACCGGCCGTGTAGAGGCTGTCCTGCACGGCCACGTCGTCATTGACGACGACCGAGGCGACCTCGATCCCGTCATCACCGACAAGCTCGGCGGCCATCTGGAAGTTGAGGACGTCGCCGGTGTAGTTCTTCACGATGTGCAGCACCCCGGCGCCGCCGTTGACGGCTCGTGAGGCCTGCACCATCTGGTCGGGCACCGGTGAGGTGAAGACCTCTCCGGGGCAGGCCGCATCCAGCATCCCGAAGCCGACGAACCCGCCATGCAGCGGCTCGTGCCCGGAACCCCCACCAGACACCAGCCCCACCTTGCCCGCGGTGGCTCCCCCGGAACGCGTGATGACCTTGTTCTCCACATCGACCGTCAGCTCGGGATGAGCGGCGGCGACCCCCCTCAACGTGTCGGTGACAGCGTCCTGCGGGGCGTTGATGAGCTTCTTCACCAGGAATCTCCCGACCGCATCATCCGGGGATCGGCCTGCAGCATCTGCTGGCTTGACTCCCCTGCCAAGTGTCGACCACCATTCGACATGGTCGAACACCGGCAAGTTACGAGCGCGGTTCAACGGTGTCAAGGGTGTGTGTCACCGGAGGCGGTTCCGCCGCGATCCGTCCCGATCCAGCGCAGGCCGGCGGGACACCCGGTGCCTCGAGCCCGCTCAGACCCAGGCACCTTCACGTAGGTGACCCTCGAACAGCCCCGGAGGATCCTCATGGCCGAACGCGTCGTCACCATCGCCTCTGCGGTCGGCCTGCATGCCCGCCCGGCCGCCCTCTTCACCCAGGCTGCGGCCCGCCAGCCGGTGTCGGTGACGATCGGCAAGCCGGGCGGGGAGCCCGTCGATGCCCGAAGCATCCTGCACGTGATGACGTTGGCGGTGGCCCACGGCGAGCAGGTCGTGCTTCGAGCGGTCGGGGAGGGCTCGGAGTCTGCCCTCGACGAGCTGGCCGAGCTGCTCTCGCGCGACCTCGACGCCGAGGACTGAGCGACCGGGAACCGCCTCAGCCTCGACGGCTCGCCCGCACGGCACGCCACAGGCTGGTCGGAAGAGCGACGAGCACGGCCAGCGGCATGACCCACCAGACCGGGAACGAGACGGTGCGGGCCAGCAGGTGAGTCACCAGCAGGCCGGCGGCGACCAGCGCGGCGACCCGCCAGTCGTCCCCGATCACGAAGTCGAACCAGAAGGCCCCGAACGCCTTGACCCGCACGCCGAGCCGCGCGCCGAGCCCCGCGCCGAGCCGCGCAGGGCCCGTTGACCCGGGGGTGCTCATGGGCTCTGCCGATCGCTCGCGGTGGCCAGCCTGACGGACGGGCGGGCGGCGGGGACTCGCCGCAGGGTGCCCGCGAGCCCCAGACCGAGGGCGGCCACCACAGGGACGATGACCAGCAGCGCCGCGTCCGCCCCGGGCCAGGAGGCCCCTGCCCCCTCGGCGCCCCAGAAGATGCCGAACGAGGTGAGCATGACGCCGACGACGAACTTCATGCCGTTCTCCGGCACCCGGGCCATCGGCGCCCGGATCGCCACCCCGATGCCGGCTACGACGAGCACCGCGGCAGCGGCTGCCAGGGTGGCCAGCGGGACGTCGTGCTGGTTGCTGCCGAAGGTCAAGACGATGAAGGCGACCTCCAGGCCCTCGAGCAGCACGCCCTTGAAGGACAGGGTGAAGGCGTACCAGTCCGGGACCGACCCCCACCGCCGCCTGGGAGCGGCGCCGGCAGCGGCCAGCTCGGTTGCGAAGATCACGGCCTCGTCGTGCAGCGCCTTGTGCCCGCTCGCCCGCAGGATCGACTTGCGAAGCCACTGGAGCCCGAAGACCAGCAGCAAGCCGCCGACGACCAGGCGCAGGCCGCGCAGCGGCACCGCCTGCAGCGCCGGGCCCAGACCCGCGACGATCGCGGCCAGCACCACCAGTGCAGCGCCCAACCCGGTGCTCGCCGAGCGCCAGTCTCGCGCCGTACCGGCCGCTAGCACGATGGTGGTGGCCTCCACCGCCTCGACCGCACAGGCCAGGAAGACGGCCAGGAACAGTGCCCCGCTGGTCACCTACCAACTCCCTCGCACCCGCCGGACAACGACGCCGACTCACGGTCGATACGCAACCGCATCAGTGTCGAGTGTAACAGCAGTTAGTTTGCTGGCATCACCGCCGCTCGATGAGCGGCTAGCTCGGCTCTCCTCCTCGGGGTACACCAGCGCACCCTCCGGCCGCACCTGCACGTGCACCAGCGCCCCGCGAGGGTGCGGCTGCCCGTCGAAGACCGCGCTGAGCGAGCCGACCGGCGTCGCGACCACGTGGTCGTACCCGCGGCCGCGGTAGGCGACGTCGACGACGGTGCCGGGCAGTGTGCCTTCCGAACCGGTCGGCTGCGGGGGGAGCAGCCGGGTGGCGGCGGGACGGATCAGCACCCGGGCGGCGTCCCCGGCGCGCACCCCGAGGGCTTGACCAGGCACCACCCAGTCGCCCACCCGCACGTGCGCCTGCGACTGCGACACCGCGAGCACGAGTCCGGCCAGCTCACCGGCCAGCCCGGTGAAGCGCGCCACGAACGGCGAGGCCGGCCGGTGGTAGACCTGCTCCGGCGGGGCGACCTGGACCAGCCGACCGCTGTCCATGACGGCGATCTCGTCGGCCAGCGCGAACGCCTCGGCCTGGTCGTGTGTGATGTAGACCGAGGTGGCTCCGCACTCCCGTGCCAGCGTTGCGATCTCGACCCGCAGGTGCTCGCGCAGGTCGGCATCGAGGTTGGACAACGGCTCGTCGAAGAGAAGCAGGCGCGGACGGGCCACGACGGCCCGGGCCAGCGCGACCCGCTGCTGCTCGCCGCCGGAGAGCTGGTGCGGGTAACGATCTGCCAGCCGAGCAAGCCCGACCCGGTCCAGCGCCTCGTGTGCCCGCATCCGGGTCTCCGCTGCGGACAGCCGGCGCCGGCGCAGTGCGTAGGCGACATTGCCATGCGCACTCAGGTGCGGCCACAGGGCGTAGTCCTGGAAGACCATCGCGAGGTCACGTCGCTCCGGCGGGAGGTGGCGCATCCGGTCCTCCACCAGCTGCCCGCCCAGGTGCAGCGCTCCGCCGTCCAGACGCTCCACCCCGCCCAGCACGCGCGCGATTGTGGATTTGCCCGACCCGGATCTGCCGAGCAGGACGAGGAACCTGCCGGGCTCGACCTCGAGGTCCACACCGGCCAGCGCCGTGGTTCGCCCATAGCGTTTGACCGCTGCGTCGAGCCGGACGTGGTGACCGGCCGGGTCTGCTCGCTCTGTCTCGAACCCGCGTGCAGTTGACCCGACCGCACGCCGGAAGGGCAGCTCGCTCACATCACGGCTCATATCGGCCTCCCCACTTCCCGCCACCCCGCCGGGGTGAGCAGACGGAACAACCCCCACGCCGCCGCGACGACAGCCAGGGCGAACAGCACGGCGAGCACCTCCATCGCCGTACCGCCGCCGAGGTCGTAGTTGGCCAGCGCCTTGGTGATGCCCACCGAGACCGGCGCGTGGTCGGGTGGGTAGAGCAGCTGGGAGACCGGAAGCTCGAGCAGCGTCCCGGCGAAGGTGAGCACCCAGGCGGCCACGATCGGTCGGGACAGCAGCGGCAGGACCGTGCGCGCCCAGGACAGAACCGGGCCGGCGCCGTGCACCCGCCCGGCCTCACGCAACGACTCCTGCACCTGCCCGACCGCGCCGAGCAGCACCCGCGACGTGGACGGCAGCGCGGAGGCGAGGTAGGCGACGGCGAGCAGCGGCGCGGTCTGGTAGAGGTGCACGCCCAGCCGGGCCGTCCACGGCATGTTGTAGGTGAAGATGTAGCCGGCCGCGAACACGATGCCGGGCAACGCGACAGCGCTGACCAGGGCCAGGTCGAGCAGCCGGGCCGACACTCCGGCGGTGCGCGCGGTGAGCAGCCGTGCGGTCACCAGGGCCAGCACGGTGGTCAGCGTGGCGGTGATGGTGGCCATCTGGGCCGAGAACATCAGCGGGCCGCGCAGCGCGGCACTGTGCAGCACCCGGGTGTAGTTGTGCAGGGTGAACCCGTGCCCGCCGACCAGCGAGCCCAGGCCCTTGACCAGCGACGCCGAGACCGCCCCGAAAGTGGGCACGCCGACCCCGACGAGGACGAGCAGGGCGAGCGCGGTGAGGGCGCTGACCTGGCCGGCGGCGCTCAGCCGAGCCCGCCGCGCCGGACGGGTCCGACCACCGAGCACCCGGTAGCTGCGTCCACGGGTGGCCCGCGCCTGGGCCAGCAGGGCGAGTCCGGCCATGCCCATGAGCACCCAGCCCACCGCGGCGGCGGCCGGGAAGTCGGCGGGGAAGGCGTCCACGGCGTTGTAGAGCGCGTACGTCGCCACCGGGAAGTGCGCGTCGTTGGCCAGCGTTGCGGCGACCCCGAAGTCGCTGACCGACTCTGCGAAGACGATGGCCAGCCCGGACCACACCGCCGGGGCGAGCATGGCGGCGACCACCCGCACGTGCTCCAGGCGCCCGCCGCCATGCACCCGCACCGCCACCTCGAGCTCGGACCCGAGGCCACGCAGCGCCGCCGAGACGGCCAGGTAGGCGAACGGGACACCCTTGGCTGTCAGCACGACGACAACCCCGACCGGGCCGTAGAACACCTCACGCAGGGCGGCCACGTGCAGACCCATCACGTCGAGCACCCCGCCAGGCTCGAGCAGCCGCTCCCAGCCCAACGCGATGAGGTACGACGGGGCGAGCAGCAGGACGAACATCGACCCGGACCACAGTCGGGCAGCCCGCACCTCGGTTCGCAGCAGCGCCCAGCTGACCCCGAAGCCGATCACGGTGGCCGCGACCGCGGTGGCCACCCCGACGCCGAGGGAGTCGAGCGTGCCGCGCACCAAGGTGCCGGTGAACGCGCGGCGGAAACCGTCCAGGGTGAACCACGCCGTCCCCTGGTCGAACAGCCGCGGCGAGACCGCGACCAGCAGGAAGAGCACGATCGGCAGCACCAGGATCGCGACGACCAGCAACCAGAAGGCGGTCACCGGCGCGGCGGAGAACCGCGAGGCGGCAAGCCTCCACCGCAGCTGCCACGGGGTCGGTGCGGCCCGGGTCCCCTCCACCCGGGCCGCACCCTCGGTCACCGTGGCCACCGGCCCGCCTCCGAGCGCGTCGCCGGCCGCGCCCGGCCGACCGGCGCACTGAGCTCAGACAGCATGCCCGGTCGGTGTGACCTCACTTGATGTTCGCGTCGAACCACGAGTTGATCTGGCCCTCCAACGGGCCCCAGAAGTACGGGTCGATGCGCTGGTAGCTGCTCGGGAACGGCGGCAGGCCGGTGTTCGCGCTGACCCCCGGCACGACCGGCCAGTACAGCGAGTCCCCGTGGGCATCCCCAGTGAGCATGACCTGCTGCCCAGCCGGGGAGAGCACGTAGTCGATGAACTGCTTGGCCTCGGCCTGCTCAGCAGCCGGTGCGCCCTTGTCGATCCCGATCACCCCGGGCAGCAGAGTGGACTGCGGCAGGTTGACCAGCTTCGGGTCGAAGGTCGCCGAAGGCTTGACCTTGATGGTCTCACCGACCGCGGCCGAGCTCTGGATCAAGCCGTAGTCGATCTGGCCGGATCGGAA
>JAJZTN010000052.1 GCA_021848885.1 Actinomycetes bacterium
AGGCCTGGCCGGGCGGACCGGCTTGCGGGGTGACCCGAAGTCGCGCGACGCGCCGGCCGTCGAGCTCGACGACGGTGAAGGAGTGCCCCAGGGCCTCCACCCGATCGCCGATCTCCGGCAGCCGGCCGAGGGTGGTCATGACGAAACCGGCCACGGTCTCGTAAGGCCCGTCCGGCAGCACCAGCCCGGTGCGGTCGGCGAAGTCGTCGAGGTTGAGCAGCCCGTCCACCTCGACCGCGCCGCCGCGCAGCATCCGGGTGTCGGCCTCGGTGGCGTCGTACTCGTCCCGGATGTCCCCCACGAGCTCCTCGACCAGGTCCTCCAGGGTGACGATCCCGTCGGTGCCGCCGTACTCGTCCACCACGATCGCCAGATGGTGGCCTCCGCGGCGCATGTCCTGCAGCGCGGGCAGCACCTTGCGGGTGCCGGGCAGCATCATGACGTCCCGGACGATGTCCTCGAGCCGTACGCCGCGACCGGCCACGCTCGGATCGAACAGGTCACGCACATGCACGAAGCCGACGATCTCGTCGTGCGAGCCGCGCACCACCGGGTAGCGCGAGTGCTGGCTGGTCGCGACGAGCTTGGCGGCTTTGTAGACCGGCAGCGCGGCGTCGAGGAAGTCCACCTCGGTGCGCGGGACCATCACCTCGTGAAGCTGGCGCTCGCCGGCGTCGAAGACCTCGCCGATCAGCCGGCGCTCCTCACCGCTGAGCGCCTCATGGACCGCCACGATGTCACGCAGCTCCTCCTCGCTGATGCTCTCGCGAGCCGCCCCGGGGTTGCCGCCGAGCAACCGCACCACCACGTCGGTGCTGCGCGAGAGCAGCCAGATCACCGGGCGGCTCAGCCGGGCCAGCCGGTCCAGAGTGGTGGCCACCGCCAGGGCGATGCCCTCGGCACGTTGCAGCGCCAGCCGCTTGGGCACCAGCTCGCCGAACACCAGGGAGAAGTAGGAGATCACCACGGTGACCGCGATGAGGGCCAGCGCCGCCGACGCGGTGGGCCCCAGCCCCCAGCCGTGCAGCACGCGGGCCAGCCGGTCGGCCAGCGTGGCTGCGCCGAAGGCCGCGGAGAGGAAGCCGGCCAGGGTCACCCCGACCTGGACGGCGGCCAGGAACCGGTTGGGGTCCTGGTGCAGCAGCGCCACGCGCCGCCCGCGTCGGCCCCGCTCGCCCAGCGAGCGCACCTGCCCCTCCCGCAGGGACACCAGGGCCATCTCTGCGGCAGCGAAGAAGCCCCCCACGAGGATGAAGGCCGCGACCAGCGCGATGTCGGCCAGGGTGGTGCTCATCGCAGGCACCGCGGGGCCGGGCCGGCGCACCAGGCCCGGCGATCCCCCGCCCAGCCCCGGCGCGCCCGGCTACTCGGGGCGTCCATGCCGGCCAGGATACGCACCCGGTTACGGCGTTCGTTGGCCTTGATCGCCCGGACGTGCTACCTTCGCCATGAGGTCGCAGTTCTCGTCAGACGTGCCAACGCTCGCGAGGCAACAGCGCGGGCGTCAAGCTTATCCAAGTCCGGAAGGCACCGCGGCGGCCGAGCCCCATCGGGGCGACACGAGCCAGGAAGGATCACGCAATGGCTCAGGGCACCGTCAAGTGGTTCAACGAGGAGAAGGGCTACGGCTTCATCGCCGTTGAGGACGGCTCCAAGGACGTCTTCGTGCACTACTCCGAGATCCAGTCTGAGGGTTTCAAGACCCTCCGCGAGAACGAGCGCGTCGAGTTTGACGTGGTCGCCGGCCAGAAGGGCCCTCAGGCGGCCAACGTCCGCATCATCTGAGAACCACTGCGCAGACGCCGGTGTCCCGGACCCCATGGGGTCCGGGACACCGGCGTCTGCGCGCCAGGCTGACCCGGTACAGCCGGGCTGGGTCCAGGCCGGGCAGCCGGATCGGGATGGTCGGCTCGCACCACGCGCTGGCCGACGGCGCCTGGGGAGCCCGCCTGACCGGCGGCGGCTTCGGAGGGTCGCTCATCGTGCTGGCACCCACCCGGGCCCGCGAGTCATGACCAAGCGGTTGCGGCGGGGGTGAACATCGGCAAGGTTTCCTAGGTGGCCGCACAACTGGTCGTCATGGGGTCCGGTGAGACCGCACCGACGATGGTCAAGGTGCACCGGGAGGTGCTGACCGGCACGACGCCCAGAGCGGTCGCGCTGGACAGCCCCTACGGGTTCCAGGTCAACGCCGAGGAGCTCAGCGCCCGCGCCGCGGGCTACTTCCGGGACAGCGTGGGCCTCGACGTCGAGGTCCTCCGCTGGCGGCACGAGCCTCGCCGGCCGGCCGAGGAGGCCGCGGCGCTTGCCACGGTGCGCAACGCCGGGTGGGTCTTCGCCGGGCCGGGCTCCCCGACGTACGCGCTGCAGTGCTGGCGGGGTACGGCGATGGCCTCGACAATGGTCGAGGTGTGCCGGCGTGGGGGCACCCTGCTGCTGGCCAGCGCCGCCGCGCTGGCCACCGGTTCGCACGTGGTGCCGGTCTATGAGATCTACAAGTGCGGGGCCGAGCCCGCATGGGTGCCGGGGCTGGACGCTCTCGGCCAGCTCACCGGGGTGCACGCGGCGGTCATCCCGCACTGGGACAACGCCGAAGGCGGCAGCTACGACACCCGGTTCTGCTACCTGGGCGAGCAGCGGCTGGCCGCGCTGGAGGAGCAGCTGCCCGAGGGCCATGTCGTGCTCGGCGTCGACGAGCACACCGCCCTGGTGGTCGACCTGGACGCCGGGGTGGCCCGGGTGCTGGGCAACCGCACGGTCACGGTGCGCAGGGGTCAGCGCGCGCGGGTGCTGCCGGCCGGTTCGGTGGTGCCACTGGCGGCACTGGCCGACCCCGGCTCGCGCACCGGCCGCAGCGGGGCGGGCCCGGCAAGCCAGCCAACGCGACGCCGGTCGGGGCGGGGTGGGGCGGCGGACCCGACCGAAGGCGCCCGGCTCACCCACTCGGGCCCGGGTTCGGGCCCGGGTTCGGGCCCAGCATCGGGCCCGGGTTCGGGCCCAGCATCGGGCCCAGGGTCGGCGGCGTCCGCGGCCGAGCCGGTCGACCTGGCCGGGGCCAGCAGCCTGCGCGAGGCGGCCGACCTGCTGGAGGCGGCGTTCACCGCGGCGCTGGCGGCCCGCTCGGTCGAGGACTGCGTGCACGTGGCCCTCGAGCTCGAGCAGGCCATAACGGCCTGGTCGGCGGACACCCTGCAGTCCGATGACGCCGAGCATGCCCGGCACGTGCTGCGCGGCATGCTGACCCAGCTCGGCGAGCTGGCCCGGACCGGGGCCCGCGACCCGCGGGAGGTGCTCGGCGGGTTCGTGGAGCTGCTGCTCGACCTGCGCGAGCGGGCCCGCAACGCCCGGGACTGGGCCACCGCCGACACGGTGCGCGACCGGTTGCGCGGGCTGGGGGTGCAGGTTCGAGACACCCCCGACGGTCACGAGTGGGAGCTGGTCCCGGGCACGTCGTAGTCGACCACCACCGGGGCGTGGTCGCTGAACCGCCGGTCGTAGCCCACGGCCCGGTGCACCTGCGCCCGCACCGCCCGGGCCGCCAGGTCCGGGGTGGCCACCTGCAGGTCGATCCGCCAGCCCGCGTCGTTGTCGAAGGCACGGCCGCGGTAGGACCACCAGGTGTAGGGGCCCTCCCGGTCCGGGTGCAACCGGCGTACGACGTCGACGTAGCCGGCCTGCCGGTAGAGCCGGTCCAGCCATGCCCGCTCCTGCGGCAGGAACCCGGCCCGGCCGCGGTTGGCCCGCCATGCCTTCAGGTCGGCCTCGCGGTGGGCGATGTTGAAGTCCCCGCACACCAGCACGGCGCGGCCCGCCGTGGCGGCCAGCCCGACGAGGTGCTCGTGCAGACCGGCCAGGAAGGACTCCTTCTCCTCCTGGCGGGGCGTGCCCACCTCACCCGTTGGCACGTAGACGCTGGCAACGACAAGCCCGGGCAGCCACACCTCGACGTAGCGCCCGGCCGTGTCGAACACCTCGACTCCGAAACCGACCCGGACCGCTTCGGCGGGGCGGCGGGTCAGCACGGCCACCCCGGCCCGCCCGGGCCGCGAGCAGACCGCGTGCGCGCCGTGCCAGCCTGCGTCCTCACCGAGTCCGGCCGGGACGTCAGCCGCCCCGGCCCGCACCTCCTGCAGGCACAGCACGTCCGGGGCCACGTCGGCCAGCCACGCCGCCATGCCCTTGGCCATGGCGGCGCGAACGCCGTTGACGTTGACCGAGGCGACGGTGAGCACCAGGGCGTCCGGGGGACCGGTCGGCTCAGCCGATGGTCAAGGTGACCGGGGCCGAGGTGGCGCCGGTGGCCGGGTCACGCACCCGCAGCTGCTGGGTGCCCTTGAGCCAGGTCTTGATCCACATCGACCAGGTGCCGTCCCGGGAGACCGTCGTGACAGCCGGGAAGTCCTTCCACGGACCCGAACCCGCCTGCTGCTGGATCTGGATCGTCGTGCCCGGGGCCGCGCCGGGGTAGGCCCCGCGCAGGTCGACCCGCTGACCGGCGGCGGCGGTGCTCGGGCTTATCGAGCCGATCACCAGGGCGCCGGTCGGGCCGAGGGAGGTCGTCGGGCCGGTGGGGGTGGCGGCGCCGGTCGGGCTGCTTGAGCTGGTCGCGGTGCTCGCCGGGGCGCTTGTGGGGCCCGGGCCCGTGGAGGCCCGTGCGGCCGGGGGAGGCGGGGACTTCATGTCGTGCACCGAGCCGAGCACGGTGCTGCCGATCCACCCGACGATCAGCCCGGTCGCGATACCGGCCACCACGAGCACGAGGAAGCCGAGCACCAGACGTCGCACCACGACCCACCGTGCCGTCATCACCCTGCCTGGACCTCCGAGCGCAGCGGAACCCCATCCTGCCAGCCCACCGGGTCGGCTGGCACGTCCGCCCCCGCCCGGCTCCGGTCAGGCCGAGGCGGGGATGCCCCCGGCCGCCCCCGCCCGGCTGCGGTCAGGCCGAGGCGGCCATCGCGGTGCGCAGCCGCTCGTCCAGGGCGGCGAGGAAGTCCTCGGTGTTCAGCCACGGGGCGTCCGGGCCGACCAGCAGGGCGAGGTCCTTGGTCATCAGGCCGGCCTCGACGGTGCGCACGCAGACCCCCTCGAGCGTCTGGGCGAAGGCGATGACCTCCGGGGTCCCGTCTAGCTTGCCGCGGTGCTCCAGCCCGCGGGTCCAGGCGAAGATCGAGGCGATCGGGTTGGTCGAGGTCGGCTTGCCCTGCTGGTGCTGGCGGTAGTGCCGGGTCACCGTGCCGTGGGCCGCCTCGGCCTCGACGGTGCGCCCGTCCGGCGTCATCAGCACGGAGGTCATCAGCCCGAGCGAGCCGAAGCCCTGCGCGACGGTGTCGGACTGCACGTCACCGTCGTAGTTCTTGCACGCCCACAGGTAGCCCCCCTCCCACTTGAGTGCGGAGGCGACCATGTCATCGATGAGCCGGTGCTCGTAGGTCAGTCCGGCGGCGGCGAACTCGGCGGCGAACTCGGTCTGGAAGACCTCGGCGAACAGGTCCTTGAACCGCCCGTCGTAGGCCTTGAGGATGGTGTTCTTGGTCGACAGGTAGACCGGGTAGCCGCGCTCGAGCCCGTAGCGGAACGAGGCGCGGGCGAAGTCCCGGATCGAGTCGTCGAAGTTGTACATGCCCATGGCGACCCCGCCACCGGGGAACCGGGCAACCTCGAACTGCATCGGCTCGGAGCCGTCCTCCGGTGTGTAGGTGATCGTCACCGTGCCTGGGCCGGGGACCACGAAGTCGGTCGCCCGGTACTGGTCGGCGTGCGCGTGACGGCCGATAACGATGGGCTTGGTCCAGCCCGGGACCAGTCGCGGGATGTTGGCGATCACGATCGGCTCGCGGAAGATCACGCCGCCGAGGATGTTGCGGATCGTGCCGTTGGGCGAGCGCCACATCCTCTTCAGCCCGAACTCGGCCACCCGCGCCTCGTCCGGGGTGATCGTCGCGCACTTGACCCCCACCCCGTGCTCCTGGATGGCGTGCGCGGCGTCGATGGTGACCTGGTCGTCGGTGGCGTCGCGGTGCTCGATCCCCAGGTCGAAGTAGCGCAGGTCGATGTCGAGGTAGGGGTGGATGAGACGGTCCTTGATGAACGTCCAGATGATCCGGGTCATCTCGTCACCATCGAGCTCGACGACCGGGTTCACGACCTTGATCTTCGCCATGGCTGCTGGGTCCTCTCCGGGCTCAGAGGTTCTCGACGTCGGCCTGCTTGGCGCGCACGGCCTCCGCGGCGGCACGCAGCCCGGCCAGCTCGTCGTCGGTGAGCGGGGTCTGCACGACCCGGACCACACCGGCGCGGCCGATCTCGGCGGTCACCCCCAGGTAAACCCCGGAGATGCCGAACTCCCCGTCCACCCAGGCGCACACCGGCAGCACCGCGTGGGAGTCCTCGACCACCGCACGGGCCATCCGGGCCGCGGCCGCCGAGGGAGCGAAGTACGCCGACCCGGTCTTGAGCAGGGCCACCACCTCGGCACCGCCGTTTCGGGTGCGGTTGACCAGCTCGTCGATCTTCTCAGCCGTCAGCAGGTCGGTCAGCGCCGCTCCGTTGACCGTGCACTGGCTGGGCACGGGGACCATCGTGTCGCCGTGCGAACCCAGGGTGAGGGTGCGCACGCTGGCGACCGGGACGGCCAGCTCCTCTGCGACGAAGTGGGTGAAGCGCGCGGTGTCCAGCATGCCGGCCTGGCCCAGCACCCGCTGGCGCGGGAAGCCGGTGGCCAGCTGGGTCAGCGCGGTCATCTCGTCCAGCGGGTTGGACACCACGATGACCACCGCGTCGGGGGCGTGCCGGGCGACGTTCTCGGCGACCTGGCGCACGATCTTGGCGTTGGTCTGGATGAGGTCCATCCGGCTCATCCCGGGCTTGCGCGGCAGTCCGGCGGTGATGACGACGACATCGGCGCCCGAGATCACCTCATAGCCCTCGCCGTTCGGGCCGGTGGTCTGGCCGATGACCCTGGTCTCGAAGCCCTCGATCGGGCGGGACTGGTTCATGTCCAGCGCCAGCCCCTCCGGGCGACCCTCGACGATGTCGGTGAGCACGACGGTGGAGAAGATGTCGTACTCGGCCAGCCGCTGCGCCGTCGTGGAGCCGTAGAAGCCGGCACCGACGACCGCGACCTTGCCCTTCCTGTCTGCCATGACGCGTCTCCCGCCCTGAGTGGTCCCGAAGCGCCCGGAGCGCGCCGCTGTGCGGCGGGACCCGGTCACAAAGTCTCGGTATCAAGATATCTTGTCGTCAAGAGACTTCGGCACCGACCCTACCCGCGCGCCCCCGCCCCCGGTGCACCGACTGGACGTGAGGTTGCCCCCAGGCCCGGCACACGGCGGCCTGAACTTGCCCCAGGGCCCGGCACACCGACTGGACGTGAGGTTGCCCCCAGGCCCGGCACACGGCGGCCTGCGACCGGGGAGTGCGGGCTCAGTGCGTCGGGACGGCGACGGCCAGCACCGACAGGGCCAGGGCCAGCCCGACGAGCATGGCCACATCGACTCCCCTCGAGCGCACCGCCAAGGGTCCGGCATCCACCGAGGGCAGCAGCGCGCGCAGCAGCGCACCGAGCAGCGGGGCCACCGCGAGCACCAGGCAGCCGCGCCGGAAGCCGGCCAGGGGCACCAGGGTGAGACCGACGCCGGCGACGAGCAGCACGGCCAGCATCGCCCACGGGTGCCGGCGGGGCCGCGGGGCGGGTCGGGGTCCGGCCGCGCTCATCCCACCGTCGCGGCCAGGCTCTCGGCACGCTCCACGACGTTGGCCAGCAGCATCGCTCGGGTCATCGGTCCCACCCCGCCGGGCATCGGGGTTATCCAGCCGGCCCTGTCCGCGACCGCGGGGTGGACATCACCGGTGTAGCGGCCCTTGCCGTCCGGACCCAGCACCCGGGTGATGCCGACGTCGAGTACCGCGGCGCCCGGCTTGACCATCTCGGGGGTGAGCAGGCCGGGGACCCCCGCGGCGGCCACCACGACATCGGCGCGCCGGGTGTGCTCGCCCAGCTTGCGGGTGCCGGTGTGGCAGATGGTCACCGTGGCGTTCTCGCTACGTCGGGTGAGCAGCAGGCCCATCGGCCGCCCGGCCGTGACTCCCCGGCCGATGACGACCACCTCGGCGCCGTCCAACGGCACGTCATAGCGGCGGATCAGCTCCAGGCAGCCGCGCGGGGTGCACGGCAGCGGCGCCGGCTTCATCAGCACCAGCCGGCCCAGGTTGACCGGGTGCAGGCCGTCGGCGTCCTTGCCGGGGTCGATCAGCTCAAGCACCCGGTCGGAGTCCAGGTGGCCGGGCAGCGGCAGCTGCACGATGTAGCCGGTGCAGGCCGGATCGGCGTTGAGCTCGGCCAGGGCGTCCTCGACCTGGGCCTGGCTGGCCCCTGCCGGCAGCTCGCGCTGGATGCTGGCGATCCCCACCGCCGCGCAGTCCCGGTGCTTGCCGGCGACGTAGGCGTGGCTGCCCGGGTCCTCGCCGACAAGCACGGTGCCCAGCCCGGGGTGCACACCGCGCGCCCGCAGCCGCGCCACCCGCTCGGCAAGCTCCGCCCGGATCGCCGCCGCGCTAGCCCGCCCGTCGAGGATGATCGCGCTCACGGGCAGGCAGTCTCTCACGCCGCCGGGCACCGGGCCGGTCGCGCCCGGCCGGCACGGGTCCCGGCCGCGCCCGGGCGGGGTCTCAGCGGAAGGCCGGGATCCCGGTTATCGCCGCACCCAGCACCAGGGTGTGCATCTCGTGGGTGCCCTCGTAGGTGAGCACCGTCTCCAGGTTGAGCATGTGCCGGATCACCGGGTACTCCAGCGTGATCCCGTTGCCGCCCAGGATGCTGCGGGCGGTGCGGGCCACCTGCAGGGCAGCCGGGACGTTGGCGAACTTCCCGGCGCTGACCTGCTCAGCCAACAGCGAGCCGGCGTCCTTCAACCGCCCCAGGTGCAGGGCCAGCAGGGTGCCCTGCCCGACCGCGACGGCCATCTCGGCGAGCTTGGCCTGGGTCAGCTGGAAGGCCGCGATCGGCCGGTCGAACTGCACCCGGGTCAGCGCATAGTCCCGGGCCACCTCGTAGCAGGACCGGGCCGCGCCCATCACCCCGAAGACGATGCCGAAGCGCGCCTCGTCCAGGCAGGACAGCGGGGCGCGCAACCCCACCGCCTCCGGCAGCACCGCATCAGCGGGAAGGCGCACCCCCTCGAGCACCAGCTCGGCGGTGATCGAGGCGCGCAGGGACAGCTTGTGGTGGATGGTCGTGGCCGAGAACCCCGGGGTGTCGGTGGGCACAACGAACCCCCGGATCGGCCCGGGCTGGCCGTCCTCGTCGATGCTGCGGGCCCAGATGATGGCCACGTCGGCGAGGCTGCCGTTGGTGATCCACATCTTGGTCCCCTGCAGCACCCAGTCGGTGCCGTCCCGGCGTGCGGTGCTGCGCATGCCCGCGGGGTTGGAGCCGAAGTCGGCCTCGGTCAGCCCGAAGCAGCCGATCGCGGTGCCGGCTGCCAACCTGGGCAGCCACTGCTGGCGCTGGGCTTCGGAGCCGAAGCGATGGATGGCGAACATGACCAGCGAGCCCTGCACCGAGACCAGGCTGCGCAGCCCGGCGTCGACGGCCTCCAGTTCCAGACAGGCCAACCCGTACGCCGTCGCCGAGGTGCCCGCGCAGCCATAGCCGTGCAGGTGCATGCCCAGCAGGCCGATGGAGCCCAGCTCGACGGCCAGCTCGCGCACCTGGTCCGGGCTCAGGTCGGCGCGCTCGAACCATCCGGGCACCCGCGGGGCGACCCGCTCGGCGCCGAAGCGGCGGACCACCTCGCGCAGCGCGGCGTCGGTCTCCTCGATGAGGCTGTCAAGGTCGAGCAGGTCGAGCGCGTCCATCCCCCACACCTCCTCGCTGATCATGCAATCGTTGCCCGCGCCGCGGGCAACGATTGCATGATCAGCGACTTCCTCTTGCGTCAGTGCGCGAAGTGGCGGGTGCCGGTCAGGTACATCGTCACTCCCGCGGCCGAGGCGGCGGCTAGGACCTCCTCGTCCCGCATCGACCCCCCCGGCTGCACCACCGCACGGACCCCGGCGTCGATGAGCACCTGCAGGCCGTCGGGGAAGGGGAAGAAGGCGTCGGATGCGGCCACCGACCCAGCGGCCCGCTCACCACCGGCCCGGGCCACGGCCAGCCGCGCCGCGTCAACCCGGTTGACCTGGCCCATGCCCACCCCCACGGTTGCCCGGTCACTGGCCAGCACGATGGCGTTGGACTTCACCGCCCGCACCGCACGCCAGGCGAACTCCAGGTCGGCCAGCGTCACCGGGTCGGCCGCCGGACCGCTGACCAACCGCCAGGTCAGCGGGTCGTCCCCGTCGGCCTCGATGTCATCGGCGGTCTGCAGCAGCATCCCGCCGGACACCGAGCGCATCTCGACCCGCCGGCCTGGGTGCCCACCGGCCACCCGCAGCAGCCGGATGTTCTTCTTCTGGGTGAGGATCGCCAGCGCCTCGGGGTCGAAGTCCGGCGCGACGACGACCTCAGTGTAGATCTCGGTGGTCGCCGTATCATTAAAAAAGGTGACCGTGCGGTTGGCGGCGATCACCCCGCCGAAGGCCGAGACCGGGTCACAGGCGTGCGCCTTGCGGTGCGCCGCCGCGATCGCCTCGGGTTCGGCGCCATCAACCACCGCGATACCGCACGGGTTCGCGTGCTTGATAACCGCGACAGCGGGGTCCAGGTGGTCGAAAGCGGCCCGTCGAGCGGCGTCAGCGTCGACGTAGTTGTTGTAGGACATCTCCTTGCCGTGCAGCTGCTCGGCGCGGGCCAGGCCCGGGCGGTGGTCGGCGCTGGCATATATCGCCGCCGCCTGGTGCGGGTTCTCGCCATAGCGCAGCGACGCGACCCGCTCCCAGGTCCCCCCCACCCAGCTGGGGAAGCGCCCGCCGTCCGGCTCCGGGGCGAGCACGCCGCCCAGCCAGGAGGCCACCGCCACGTCGTAGCTGGCCGTGTGCGCGAAGGCCTGTGCCGCCATCCGGGCCCGCTCAGCCAGGGTGAACCCACCGGCGGCCACCGCGGACAGCACCGCCGGGTAGTCGGCCGGGTCGGTGGTCACCGCGACGCTGGGGTGGTTCTTGGCCGCGGCCCGCACCATCGAGGGCCCGCCGATGTCGATCTGCTCGACGCACTCCTGCGGGCTGGCCCCGCTGGCAACCGTTTTGGCGAAGGGGTAGAGGTTGACCACGACGAGGTCGAACGGCGCGATCCCCAGCTCCTCCAGCTGCGCGAGGTGCTCGGGCCGGCGGCGATCGGCCAGGATCCCGGCGTGCACCCGCGGGTGCAGTGTCTTGACCCGACCGTCCAGGCACTCCGGGAAACCGGTGAGCTCCTCGACGCTGATGACCGGCACGCCAGCGGCTCGCACCGCCGCGGCGGTCGAGCCGGTCGAGACGATCTGCACCCCGGCCTCGTGCAGCCCGCGGGCCAGCTCCTCCAGCCCGGTCTTGTCATAGACGCTGACCAGTGCCCTGCGGATGGGCAACCTGTCGGGCTGGGGCTCAAGGGTTGCGCTCAAGGGATCGTGACCTTCCTGCCGGTGACCGTCCAACCGCCGCGGACCATCCGGCCCACGACGTCGGCGAGCAGCTCGTGCTCGGCGTCCTTGATGCGCGCGTGCAGGCTGGCCTCGTCATCATCGGCCAGCACCGGCACGGCGCGCTGGTCCAGCACCGGGCCGGTGTCCACCCCGGCATCGACGAGGTGGACCGTCACCCCGCTGACCCGGACCCCGTAGGCCAGTGCGTCGCGCACAGCGTGCACGCCCGGGAAGGCCGGCAGCAGGGCCGGGTGGGTGTTGACGATGCGCTCGCTGAAGCGCTGCAGGAAGGTCGCGCCGAGGATGCGCATAAAGCCTGCGCACACCACCAGGTCGGGCCGGTGGGCGGCCACCCGGTCGGCCAGCGCGCGGTTCCAGGAGGCCCGGTCCGGGTGGGCGCTCAGCGGCTCGACGAAGCTGGCGACGCCGCGCTCGGTGGCACGGTCCAGCGCCGGGGCATGCTCGACGTCACTGCCCACCGCGACCACCTCAGCGCCGTACGCCGGGTCTGCGCTGGCCGCCAGGAGCGCGACCAGGTTGCTGCCGGCACCGGAGGCGAGCACGACCACCCGAGCGGGGGCTTGCTCGATGCTCGGCACGGTGCGTCACGATAGCGGGCCCGCGACCAGGCCCCGTGCCCGGCCGAACCGGTCAGCGCGGCCGCTTGGCCGCCGGGTCGCGCCCTCAGCCTTGCGCCGCCGGGGCGGCGCCCTCAGCCTTGCGCCGACGGGCCCGAGCGCAGCCGCGGCGGCAGCGCCCAGGCGGTGAGCGTGGCGGCCAGCCCGACCTCGGTGGCGGCCACCAGGGCGACCTGCCATGCCGAGGGGCCGACCACCGCGAGCCGACCCGGCCCGGCCGGGCCGCCGGAGAACCAGGTCAGCGGGGCCAGCAGCACTCCGCTGCCCACCCCGGCGACCGCCGACCAGGTCAGCCGGGTGCGCTCCGGTACGCCGGGCATCCGGCGTACCGTGACGACCCCGGCGAGCACCCCGGCGAGAAGCGGCAGCAACATCACCACAAGGGCCAGGCCGGTCGGCATCCCCGTTGCCGGCAGCGCGGCCAGCAGCGGCAACGCCGGCACCGCACCCAGCTGCACCGCCAGCGGCCCCACCGTCGTACCCGTCCCCACCGCGAAACCCGGGCCGAGGATGTAGGCCGCGCCCCACACCACCGCGTTGGGCAGCAGCGCCAGACAGGCCAGCAGCAGCAGCACCGAGCCGGCCACGCCGGCACCCAAGGAGCCCAGCACACTGGTCGCCCGCTGCGCGTGCCAGGCCAGGCTGGCCGCGGCCAGCAACGAACCGGAGCCGAGCAGCAGCGCCGTGCCGGTCAGCGCCCCGGCCACGGCGGCATCGAGGTGGCCGGGCAGCCGGGCCCGCAGCATCGAGGTGAGCCCGGCGCCGCGACTGATGCCGGCACCACCGGCCAGCCCCGCCACGAGCATCGCGCCGAGCATCGCCTGGGAGGCCATCGGGTGGATGTTCTCGGCGCTGGCCAGCGGGCTGACCGCCAGGGTGAGCATTCCGTAGACCAGCACGAGGGCGACGAGCATGCGCAGCGCCGAGCGCGGCGTGCGGATCCCGGCGGCGCGCGCGGCGCGGGCCGCCGAGCCGGCCAGCAGCAACGCGACGGGCACCGTGACGCCGAGGGGCACCAGCCCGAAGCGGGTCCCACCGCTGGCCTCGATCGCGAAACCGCCATGGTGGGCCAGCACCCAAACCTGCAGCACGAGCCGCCAGGCCGCCGCCCCGCTGGCCTGGCTACGGGTGGCGGTTATCCAGCCGAGGAGCACCACCACGGTGATGGCCAGCACCGCGATCGCCAGCGTGGTCGCCGCCACGAGCGTGCCGGCGGCCAGTGCGGTGACCGGGGTGGCGTCCTCGTCGGCGCGCTTGGCGGCGCCCGTGGGGGTGCGGGAGAGCAGATCGGTCACCGGGCCATCGTCACCCCCGGGCCCTGCTCAGTCCGGCATCCCGGGGACGTCGGGGTGTCGCGCCCCGCACCGGCCGGGCAGCCCGCCGCCGGGCTGGCGGCGCAGGCCGACGGTTCCCGCCGCCGGGCTGGCGGCGCAGGCCGACGGTTCCCGCCGCCGGGCTGGCGGCGCAGGCCGACGGTTCCGGCCGCCCGACTCGCGGCGTCAGTGCGCCGCCATCACCTCGCGCATGAGCGCGGCAGTCTCGCTGGGGGTGCGCCCGACCCGCACACCGGCGGCCTCAAGGGCCTCCTTCTTGGCCGCCGCGGTGCCCGACGAGCCTGACACGATCGCCCCGGCATGCCCCATCGTCTTGCCCTCCGGGGCGGTGAAGCCCGCGACATAGCCGATCACCGGCTTGGTCACGTTCGAGGCGATATAGGCGGCAGCACGCTCCTCGGCGTCCCCACCGATCTCGCCGATCATCACGATCGCGTCGGTCTCCGGGTCATCCTCGAAGGCGGCGAGGCAGTCGATGTGGGTGGTCCCGATGATCGGGTCCCCGCCGATGCCCACACACGTCGAGAAGCCGATGTCGCGCAGCTCGTGCATCATCTGGTAGGTCAGCGTCCCGGACTTGGACACCAGCCCGATCCGCCCACCCTTGGTGATGTCGGCGGGGATGATGCCGGCGTTGGACTTGCCGGGACTGATCAGACCCGGGCAGTTCGGGCCGATGATCCGGGTGGTGCCACGGGCCTGGGCGTAGGCGTGGAAATGCGCGGTGTCGTGCACCGGGACGCCCTCTGTGATCACGACGAGGAGGGGGATCCCGGCGTCGACGGCCTCAAAGACCGCGGTCTTGGTCGCCGGCGGCGGGACGAAGACGACCGAGACGTCCGCACCGAGCTCGCGCACAGCCTCGGCCACGGTGCCCACCACCGGCAGCCTCACACCGTCGAGCTCGACGTCCTGGCCGGCCTTGCGCGGGTTGGTCCCCCCGACGATGCGGGTGCCGGACCGTAGCATCCGCTGGGTGTGCTTGCGTCCCTCCGAGCCCGTCATCCCCTGGACGACGACCTTGCTGTTCTCGGTGAGGAAGATGGCCATGGTCGGGCTCGTCCTTACGTCGCTGCGGTGTGTGGCTCCCGGAGAATGCCGCGGCTCAACCGCTCGCGGCGGCCAGCTCGGCCGCACGCCGGGCCGCGGAGTCCATCGTGTCGACCATCTCGATGAGGTCGTGCTCGGCCTCGGCGAGGATGGCCCGGCCCTTCTCGGCGTTGTTGCCGTCCAGCCGCACGACCAGCGGCTTGTCGATGCGCTCGCCGCGCTCCTTGAGCATCTCCATCGCCTGGACGATCCCGGTGGCCACCGCGTCGCAGGCGGTGATGCCGCCGAAGACGTTGACGAAGACCGACCGGACCGAGGGGTCACCGAGGATGATCTCCAGGCCGTTGGCCATGACATCGGCCGAGGCCCCACCACCGATGTCGAGGAAGTTGGCCGGCTTGACCCCGCCGAAGTCCTGCCCGGCGTAGGCGACGACATCGAGGGTGGCCATCACCAGCCCTGCACCGTTGCCGATGATGCCGACCTCGCCGTCGAGCTTGACGTAGTTGAGGTCCCGTTCCCGGGCCCGCACCTCCAGCGGATCCGTTCCGCCGCGGTCGGCCAGCTCGGCGTGCTCGGGATGGCGGAAGCCGGCGTTCTCATCGAGGGTGACCTTGCCGTCCAGCGCGATGATCCGCCCGTCGGCGGTACGCACCAGCGGGTTCACCTCGACCAGGGTGGCGTCCTCGGCGGTGAAGACCTCCCATAGCGCGACCAGGACCTCGGCGACCTGCTCGGTGACCTCGGGTGCGAATCCGCCGGCCCGCACGATGTCGCGGGCGACGGCGGCGTCGATGCCACGCAGCGGGTCCACCGGGACCCGGGCCAGCGCCTCGGGCTTCGCCACGGCGAGCTGCTCGATCTCCATGCCGCCCTCACGGGAGGCCATCGCCAGGTAGCTGCGGTTGGCCCGGTCGAGCAGGACCGAGACATAGAACTCCTCGGCGATGCTCGCGGCCGGGGCAAGCATCACGCGGTGCACCGTGTGCCCCTTGATGTCCATCCCGAGGATCTCCCTGGCCCGCGCGCCCGCCTCGGCTGGCGAGTGCGCCAGCTTGACGCCGCCGGCCTTGCCGCGCCCGCCGGTCTTGACCTGGGCCTTGACGACCACGGTGCCCGCACCGAGCTCGGCCGCGGCGACCTCGGCCTGCTCGGCGGTGTCGGCCACCCGAGCGTCCAGCACCGGCACCCCGTGCGCGGCGAAAAGGTCCCGCGCCTGGTACTCGAAGAGATCCACGGCCTCGCATCCTCCGTCCGAGGGTCGGTGGCCGCCCACCCTGCCCCGCCGGGCTCCCCCGCGGGGATCGGCGGGGGTGCGGCGGTCGGCACGACCTGGTGGGAGCGGCCGGACCTCGGCAGCGTAGCGGCGGGTCCGCGGGGCGGCGCACCCGGCCCCGTGGGTCAGCCCGCGGTGGGAGCCGAGCCCTGCCCGAGGGCCGCGCGAACCCAGTCGACGACCTCCTGGGTCGGGGTTCCCGGGGTGAACACCTTGGCCACGCCCATGGCGGCCAGCTCGGGCAGGTCCGCGTCGGGGATGATCCCTCCGCCGAAGACCGTCACGTCCGCGGCATCGCGCTCACGAAGCAGCTCGAGCACTCGGGCGAAAAGCGTCATATGCGCCCCGGACAGCACCGACAGCCCGATCGCGTCGGCGTCTTCCTGGATCGCGGTCTCGACGATCTGCTCGGGCGTCTGGTGCAGGCCGGTGTAGATGACCTCCATGCCGGAATCGCGCAACGCCCGGGCGATGACCTTGGCCCCCCGGTCGTGCCCGTCCAGGCCGGGCTTGGCGATGACGATGCGCAGCGGGGCAGCCATGCCGATGTCCTCCCACCTGCCGACGAGCCCCACCCGTTGCGGGCGCGGTGCGTGACTTCGCGGGCAGCGTAGCCGCAGCCTGCACCCACCGTGCCGTGCCGGTGTCACGGCACGGTTTCCTCGCATAACGGAAACATGTCCACACGGGAACACTGGAATGTCGGACAGGTCATCGCAGGGTTACCCGCGCTAACCTTGCGGCTCGGTTGTGCCGAGGATCACACCAGAGGACCACACCATCGTGGTCACACCGATCGGGGATCGACTGCACGGGGCAAGGAGCGGGCGGTGAGCGATCTGGATACCGTCGGGCGCCCGGATCTCGCCCGGGAGCCGGCGCGGGTCGACGTGATGCGGCTGTGGCCGCAGCCGGGCGAGCACGGCCTGTCCGCCGGCCGGCGGATGGCCGGCCAGGTCGCGCGAGCGGCGCGTGCGGGTGTCGCGGCGCTGGCCAGCGGGCCGGGGATTCGCGGCGCCGGGGTCGAGATGGCCTGGATCGCCGCGCACGTGGCCCTCTACCCGCTGGGGGTGGCCCGGGAGCGGCAGTGCCGGGCATGGGGCCCCTTCGGCTACCAGCGGCGACTGGGCGACCTGCCCCCCGAGCAGCGTGGTCTGGTGGTCTTCGACGTCGAGGCGGCCGGGACCCCGATCCTGCTGGTGCACGGCATGGTCGACAACCGCTCCATCTTCACGGTGCTGCGCCGCGGTCTGCGCCGGCGAGGGTTCGGCCGGGTCGCGACGATGAACTACGGCCCGATCGTTGGCGACGTACGCCGGGTGGCCGGGGACCTGGCCGCGGCCGTCGAGGAGCTGTGCGCGGAGACCGGCTACGAGCGGGTGCACGTGGTCGGGCACTCGATGGGCGGGCTCATCGCCCGCTACTACGTGCAGCGCCTCGGCGGTGACGAGCGGGTGCACACCCTGGTGACGTTGGGCACCCCGCACAACGGCACCTGGCACGCCTACCTGCTGCCCACCCGGCTTGTCCGCCAGCTGCGCCCGGGCAGCGATCTGCTCGAGGAGCTGGACGCACCCACGCCTGACTGCCGGACCCGGCACGTGTCCATCTACAGCGACCTGGACCAGATGGTGGTGCCACAGCACAGCGGTCGGCTGCACCACCCCGACCTGCACGCCCGCAACGTCCTCGTGCGCGGGGTGGGCCACATGTCGCTGCCGATCGACCCGCGGGTGGTGCACGAGGTGTGCACCACGCTGGCCCAGCTCAACACCGACGGCAGCACCATGCGGGCCGGGGTGAGCCGGCTGGAGCGCACCCGGCGCCAGCTCAGCGCCTGAGACTCGCAGCCGACGAGCAGTCGACAGGCAGTCGACGAGCAGTCGACGAGCAGTCGACGAGCAGTCGACGAGCAGTCGACGAGCAGTCGACGAGCAGTC
>JAJZTN010000216.1 GCA_021848885.1 Actinomycetes bacterium
AACCGGTCACCCTCGCACTGGTGGTCTCGGCCAGGACGGTGAACGGCTGGCACACCGCGGCGCGCAGCTCCCGGTCAGCAGCCAGCACGGCCAGCGCCGCCGGCCAGGCGTCGGGGTGGACCAGATCGAGGTCGCCGAGCACCACCGCCTCCGGGACGAGCACCGCGTCCGGGTGGCCCGGCGCCAGCGGCTCGAGGACCTCGGCCACCCAGTCCGGCACGCCGTCCAGGCTGGCCAGCGGCGCGGGTCCCTCGTCGGGTCCGGCCCCCGGCAGCCAGTCGCGGGCGGCGAGCAGCGGGATGCTCCAGCGCACCCCGACCGCCCGCAGCGGCGTCGGTCCGACGGCTTCGAGCACAGCGGGGTCGGGCAGCCGGTAGCTGCCCGGTTCGACCAGGTCCAGCACCGGCGCACCGGGCAGGGCCATCTCCTCGGGCAACGACAGCTCCCCGGCGTCGTCGGGCAGCTCGAGCTCGGCCAACCAGGGATGCTCGGCCACCCCGACATCGGCCGCGGCGACCAACCCCAGCACCAGGGTCGCCAGCCGGGCCGGGTCCAGACCGGCGGCCTCCGGCCCGTCCAGCACCCCCGCGCGCAGGCCCAGACCGGCGGCCTCCGGCCCGTCCAGCACCGCGGCACGCACGGCCGGGTCGGCGAGCAGCTGGGCGGGCCCGGCGGGGATCGCCCCGGCCCGGCGCAGCACGGGGTGGGCCGCCTGCGGGTGCACCAGGCGCAGGCCCAGCTCAGCCAGCCCGGCCGGCACCGGCCCCTCGGGCAGCAGCAGCCCACGCGGGCCTCGGGCCGTGCGACCGTCGGCCAGCGGCACGGGCAGGCCGGCCAGGTCCTCCGCCGGCACCTCGACCAGGGTCGCGTAGACCTCCCGCCATCGCGCCGGCGACAGCTCCGGGCCGTCCAGCGACTCGAGCAGCTCACCCAGCCCGACCCGCCGGACCCGCAACGCCGTAGTGGCCGCCCCGTCACGGACCCACAGCTCCGGCAGGGTCGCCGGGGCGGCGGCACCGAGCGCATCGATCAGCCCTGGCGGGGCCTGCGGCACCGCGACGACGTCGGCAGGGCTCAGCCCGCCCGGCAGCACCGCCGAGTGCGGCAGCCGGTCCAGCACGGCCTCGGTCAGCGAAGCGTCGAACGGGCCCAGCGGCATCCCGCGCGGAACCAGCGCCGGGTGCCCGAGGGCGGCGACAAGATCGACGTACGCCGCCGCGGCCAGCCCGACCAGGTGCTCGGTCAACGCCCCTTCGGCAACCTGCCGGCGGGTCGGGTCCAGCGGCAGGTCGGCCAGCAACAGCGCCGGCAACGAGCAGGGCAGCGCGGTGGGGGTCGGGGCGTGCACCACCCTGGGCACCCGGTCCGGCCACGGAGCCGGTCGGCCCTGGGCGTCGACCGGGACAGCCCAGCGCAACGTGACCCGCCGCCGGTCGCGTTCCTCGGTTGGCCGCTCGCTCAGCAGCGCGGCCGGCAGCAGCTCGGTGCGGTGGGTGCTTCGCCAGCGGCTGGGCATCCCGTCGTCGAGCACCACGACCTCGTCGCCGTCACGAGCCGCGGCGAGCAAGCGGCGCCGACCGTCCAGCTCGATCACCACCTCGTCGAGGTGGCTCAACCCGAGCAGCAGGCCGGGCCCGACCTCCTCAAGCAGCCGGCGGGCCAGCCCCTCGGCAGCGCCATCACGCAGCGGCAGCCGCACCGTGGTGGCCCAGCCGGGCTCAGCTGCCTCATCCAGCGGCCAGGGCAGCCGCAGCGCCGGCACGGCGCCACCGCGGCGGACCAGCTCGTCGGCCAGCGAAGCGATCCGCTCGACCTCGGCGCGGCTGCGGGCTCGGTCGAAACCGACCGCACCCGTGGTCGAGCACACGCGTGGCGCGTCGCTGAGCCCGAGGACCGCGGCGAAGCCGACACCGAAGCGGCCCACACTGCTCGCGTCCCGTTTCGCCGAGGCGCGCAGCGTGCACAGCGCCTCGACCCCCTCAGCGCTGAGCGCGGCGCCGGTGTTGGAGGCAGCGAGCTCGCCCTCGCGCAGCCGCAGCAGCAGCCGGCCGGCCTGCCCGTCCCGGGCAGCGGCGTCGTTGGCGTTCTGGGCAAGCTCGACCAGTGCCCGGTCCCGGTAGCCGCCGAGGGCGAGGTCCTCCTCGGCGTTGGCGTCCTCGCGGAAGCGTGCCGGGCTGGCGGCCCAGCCGGCCAGCACGGCCGCCCGCAGCCCCGCGGTGCCGAACGGGTCGGCCGGCACGGCCACGACAAGGCGGCTCAGGAGTGCCCGAGATCCTCGACGGGCTCGGTCTCGCTGACCGAGCCGTGCTCCGGGTCGGGCCGGGCCCGCACCACGTCGAAGCCCACCTCGTCGATCCGCGGGGCATCGCTGGGTCGAGACCCTGGCACCAACGCGGCCTCGGAGTGCCCTCCGCATCCGTAGTCCAGCGCGACGACCCGCCCGTCGGCGGGCGAGTAGGTGTTGGCGCAGACCCCGAACGCCGCGCGCAGCGCACCGGCCATCGGCACCATGAAACCGCAGCTGGAGCAGCCGGCCGGTGCCGCCTGCGCCATGGGGGAATGCGGCCCGAAGTCGCCTTCCCACCACCGTTCTGCCGCCTCGACCCGGCCAAGGAATGACAGCACCCGGGGCCTGCCCAGCCCGAGCTCGACGAAAGCCAGCCGGTCGGCCTCCTCGTCGTCGCTGGCCAGCCATCCCGGCTCGAGCCGGTCGTCGTCTGCGGCAGTGGGGAGCAGGTCCCCTATGCCGAGGTCACCGGGCCGCAGCCGCTCGCTCCACGGCACCCACTCCGGGGCGAGCAACGCCTCCTCCCCGGGGACCAGGACGACCTCGCACACCGTCGCGGTGCGCGAACGCGGCACCCGGGCCAGCGTCACCGACCAGACCCACCCGCGGTAGCCCGGCACCAGGCAGGTGAAGTGGTGCGTGCCGAGCCGATCCTGCTCGAGCACGAAGCCGACGTGCCCACCTACCTGGCCGGGCTCGGCGACCTCCTGCGCCGCTGCGCGGGCGAGGTCCACGGCGGCGTCGAGCACCGGGTCGGATGTGGCGCGGCGGGTCACGGTGGCTGGCACCCGCTGATTGTCGCCCATCCCCACCACGACGTGCCACCACAGCGCGGATCAGGACCCGGCGGTGCGCCCGCGCGGCAGGATGGGGACACCATGAAAGCCCAGCCGTACGGCGAGCCGCCGAACGGGCCCCCGGCTCGGCGGGCGGCAAGGGCTGCCACCCGGGCCAGCCGCGCGGCGGCACGCGGCGGGGCAGGCGCAGCACGCGC
>JAJZTN010000053.1 GCA_021848885.1 Actinomycetes bacterium
ATCATCTGGCCGGTCGACCGCTGGCAGCAAGGCCCGGGTTTCCGGCCACCACCGCGGCAGTGGGTGCAACGCCAGGCACCCCGCACGCCCAGGCCGCATGCACCGAGGCGAAGGTCGCCGGGGTCCCCAGCAGGCGCCCGCGCTGCGGTGGCCACACCGTGGCGAAGGCGCGCCCGACCACCCGGTCGATCGGCACGAAGCCGCCACCGGGGTCGCCCAGATGCGCCCGGGAGTCCTGTGAGACGGCCCGGTGATCACCCATGACCCAGAGCTTGCCGGGGGGCACCAGCACGCTGAACCGCAGCGCCGAGGGTGCATCGCCCGGGTAGAGGTAGCCAGCCTCCTGCAGGGGCGTGCCGTTGACCGTCACCCGCCCGGAGCTGTCGCAGCAGGCCACCCGGTCACCCGGCAGGCCGATGACGCGCTTGATGAAGTCCGGGTCGACCGAGGGTGCCACGCCCAGGTCGGCCAGCACGGCCCGAAGGCGCACGGTGGGCCCGCTGGCCGCCTTCGTCGGCCCCTCCGGGGTGAAGGAATCGACCCCGATGAAGACCACGATCTCCCCGCGGCGCGGTTCGCGGAAGCGGTAGGTGACCTTGTCGACGATCACACGCTCGCCGATCGCCACGGTGTTCTGCATCGACCCGGACGGGATGTAGAAGGCCTGCACGAGGAAGGTCCTGACGACCAGAGCAACGACGACCGCGGCAAGGGCGGCCAGGCCCAGCTCAAGCCACACGGGAAGCCGCCGGCTCCGAGTGCTCCGGTGCGCGCCCCCCGCGGGTCGCCGGCTCGAACCGGCCGGCGACCGGCTCACCCCTTGACCGGGGTCTGCCGCTTCTCCTTGATCTTGGCGGCCTTGCCGCGCAGGTCGCGCAGGTAGTAGAGCTTCGCGCGTCGGACGTCACCACGGGTCACGACCTCGATCCGCTCGATGATCGGGGTGTGCACCGGGAAGGTGCGCTCCACGCCGACACCGAAGCTGACCTTGCGGACAGTGAAGGTCTCCCGGATGCCGCCGCCGGACCGACGGATCACCACGCCCTGGAAGACCTGGATACGCGACCGGCTGCCCTCCACGACCCGGACGTGAACCTTCAGCGTGTCCCCGGGACGAAAGTCCGGGACGTCCTCACGCAGCCATGCGGCGTCAACGGAGTCCAGCGTGTGCATGGTCGGTCGCTTCCCCGCAGGTGCCACAGGTCACCCACGCGCTCGAGGTAGTGCCCGCCCGCGCGGCCATGGGCCGAGTGCGTGGTCGAGCCGTTGTCAGTGCAGCCGTTGCCCGCCGCCACGCCGTCCGGTCGGCTTCCCCTGTGGCAGGAGCCCGGCGACGGAACGCGGCGACAACGACCGGTCAGTCTGCCACAAGGGTCTCGGGCCCGGCCAATCGGCCATCGACGACCGACCAGCCCAGCCCGGCCAGCAGCGCCAGCTCGGATGAGCTGAGCCGGAGCGGGTCCATGCGGGTGAGCAGGTCGGGCCGGCACACCGCGGTGCGGTGCACCGCCTGCTCGTGACGCCATCGGGCGATGAGGGCATGGTTACCGGACAGCAGCACCTCCGGGACCTCCAGGCCGCGCCAGCTCGGCGGGCGCGTGTAGACCGGCCCTTCCAGCAGCCCATCGGCGTAGGACTCCTCGACCGCCGAGTCGGGGTTGCCAAGCACACCGGGCAGCAGCCGCGTGACCGCCTCGATGATGACCAGCGCGGCGGCCTCCCCACCGGCCAGCACATAGTCACCGATCGAGACCTCGAGCACCTCCCTGCGGGTCCGCGCATCGGCGATCACCCGCGCGTCGATGCCCTCGTATCGCCCGCAGGCGAAGACGATGCGCTCCCGGACGGCCAGCTCCTCGGCCAACCGCTGGGTGAACGGCCTGCCAGACGGAGTGGGCACCACGAGCAGCGGCAGGGCGCCTTCGGCATGCACGGCATCCAACGCCCGGCCCCACGGCTCGGCAAGCATGACCATGCCGGCTCCCCCGCCGTACGGAGTGTCATCGACGCTGTGGTGCCGGTCGGTGGCCCAGTCCCGCAGGTCGTGCACCCGCAGGTCCACCAACCCCTGCTCTCGGGCCTTGCCGATGAGAGAGAGCCGGAGCGGGGCGAAGTAGTCGGGGAAGATCGTCACGATGTCCAGGCGCACCTCAGCCCTCCCACCCCTGCAGGTCGAGCAGACCCGCGGGCGGGTCGAGCACCACCCGACCGCCGGCAAGGTCAACCTCGGGCACGATCGCCGCGACGAAGGGCACGAGTGCCTCGCGCCCGTCCACCGTGCGTACGACGAGCAGGTCCTGCGCACCGGGGTGCGCCACAGCGGTGACCTGCCCGAGCGGCGCCCCGGTCAGGCTGACGGCGGCCAGTCCGACGAGCTGGTGGTCGAAGAACTCCTCGCTGTCCTCAACGAGCGGCTCGACCGGCTCGGCCTCGGCGAGCAGACCGGTGCCACGCAGGGCCTCGGCGGCACTGCGGTCGGCCACACCCTCGAAGCGGACCAGCAGCCGACCGGAGTGCCACCGGGTGCCTAGCACGATGAGGGCGGCCGGTGGGCTCGCCTGACCGGGCTGGCCGCTCACCGCGGGCACCGAACGGGCGGGACCACCCGGCTCGGTCACCAGCCGGGCACCCGGGGTGAAGCGCAGCTCGGGGGCATCGGTGAGCACCTCCACGACGACCTCGCCGCGGATGCCGTGCGCGCGGCCGATCCGACCGACCAGGACCTGCATCAGCTCACTCCCGGTGGGATGAGCCCGGGTGCCGGCGGCGTGGCCGGGGACCCGGGCAGCCGCTGGTCGGGCCGGCCGGCCGATGAGCGGCTATCGCTCGTCGACGTCGAGAAAGTCCACCCGCACCGCGCGCCCACCGCTGAGCGCGCCGAGCACGGTGCGCAGCGCCGATGCGGTGCGCCCGCCCCGGCCGATGACCCGGCCGAGGTCGCCGGGGTACACCCGGACCTGCAGAACCCTGCCGCGGCGCAGGTCGCGCTCGCGGACCTGGACCGCCTCGGGGTGGTCGACGATCCCCTTGACCAGGTGCTCGAGCGCCTCCTCGAGCACGGTCAGGCCTCGGTGCTCTCGGCGGGCGCCGGCTCGGCGGGCGCCTGCTCGGCGGGCGCCGGCTCGGCGGGCGCCGGCTCGGCGGGCGCCGGCTCGGCCTTGACGGCCTTCTTGCGCGGCGTGGTGGCGCCCACCTTGCCCTCGCCGAGAGTCTCCCGGGCGGCCTCGTCGAAGACGGCCTTCTTGTTGACCTTGGGCGCGGCAACCTTCAGCACACCCTCGGCACCGGGCGCACCGGTGAAGCGCTGCCAGTCACCGGTCACCTTCAGGATGGCCTTGACCGGCTCGGTGGGCTGGGCGCCCACGCCGAGCCAGTACGCCACCCTCTCGCTGCTCACCTCGATGAGGGAAGGCTCCTGGGTCGGGTGGTACTTGCCGATCTCCTCGATCGCCCGGCCGTCGCGCTTGGTGCGCGAGTCGGCGACCACGATGCGGTAGTACGGCGCACGGATCTTGCCCATGCGGAGAAGCTTGATCTTGACGGCCACGGGTGTGGGCTCTCCTGTTTCGTGGGGGTCGGTGCACTGGCTCGCGCGTGGGGGTACGCCTGCCGGCCACCGAAGGGACTCCTGCCTGCACGGATGAGAGGGCCGCGCAGACACCGAGTTCGGCTGGTCATTGTGCCAGAGCGGAGGGCCTGACCTCCAACCGGAGCGGGCGCGGGTGGCATAGATGGCACAGGTGCACCCGCCCGTGGCCCTCAGCCCACCACCCGCCCCCGCAGCACCACCCGACGAGGTGCCAGCAACGTAGCCAGGTCTCCTCGGGGGTCCGCGTCGTAGACCACGAGGTCCGCCGGCGTGCCAGGCTCGAGCCGGGTCGGCATGCCCAGCCACTCCCGGGCCGCCCAGGACCCGGCCGCCAGGGCCTGCTCGGGAGCCATCCCGAAACGGGTCAGCGCCGCGATCTCCTGCCCGGCCAGCCCGTGCGCGAGCACCCCGCCAGCGTCTGTGCCGCAGTAGATCGGCACCCCGGCCTCCAGCGCCATCCGCAGCGTCGAGTCCACCCGGGCGTGCAGCGCGCGCATGTGTGCGGCGTACGCCGGGAACCTCGGCTCCCCGGCCGCGGCGTAGCCGGGGAAGTTGTCGATCTGCAGCCGAGTCGGGACGAGCGCGACCTGGCGCTGGGCCATCGTGGCCACCAGGTCGGCAGACAGCCCCGTGCCGTGCTCGAGGCAGTCGATGCCGGCATCCAGCAGGTCAGGCAGGCAGTCCTCACCGAAGACGTGCGCAGTGACCCGAAGGCCGAGCTCGTGCGCCCGTCCGATGGCGGCCTGCAGCGCCTCACGCGGCCAGCAGGGCGCCAGGTCGCCCACCTCACGGTCGATCCAGTCCCCGACCAGCTTGACCCATCCGTCCGAGATCAGCGCCTGTGCCTCGACCGCTGCGACCAGATCCGACGGCTCGATCTCCATGCCGTAGTTGCGGATATAGCGACGGCTGCGGGCGATGTGCCGACCCGCCCGGATGATGCGTGGAAGGTCCTCTCGCTCGTCCACCCAGCGGGTGTCGGCGGCCACCCCGGCGTCGCGGATGAGCAGCACGCCCGCCTCGCGCTCGGTGCGGGCCTGCGCTTCGGCGACCTCCGCCGGCACCGCGCCGTTCTCGTCCAACCCCACGTGGCAGTGCGCGTCCACCAGGCCGGGCACCACCCAGCCCCGCTCGGCGATGGTCACCGCCCCGGGCACCGGCTCGGCGCATATCACCCCGTCTCGGACCCACAGGTCGCGCTGCACCGCCTCGGGCAGCACGACCCCGCGCAGGTGCAGCGCTTGAGATGGCGGCAGTCCCATGTCGGGCGAGGCTACCCGGTGAGCTCAGGAGCCTGGGGGCAGCAGATCCTTCAGCTCGGCGGGCAGCTCGAAAGCTGTGCCCGCTGTGCCCGCTGTGCCCGCTGTGCCGGCGCGGGCCTGCTCCTGCATCGCCCGCTTGGCGGGGTTGCCGGAGCGGCCGGCCTTGCCCTTCTTGTCCGGGCTCTTGCCCTTGCCTCCCCGGCCCCGCCCGCCTGGGCCGCCACCCAGCCCCGGCATGCCGGGGAGGGCGCCGAGCCCGCTCAGCCCTCCCTTGCCCAGCTGACGCATCATCTTCTGCGCCTGACCAAAACGGTCCACCAGACCGTTGACGTCGGAGACGGCCACCCCTGCGCCGCGGGCGATACGGGCCCGGCGCGAGCCGTTGAGGATGCGCGGGTCGGAGCGCTCAGCCGGCGTCATCGACTTGATGATGGCCGCGACGCGGTCCACCTCGCGCTCGTCGATGCTCTCGATCTGCTCGCGCATCGCACCCATGCCGGGCAGCATCCCGAGGATCTTCGACAGCGAGCCCATCTTGCGGACCTGCTCCATCTGGTGCAGGAAGTCCTCCAGGCTGAAGCCGTCGCCGCGCTGCAGCTTGGCGGCCATCTTGGCCGCCTGCTCGATGTCGAAGGTGCGTTCGGCCGTCTCGATGAGGCTGAGGACGTCGCCCATTCCCAGGATGCGTGAGGCCATCCGGTCGGGGTGGAAGACGTCGAAGTCCTCCAGCTTCTCTCCGTTGGAGGCGAACATGATCGGGCGGCCGGTGATCTCGCGCACCGACAACGCCGCCCCGCCGCGGGCGTCACCGTCGAGCTTGGTGAGCACGACACCGGAGAAGTCGACACCGTCGAGGAACGCCTGCGCGGTGTTGACCGCGTCCTGGCCGACCATCGCATCGAGGACGAAGAGCACCTCGTCGGGTTCGACGGCCGCACGGATGTCGGCGGCCTGCGCCATCATCTGGGAGTCGATCCCGAGCCGTCCGGCGGTGTCGATGAGCACGACGTCGCGCATCTTGGTCCGGGCGTGCTCGATGGAGGCACGCGCGACCTGCACGGGGTCCCCGACCCCGTTGCCGGGCTGCGGGGCGAAGACCGGGACCCCGGCCCGCTCACCGACGACCTGAAGCTGGGTCACCGCGTTGGGCCGCTGCAGGTCGGCGGCCACCAGCAGCGGTTGGTGGCCCTGCGCGGAGAACCAGCGGGCCAGCTTGCCGGCCAGTGTGGTCTTGCCGCTGCCCTGCAGACCGACGAGCATGATCACGGTCGGGGCGGTCTTGGCCAGTCGCACCCGCCGGGTCTGCCCGCCGAGGACCCCGACGAGCTCCTCGTTGACGATCTTGATGACCTGCTGCGCTGGGTTCAGCGCTGCAGAGACCTCCGCACCCAGAGCCCGCTGCCTGACCGCAGCGACAAACTCGCGCACCACGGGCAGGGCCACGTCGGCTTCCAGCAGGGCGATGCGGATGTCGCGGCAGGTGGCCTCGACGTCCTCCTCGCTCAGCCGCCCCTTGCCACGCAGGCCCTTGAAGGTCGCGGCCAGCCGGTCGGAGAGGGTCTCGAACACCTGGCCAGGGTAGTGCAGTGCCTCGGGCCGACCACCCCGCGGTGAACCACGCGGGCCGCTCGGGTGTGCTCAGTCCTCCTCGAGGGCAGCACTTATGGCGGCCACCACCCCTGCCGCCCGAGCGGGCGGGAGCGCGGCACCGTCGCGGCCGATGAGATAGAGGGCGTCGACCACCTCGGCACCCCAGGTGGCCACCCGAGCGGAGCGGATGTCAACGCCGACCGCAGCCACCGCCGAGGCGATCCGGTGCAGCAACCCCGGCGCATCATGTGCCCGGATCTCCACCACGGTCGAACCCACCGACGCACCCTCCACGATCTCCACCCGAGCGGGCGGGACCTCCTGACGCAGCCGGTAGGCGGCATCCCGCACGGCCAGCCGCGCGCTCACGTCGAGCCTGCCGTCCAGCGCCCGTCGCACGCTCTCCCGCAGTGCCGCGGCGTCGGGACGGTCCCCGAACTGCGGCTCGACCTGCCACTGCTGCACCGCTGTGCCGTCGTAGGTGCCCACGACTGCAGAGCGCACCGCCAACCGGTGCAGGGCCAGCACTCCCGCCACGAGGGCGAGCAACCCGGTGCGGTCCGGGGCGAGCACGGTGACGCTGGCCCCCTCGTCGGTGCCGCGCAGCGTCACGGCGGTGCCCCCAGCGGCGAGCTCGCGACGCAGCTCGTCCGGGACCACCGGCTCGGCAGGTTCGTCGCTGGGCAGCACGCCCCGCAGCGCGGCGTGGCTGCGGGCCACCAGCTCACCGATGAGCGAGGCTCGCCAGGAGGTCCAGGCGGCCGGGCTCGTGGCCTTTGCGTCGGCCTCGGTCAGGGCGTGCAGCAGGTCGAGCAGGTCGGGGTCCTCCACCACGCTGACCACCGAGGCGATGGTGGCCGGGTCGTCCAGGTCACGGCGGGTCGCGACGGTGGGCAGCAGCAGGTGGTGACGGGTCAGCGCCACCAGCACCCCGGTGTCCCCGGCGCTGAGCCCCAGCCGGGCCGCCACCGAGCCGACGGCGGCCACACCGACCTCGGAATGGTCTAGACCCGCGGTGGCCTTGCCCAGGTCGTGCAGCAGCGCGCCCAGCAGCAGCAGGTCGGGGCGTCGTACCCGCCGGGTCAGCTGGGAGGCGGCCGCGGCGGTCTCCACCAGGTGCCGGTCCACGGTCCAGCGGTGCACCGGGCTGCGCTGCGGCAGCGAACGCACCGGGCCCCACTCGGGCAACCACCGCTCCACCAGTCCGGCCCGGTCGAACTCCTCCCACACGGCAACCAGGCCCGAACCGGCGCCGAGCAGGCTCACGAGCGCATCACGGGCCGGCGTCGGCCAGGGTCTGGGCAGCTGGGGGCAGCCGGCAAGTGCCTCCACCGTGGCCGGCGAGGGCACCAGCCCTGCCTGAGCGGCGGCGGCGGCCAGCCGCAGGGGCAGGACCGGGTCTTCCAGCCGGGCGTCCCGGCCCAGCACGACCTCACCGTCGATTGTGTCCACTCCTGGGGCCAGTCGGGCGCGGGGGACGCCACCAGGCACCAGCACCCGGCGGCGACGACGACCGTCGGCGCCCGGGACCACCCGCCGCCACATCCCGTCCAGGGCGTGGGCCAGGTCACGCCCGGCGGCTGAGACCGCACGGCGCAGATCGTCGGCGTCAGCGAAGCCCATCAGCTCGGCGACCTCGGGCTGAGCCTCCCGCACCAGCCGGTCGGTCGCCCGACCGGTGCTCAGGTGCAGCGCGTCGCGCACGTCGGCGAGCAGCACGGTCGCCCCGTCAACCCGCCCGTGCGGGCGATCGGCGATCCACGAGGCCGCCACCGCGCGCAGCACCCCGGCGTCCCGCAGCCCCCCACGCCCTTCTTTCAGATCCGGCTCCAGGGCGAAGGCCACCTCCCCGGCGCGCAGCGCGCGCTCGGCGCAGCTGCCGCGCAGCGGGCCGAGGCGGCGCGGCGCGCGGGCCCGCCAGTCGGCCAGCACCTTGGCCACGGCGGCACCAGCCAGGTCGGCGTCCCCCGCCAGCGGCCGTGCCTCCAGCAGGCCCAGCACGACGGCCAGGTCCTCCCCCGCGACCTGGCGCGCCTCATCGGCCGTGCGCACGCTGTGGTCCACATGCACCCCGGCGTCCCACAGGGGGTACCACAGCGCCTTGGCGGCGGCCTCGACGTCCAGGCCCGGCTCGTGCACGAGAAGCAGGTCCAGGTCCGAGCCCGGAGACAGCTCGCCACGGCCGTAGCCACCCACGGCCAGCAACCCGGCGCCACGTTCGGGCAGGGCGGCCGAGGCCCACAGCCGGCGCACCACGGCGTCGGCGCGGGCGGCCCGGCCCCGGCGCGCCGCGGCGCCGAGGAGGTCACTCCCCGGCGCCGCGACCTGGACATCGGAGCCGACAAGCCCGGACAGCAACTCGTCGAGCAGAGCCATGGGGCGTCCAATCAGAGGGCGTCGGGGCCGCGCTCACCGGTGCGCACCCGGACGACCTCCTCCACCGGGACGGTCCAGACCTTGCCGTCCCCGATGGAGCCGGTCCGGGCCGCCGAGACGACCGCGTCGATGACGTCGTTGACGTCCTCGTCCTCCACCAGCACCTCCAGGCGGACCTTGGGCACCAGGTCGACCTGGTACTCGGCACCCCGATAGACCTCGGAGTGACCGCGCTGACGCCCGTAGCCGTTCGCCTCCGTGACGGTCATCCCCTTGACACCGAAGGACGTCAGGGCTGCTCTGACATCATCGAGCTTGAAGGGCTTGACCACCGCTGTGACGAGCTTCACTGGGTCACCGTCCTGTCCTCGGAGATGGTCATGCTGCCACCCACCGGTGTCGCGCCCGCGAAGGAGCGCCCGGTGTGGGTGGCCATGGTCAGCTCGTACGCCGTCTCAGCGTGCAGGGCGAGGTCGACACCGCTGAGCTCGTCCTCCTCGCTGACCCGGAAGCCCATCGTCTTGTCGATGACCTTGCCGATGATGTAGGCGAGCACGAAGGAGTAGATCGCCACCGCGAACGCCGCGACCGCCTGCTTGCCCAGCTGGGTGAACCCGCCGCCGTAGAACAGTCCCTTGGCGCCACCGGTGAGCACGCTGGTCGCGAACAGACCGATGAACAGGGTGCCGACGAAGCCACCCACCATGTGCACACCGACGACGTCGAGGGAGTCGTCGAAGCCGAACCGGTACTTCAGCCCGACGGCCAGCGCGCACACGGCTCCGGCGAGCAGCCCGAGCAGGATCGAGGCCATCGGCGTGATCGTGCCGCAGGCCGGTGTGATGGCGACCAGGCCGGCGACTGCTCCTGAGGCCACACCGAGGGTGGTGGAGTGCCCATCGCGGATCTTCTCCACGATGATCCAGCCCATCGCCGCCGCGGCGGTGGCCACCTGGGTGTTCATGAAGGCCACGCCCGCCGTGGCGTTGGCCGCCACGGCCGAGCCGGCGTTGAAGCCGAACCAACCGAACCAGAGCATGCCGGCCCCCAGCAGCACCAAGGGCAGGTTGTGCGGACGCATCGGGTCACGCCGCCACCCCACCCGCTTGCCGAGCACAAGAGCCAGGGCCAGGCCGGCCGCCCCGGCGTTGATGTGCACAGCTGTCCCACCGGCAAAGTCGAAGGCCCCCATCCGGTCGCCGATCCAGCCACCCTTGCCGCCGTTGAAGTAGAACACCCAGTGCGCCACCGGGAAGTACACGATCGTCGTCCACACCGCCACGAACAGGACCCAGGCGCCGAACTTGACCCGGTCGGCGATCGCACCGCTGATGAGGGCCGGCGTGATGATGGCGAACATCAGCTGGAACGCCGAGAAGACCAGCTCGGGGATCGTGCCGCTGTCGGTCTTGAGCAGGCCGTGCAACCCGACCGCGGACAGGTCCCCGATGAACGGGTTGGTGCCCTTGAAGGCCAGGGAGTACCCGAAGAGCACCCAAAGGATCGACACCACACCGATGGTCGCGAAGCTCATCATGATCATGTTGAGCACGCTCTTGACCCGGACCATGCCCCCGTAGAAGAACGCCAGGCCAGGCGTCATCAGGAGCACGAGGGCTGAGCTGGCCAGCAACCAGGCGGTGTCCCCCGAACTGAACTGAGGATTCGCCACGGCCTTCCTCCCTTCACCTCACCCCACCCCGATGGCGGGGGCGTGCGCGAAGACTGTCGGCGCACGGTTACCCCACACGGCGTGCCGTGTTTCGGGTTGGTGACGGATGAGCGTGGCGCGTTACGAGCGGATGAACTGCATCCGGATTCCGGACGACAGTGCCGTCCGCATCCCCGGCCCAGTCCCAGTCCGGCCCAGCCCTGCCCAGTCCCGCTGGTCCGCCCCGCTCCCAGTCCGGCTAGTCCAGAAGGGCGTCTACGAAGGCCCGCGGGTCAAAGGGCGCCAGGTCGTCGGGTCCCTCGCCCAAGCCCACCAGCTTGACCGGAACGCCAAGCTCGCGCTGCACCGCGATGACGATGCCGCCCTTGGCCGTGCCGTCCAGCTTGGTCAGCACGATCCCGGTGACATCGACGACCTCGGAGAAGACCCGAGCCTGCACCAACCCGTTCTGCCCGGTGGTGGCGTCCAGCACCAGCAGCACCTCGTCGACCGGGCCACCCCGGGTGAGCACCCGCTTGACCTTGGCGAGCTCGTCCATCAGTCCGGTCTTGTTCTGAAGACGACCGGCCGTGTCGACAACCACCACGTCGACCTCGGCCTCGGTGCCGGCGCGCAGCGCCTCGAAGGCCACCGAGGCCGGGTCTGCGCCCTCGGCGCCGCGCACGGTGGGCACCCCGACGCGTTCCCCCCACGTCTGCAGCTGGTCGGCCGCCGCGGCGCGGAAGGTGTCCGCGGCACCCAGCAGCACGTCCTTGTTCTCGGCGACGAGCACCCTGGCCAGCTTGCCCACCGAGGTGGTCTTGCCGGTCCCGTTCACCCCGACGACCAGCACAACGGCCGGGCGGCCCTCGTGCCGCTGGACGGACAGGGAGCGGTCCAGCTCCGGAGCGAGCAGGGCCAGCAGCTCCTCCCGCAGCGCCTGGCGGGCCGCCTGCGGGTCAGCGGCACCGCTGACCCGCAGGCGGGTGCGTAGCGCCCTGACGAGCTCACCCGTCGGTCCGACACCGACGTCGGCGGCAAGCAGAGCGTCCTCGATCGCCTCCCAGGTGGCCTCGTCGAGCCGGTCCCTGCTGATGAGGGTGAGTAGTCCCCGGCCCAACGAGCTGCGCGAGCGGGCCAGCCGGTCGCGCAACCGGACCATCCGGCCGGCCGGAGGGGCCGGACGCTCAAGGACCCCGGCCCGCTCTGCCGGCTCTCCCCGCTCTACAGGTCCTGCCGGTCCCGCCGGTCCTGCCGGCACAACCCCGCCGGTCCGGCCGGGCGCCGCGGGCTCCGCCGCACCAGTGGCGTCTGGGGCCTGCGGGGAGATCAGGTCAGCTGCGTCGGGTCGGGTCGGGGCCACCCGAGCGTGCTCGCCTCGTCCATGGCCCCCACCCCGGCGTCGGGAGGGGCGCAGCAGGACGGCGGCGACGCCGACCAGCAGGACGGCGGTGAGGCCGACGAGCAGGTAACTGAGGGCATCCATGGCGCGGCCAGTGTCGCAGACACGGCCGGGAGCACCGGCACGCTGGCGCCGCTGGCGGCCGGCCGCGCGTGCGAGAATCCCCGCCGGCAGCGGAAACCCCAGCGTGCCGAGGTTCGTCTAGGAGGGGACGGTCGTCTCACGGCCGTCCACACCCCAGGCCGAGTTCGACGAGCGAGGACATGAGCGTACCGGCACGGCATGCGCGAGCAGGGCGTCGTAGCCCGGTGCGCTTGGCCCTCATCAGCATCGGGGTCGTCCTCGTCGTCGTCGCAGCCTCGGCCACGGGGCTGTTCCTCTGGGCTCGCTGGCAGCTGTCCCAGGTGCCGACCTTCGCCGCCGCCGGCCCGCAGTCCGCGAGCGCCGCGGCGGGGCAGACTTCCATGGCCGCCGCGCCGCTGAGTCTGCCGCCGTCATTGGAGGGCGTGACGACCTTCCTGGTCTTCACCACCGGAAGCCACAACATGACTCCCGCACAGGCGAAGAAGTACAACATCCCCGACTACGTCGCCCGGGGCACCGACGACCTGACCGACAGCATCATCCTCGCCGTGCTCGACGCCCCGGCGCGCAAGCTGACGATGCTGTCCATCCCGCGGGACACCTGGCTGTCCTACCGGGGCGCCCGGATCAACGAGACCTACATCCGCTTCGGCGCTGCGGCTCTGGCCAGCGACGTGACGGGGCTGACCGGCATCCCGATCAACCACATGATCGCGGTCAACTTCACCGCGGCCGCCGAGCTGACCGATGTCGTCGGCGGGGTCGACGTGCAGATCCCGGTGCCCATGAAGGACACCTACAGCCATCTGCTGCTGCCACAGGCCGGCTGCATCCACATGGACGGACAGGTCGCGCTGGCCTTCGCCCGGTCCCGGCACACCGAGACCTACGTCAACGGAGGGTGGGCCACCGACCCCTCGGCCAGTGACTTCGGCCGCTCCACGCGCCAGCAGGCCATCATCACCGCGGCGCTGGGTAAGCTGCTCAGCCCGAAGCTGCCGCTCTACCTGCCTGGACTGGCTGCCACCGCAAAGGACACGCTGATCATCGATCCGGGGCTGGACCTCGGGGCGCTCTTCGATGTCGCCAAGGTGCTGGCCACCGGCCCGCACCTGAAGGTCACCCACCTGGGACTGCCCTCCCGCACCGGCTGGGAGGGTTCGGCCAGTGTGGTGTTCACCGACCCCCAGGCCGCCTCCGGTGTGCTGGCCCCGCTGGTGTCGGAGGTGCCCGGGGCCAGCTGGCCACAGTGGCTGACCGACGCCGGGATATCGCAGCCGACCAGCACGCCCTCGCCAACCCCCTCGTCAGCCACACCGACCAGCTCGGACACCCCGACGAGCTCGCCATCGAGATCCTCCGCGACAAGCGTTGTGGGCACCGACAGCGTGGTCACGGTGGACGGGTTCTCGACCGGGCCGAACACCGACTACCGCCCGTGCAGCAACGGGATCACCCCGCCACCACAGCCGTACTGATCGTTGCGCCTATCGTCCCCGCAAGGTCCCCGTCGTACCCGGGGCCACCAGCCTCGCCCGGCTCAGGCCGAGACCGGCTCTCGCTCGCGGATGCGCTGGCTGATCACCGTGGTGATGCCGTCCCCGCGCATCGATGCACCGTAGAGCGCGTCGGCGACCTCCATGGTTCGCTTCTGGTGGGTGACGATGATGAGCTGGCTGGTTTCCCGCAGCTCATCGAGGATGCCCAGCAGGCGGCCGAGGTTGGTGTCGTCGAGTGCCGCCTCGACCTCATCCATCACGTAGAACGGGCTGGGCCTGGCCTTGAAGATGGCGATCAGAAGAGCCACGGCGGTCAGCGACCGCTCCCCACCGGAGAGCAGCGAGAGCCGCTTGACCTTCTTGCCCGGTGGCCGCGCCTCAACCTCGATCCCGGTGCTGAGCATGTCATCTGGTTCGGTGAGCACCAGACGACCCTCACCGCCGGGGAAGAGCCGGGAGAAGACCTCGGCGAACTCGCGCGCGGTGTCCTCGAACGCCTCGGCGAAGACCTCCTGCACCCGGGCGTCGACATCGCGGACAATCTCGAGCAGATCGCGCTTGGTAGCCCGCAGGTCCTCCAGCTGGTTGGTGAGGAAGGCATGGCGTTCCTCCAACGCCGCGAACTCCTCCAGCGCCAGCGGGTTGACCCTGCCCAGCAGCGCCAGAGCACGCTCGGCGGCGCGCAGCCGTCTCTCCTGCTCCGCCCGCACATAGGGACGGGTGACTGGCTCGCCACCGCCGTGGGGGGAAGCCACGAGCTCGGGAGCGCCTGACGCCCCGCCCACGAGCGGGGACCCACCCTGAGCCCCGGCATCCCCGGCGCCAGCCTCGAACGAGGGCTGGACCGGGACCGGCAGGTGCGGGCCGTACTCGGTGACCAGGACGTCCGGGGCCACGCCGAACTCCTCGGACGCCTTGGCCGCCAGGGCCTCGACCCGCATGCGTTGCTCGGCCCGGGCGAGGGCGTCCCGGTGCACCGTGTCGACCAGCCGGTCCAGCTGCCCGCTCAGCTCACGAGCGCTGACCCGCAGCCGGCTCAGCTCGGCCTCCCGGTCGGCGCGGGCCGTCTCCACAGCGGTGCGGTCCGCGGCCGCGGACCGCAGCGAGCCCTCGATGGCCTCGAGCACGACCCCGGCGGCGGTGCGCACCGCCCGGGCCGTCTCGGCCTGCCGGGCCACCCGCTCACGGCGTGCCTGCTCGCGGGCCGCGGCGCCTCGCTCGGCCTCGGCCGCCCGTTCCAGCTGCTCGGCCCGGGCCGCGCAGGCCCGCAGTCGCTCCTCGGTGGTGCGCAGCGCCAGCCGTGCCTCCATCTCGGCGGCCCGGGCCGCGCGGGCCAGCTCGGCAAGCCGGTCACGCTCGGCGGTGCTGGGGGCGGGGTCCTCGGGGGACTGCTCGGCCGCGCTCAGCCGCTCGGTGAGCCGGGCCAGCTCCTCGCGCTGCTCGTCCAGGGCCCGCTCGGCCTGGGCTACCGCAGCCGCGAGCCGTTCAGCCTCCTCGGCCCCCGACCGCGCGGTCGAGCCGAGCTGGGCCAGCTGCTCGGCGACGGCCGCCATCCGAGCGTCGGAGGCGTGCAACCGCTCAAGGCTGGCCTCCACCCGGGCGCTGGCCTCGGCCAGCTCGGCACCTGCCGCCTGGGACTGGAAGCGCAGCCGCTGCCCGGCCGTGGTGAGCTCGGCCACCCGGGCGCTGGCCTCCTCCGCGGCTGCCGCCACCTCGAGCAGGCTCGGTGCGGTGGTGGACCCGCCCCTGACCCAGGACTGGCTGAGAAGGTCCCCCGCTCGGGTCACCGCGGTGATGCGCGGATCGGCTGCGACAGCCGCGCGCGCATCGTCGAGGTCGGCGACGACGAGCACATCGTGCAGGACGCCGGCCAGCGTGCCCGCCAGCTCGTCGGGGGCCTCGACCAGCTCGGCGGCCGGACGGCCCAGGTGGGCGAGCCGACGCGCCGGGTCCTCTGCGGCGACGCCCGCCGGCAGCGCCCCGGCCAGCAGCAGCCCAGCCCGGCCGCCGTCACCGTCCTTGAGCGCCCGCAACGCCTCGACCGCACTGGCCAGGCAGTCCACCGCCACGGCGTCGGCCAGCTCGCCCAGGGCAGCCGCGACCGCGGTCTCGAAGCCCGGCTCGACCCGCAGCAGCGCCGCGACCGAGCCCAACAGGCCGCTGAGCCGATCGCTGGCGGCAAGCAGGGTCCCGGCACCGTCCTTGCGGGCCAAGCTCAGCCCCAGGGCGTCGCGACGGGCCGACCACGCGGCCCGCTCCCGCTCAACGGTCCGCTCGGCCTCGGCCAGCTCGGCCAGCCTCGCCCGGGCCGCCTCTGCCGCGGCGCTGGCCGCACAATGTTCGGCGTCCAGCCCCTGCTCACCTTCTTCCAGACCCGCCACCTGGGTCTCCAACCGGGCGAACTCGGCACGAACCGCCTGGGCCCTGACCTGGGCGGCGGCGGCGGCGGCACTGAGCCGACCCAACTCGGCCTCGCCTGCCTCCACCCGGCTGCGCTGGGCGTTGACCTGGCCCAGCAGCCGGGCCAGGCCCTCTCGCCGGTCGGCGGAGGCGGCGAGCCGGTCGGCCACTGCGCGCTCCTCGGCGGCGTGCGCGGCCTCGGCAGCCGCACGCTCGGCCACCCGTTGCGCGAGGGTGGCGGTGGCGGCCTCGGCCTGCGTGCGCAGCCCGGTCACCTCGGCGTAGGCCTGTCCGACCTGGCGGGCCAGCTCGTCCGGGTCGCGCTGGCTCGGCGAAACCGCCGGGGTCTGTTCGGCCAGCCGGACCCGCTCGGCGGCCAGGTCCGCGCTGCCGCGCAGCCGGTCGCGCAGGCTGGACAGCCGGTACCACGTCTCTTGGGCCCGAGCCAGCACGGGGGCGTCGTAGCGGCCGGCCTCCTCGAGCTCCTCGATGCGGGCCAGCTGGGCGCTCAACGCCGCCTCGGCTTCGTCACGTCGGGCCAGCAGCGCCGTCTCGTCGGCGACCTCGGCCTCAAGTGCTGTTGTCTGCTGGACCAGGTCATCAGCCAGCAGCCGCAGCCGGGCGTCACGCAGGTCGGCCTGCACCACTGCCGCCCGACGAGCCACCTCGGCCTGCCTGCCGAGCGGCTTGAGCTGGCGGCGCAGCTCGGCGGTCAGGTCGGTGATCCGGGTGAGGTTGGCCTCCATGGCCTCGAGCTTGCGGAGCGCCTTCTCCTTGCGTTTGCGGTGCTTGAGCACACCGGCGGCCTCTTCGATCAGTCCGCGGCGGTCCTGCGGATCGGCCGACAGCAGCGCCTCGAGCTGCCCCTGCCCGACGATGACGTGCATCTCCCGACCGATCCCGGAGTCGCTGAGCAGCTCCTGGACGTCGAGCAGTCGGCACGGCGTACCGTTGATGGAGTACTCCGAACCCCCGCTGCGGAACATCAGCCGGGTGATGGTCACCTCGGCGTAGTCGATGGGCAGGGCACCGTCGCTGTTGTCGATGGTCAGGCTGACCTCGGCACGGCCCAGCGGGGGGCGCCCAGCGGTGCCCGCGAAGATGACGTCCTCCATCTTGCCGCCCCGCAACGACTTGGCGCCCTGCTCCCCCATGACCCAGGCGAGGGCGTCCACGACGTTGGACTTGCCCGACCCGTTCGGCCCGACCACGGCAGTGATCCCCGGCTCGAAGTGCAGGGTGGTGGGGGAGGCGAAGGACTTGAAGCCCTTCAACGTCAGGCTCTTCAGGTGCACGCGGGGAACTCCTCAGCCGCGCCGTCATGCGGCGGGCTAGCCAGGGACGAGGTCATCAGCTGTCGCTGCGGGCCGTCGGGGAAGGCTCTCGAACGATACCGCCCGGACCGGTGTACGGCGGGGATCCAGTCGGCCCGTGACCCGTGGCGAGGGGTGGGCCGCCGCGCCCTTCCGCCGGCCGGAGGGCCGAAGTGCCGTCGGCGCCGATCCCGCAGACGCAAGGACCCCGCGACCTGGCTCGATGGCCTCGCGGGGTCCGTGGTGGGACGGGGCGGCGGGACTAGCCGAAGGCCGGCTCCGTCTCGAGGGTGAGCAACTCACCGGTGTGGGCCTGCTCAGCTGCCGCGGCAAGGGCGTCGTTCTCGGCCCGCAACCGGAGCAGCTCGGCCTCCAGGTCCCGCACCCGAAGCTGCAACCGCCGCATCTCGTCGACGAGTCGGAGGTCGGGACCTCCGACATGCCCGAGCAGGGCCTTG
>JAJZTN010000054.1 GCA_021848885.1 Actinomycetes bacterium
AGCGACAGTGCGAGGGTCACCGGCAGGCCCTCGCCGGCGAGGGCATCAATGGCCGGCACCAGACCGACGGTGGACACGGTCAGCGCGCGTGCCGACAGGCCCAGCCCGTCGGGCAGCGGGGCGGCCAGGACCCGCAACGCGGCGAGTACGGCCCGGTAGTTGGCCAGCGGCTCCCCCATGCCCATGAACACCACGTTGCTCAACCGGCCGGGCCCGCCGGGCAGCTCGCCCTGCCGCAGCGCCCTAGCCGCGGCCACGACCTGCTCGACGATCTCGGCGGTCGAGAGGTTGCGAGTCAGCCCAGCCTGGCCTGTGGCGCAAAATGGGCAGGCCATCCCGCAGCCAGCCTGGCTGGACACGCACACCGTGGCCCGGGCCCGCCGACGCGAGGTGCCGGCCGAACCGGCATCGTCGGCATCGTCGGCATCGTCGGCCTCACCCAGCTCGGCCAGCCGGCCTGCCTCCCAGCCCGCACCGCTGCGGCGGGGCAGGTAGCGCATCAGCACCGACTCGATGAGGGCACCGTCGTGCAGCCGCCACACGCTCTTGCGGGTCGCGCCCTCGTCCGCCTCCAGGTGGCGCACCCCGGCCAGCAGCTGCGGCAGCAGGGCTTGAGCGAGACTGGCCCGGTCGTCGTACGGGATGTCGGTCCAGGTCGTCGGGTCAGCCGAGAGGTGCCCGAAGTAGTGCCGCCCCAGCTGGCTGGCCCGGAACGGCCGATGGCCGAGCTCGGCGAGGACCTGACGGCGTTCCTGCGGGGTGAGGTCGGCGAGGTGGCGGGGCACCGGGACCCGGCGCGGGCCGGTGAGTGTGACGGGGACAGCCATGGTGCTGCAGTGTCGCAGGTGCCCGGCCGATGTCAGGATCGAGACCAGCAGGGTCGACGTGGCTCAAGCCGAGGGAGCACCCAGGATGACGAGCGCCGAGCAGTACGCCGCCGAGCAGGTCGGGGCCGAGGGGCCGGCCGGGCCGCTGAGACCGGCCGAGCTGGACCGGCTGGACGCCTGGTGGCGCGCCGCCAACTACCTGTCGGTCGGGCAGATCTTCCTGATGGACAACCCGCTGCTGCGCGAGCCGCTGCGACCCGAGCACGTCAAGCCCCGGCTGCTCGGGCACTGGGGCACAACACCGGGGCTGAACTTCATCTACGCGCACTGCAACCGGGCCATCGCCGCGCGCGACCTGGACATGATCTACGTCATCGGGCCGGGGCACGGCGGGCCCGGGCTGGTGGCCTCGGCCTGGCTGGAGGGCACCTACAGCGAGGTCTATCCCGACGTCTCGCTGGACGCCGAGGGCATGCGGCGGTTGTTCACCCAGTTCTCCTTCCCCGGCGGGATCCCCAGTCACGTGGCGCCGGAGACCCCTGGGTCCATCCATGAGGGGGGCGAGCTCGGCTACGCGCTCAGCCATGCATTCGGGGCTGCCTTCGACAACCCCGGCCTCGTGGTGACGTGCGTTGTCGGCGACGGGGAAGCCGAGACCGGCCCGCTGGCCACCAGCTGGCACTCGAACAAGTTCCTCGACCCGCGCACCGACGGGGCGGTGCTGCCGATCCTGCACCTGAACGGGTACAAGATCGCCAATCCGACGGTGCTGGCCCGCATCCCGCAGGCCGAGCTGGTCATGCTGCTGCGCGGCTACGGCTGGGAACCGGTCGTGGTGGCCGGGCAGGAGCCGGCGCTGATGCACCAGGCCTTCGCCGCGGCGCTGGACGGCTGCCTGGACCGCATCGCCGAGCTGCAGCGGCGCGCCCGCGAGCAGGGGGAGACCGAGCGGCCCGCCTGGCCGATGATCGTGCTGCGCACCCCGAAGGGCTGGACCGGGCCCAAGCAGGTCGACGGTGCCGTGATGGAGGGCTCCTGGCGGGCCCACCAGGTCCCCTTCGGGGACCCACGGGGCAACCCCGAGCACCGGGCACTCTTGGAGGCCTGGATGCGCTCCTACCGGCCCGAAGAGCTCTTCGACGCCCACGGGGCACCCGTGCCCATGGTGCGCGAGGCCCACCCCGGCGGGACGCGCCGGATGAGCGCCAACCCGCACACCAACGGAGGGGCGCTGCTGCGGGACCTCCGGATGCCTGACTTCCGAGACTTCGCCGTTGCGGTGAGCGCGCCGGGTCAGCAGGTGGCCGAGTCCACCCGGGTGCTGGGGGGGTTCCTTCGCGAGGTGATGTCCCGCAACCTCGACGCGGCGAACTTCAGGGTTTTCTCCCCCGACGAGAACAACTCCAACCGGCTCGAGGCGCTGCTTGAGGTGACCGATCGGGCCTGGATGGCCGAACACCTTCCAGGGGATGAGCACCTCGCACCCGGCGGGCGGGTGATGGAGATCCTCTCCGAGCACACCTGCCAGGGCTGGCTGGAGGGCTACCTGCTCACCGGCAGGCACGGCCTCTTCTCCTGCTACGAAGCCTTCATCCACCTCGTCGACTCGATGTTCAACCAGCACGCCAAGTGGCTCAAGACGACCAAGGAGATCCCCTGGCGTCGCCCGGTCGCATCGCTGAACTACCTGCTCACCTCGCACGTGTGGCGCCAGGACCACAACGGGTTCAGCCACCAGGACCCAGGCTTCATCGACCACGTGGTCAACAAGAAGGCCGACGTCATCCGGGTCTACCTGCCACCGGACGCCAACACGCTCCTGTCGGTGGCCGACCACTGCCTGCGCAGCCGTCAGTACGTCAACGTCATCGTCGCCGGCAAGCAGCCCGCCCTGCAGTACCTCGACATGGACGCCGCGGTCAAGCACTGCACCAAGGGCATCGGGATATGGGACTGGGCCAGTAACGACCGCGACGGGGAGCCTGACGTCGTGATGGCCTGCGCGGGGGACGTGCCGACGATGGAGACGCTGGCTGCGGCCAGCCTGCTGCGCCAGATGTTCCCGCGGCTGCGGGTCCGAGTGGTCAACGTCGTGGACCTCATGCGGCTGCAGCCGGCGTCCGAGCACCCGCACGGGCTGACGGACGCGGAGTTCAACGCCCTGTTCACCACCGACAGGCCGGTCATCTTCGCCTACCACGGCTACCCCTGGCTGATTCACCGGCTGACCTACCGGCGGCACAACCACAACAACCTGCACGTGCGCGGCTACAAGGAGGAGGGCACCACCACGACCCCGTTCGACATGTGCGTTCTCAACGAGGTGGACCGCTTCCACCTGGCCATCGACGTCATCGACCGGCTGCCCTCACTCGGCGAAGGCGCGGCCTACGGCCGAGGGGCCCTGCAGGACAAGCTGATCGAGCATCGCGAATACATTCGCCGCCACGGCGAGGACTTGCCCGAGGTGCGGGACTGGACCTGGCCTGGGTAGCCGAGGGCGGCAGCGGTGGGTCCCTGTCCCCCCGGGCCCGCCCACATCGCTAGGCGCAGACGCCCACGTCTAGGCGCCGACGAAGACCGCGATGAGGGCGAAGGCCACCGGAGCGGCGACCAGCAGCGAGTCCAGCCTGTCCAGCATGCCGCCGTGCCCGGGAAGCAGCCGGCTCATGTCCTTCACACCGAGGTCACGCTTGATGATCGACTCGGCCAGGTCGCCGAAGGTCGCCGCGCCGGACACAGCCAGCCCGAGCAGGCCACCTTGCCACCAGGCCCCACCGAGGACGGCAGGCATCACCACGGCGGCGCCGAGGACGCAGAAGAGCACCGAGCCGGCCAGGCCCTCCCAGCTCTTGTGTGGGCTGATCGCCGGGGCCATCCGATGCCGCCCTGCCACCGTCCCCACGGCAAGACCGCCGATGTCGCTGAGCGCGGTGACCAGGATGAAGACCAGCACCCGCCGGGCACCGTCGGGGGCGCGCAGCAAGAGCATGGCGAATCCGGCCAGCAGCGGCAGGTAGAGCATGACGAAGGCTGCAGCGCTGCTGTCACGCACGAAACCCGCCGGCCCCTTCAGCATCCGCCACGCCATCCCGGCAAGCGTGCTCAGCGCCGTGGCGGCCAGCAGCGCCGGTGGCCCCCCCAGGTAGGCCGCAGCCAGCGTGGCCACCGTGCCGATGCCCAGCGGCCAGACCGGCAGTCGGATGCCCACCCGGCCGAAGGCGACGGCCAGCTCAAAGACGGCCACGGTGACGGCCGCGGCGGCCAGCACGGCGAAGAGCCACTTGACGAGGAAGAGGCTGGCCAGCACGAGCAGTCCCAGCCCGAGGCCCACCACGGTGGCCGCCAGCAGGTTGCGCCCGGTGGGCCCCGCCGGTGCTGTGGCGCCGTCGGTCACCGGCACCGCAGGCCCGGAGGGGTCATCGAGCACAGTCAGACCTCAAGCAGCTCGTCTTCCTTGTGCTTGAGCAGCTCGTCGATCGCCGCGATGAAGCGGTGGGTGAGCTTCTCCAGCTCCTTCTCCGCCCGGGCCACCTCGTCCTCTCCGGACTGCCCGTCGCGGACCAGCTTGTCCAAGGTGTCCTTGCCGTGCCGGCGGATGTTGCGCACCGCGACGCGGGCCTCCTCGGCCTTGTGCCGGGCCACCTTGATGTACTCCCTGCGACGCTCCTCGGTCAGCTCGGGCAGCACGATGCGGATCTTCTCCCCGTCGTTGCCCGGATTGACTCCCAGGTCGGAGTCGCGGATCGCCTTCTCCAGCCCGGCCAGAGCACTGCGGTCGTACGGCGTGATGAGGATGCTGCGGGCCTCCTGCTGGTGGAAGGAGGCCAGCTGGTTGACCGGGGTGGGAGCGCCGTAGTAGTCGACGAGGATCTTGCTGAACATCTGCGGGTTGGCGCGCCCGGTGCGGATCGCGGCGAACTCCTCCTTGGCGACCGCTACCGCCTTGTCCATCTTCTCCTCGGTCTCGAGGAGGGTCTCGTCGATCACCCCTGCGCTCCTTCGTCCTCGAACCCGGCCCCGTCGAAGACCAGGGTCCCGATCCTCTCACCACGCACCGCCCGGGCGATGTTGCCCTCCTCGAGCAGGTTGAAGACGATGATCGGAAGGGCGTTCTCCATGCACAGGCTGAACGCGGCCGCGTCGGCGACCCGCAGCCCTCGGCGGATGACCTCGGCGTAGCTGACCTTCTCCAGCTTCACCGCGGCGGGCACGAGCCGAGGGTCGGCGTCGTAGACCCCGTCCACGCCGTTCTTGGCCATCAGCAGGGCCTGGCAGCCGATCTCCAGAGCCCGCTGGGCGGCCACCGTGTCAGTGGAGAAGTACGGCATCCCGGCGCCGGCGCCGAAGATGACCACACGGCCCTTCTCCAGGTGCCGCACGGCCCGGCGCGGGATATAGGGCTCGGCCACCTGGCCCATCGCAATGGCGGTCTGGACGCGGGTCTCGATGCCCTCCTTCTCCAGGAAGTCCTGCAGCGCCAGGCAGTTCATCACCGTGCCGAGCATGCCCATGTAGTCGGAGCGGGCCCGGTCCATGCCCCGCAGCTGAAGCTCGGCGCCGCGGAAGAAGTTGCCCCCACCCACGACGATGGCGACCTCGGCACCGGCCCGCACGACCGCCGCGATCTGACGCGCGATGCTGGCCACCACGTCGGGGTCCACCCCGAAAGCCCCACCACCGAAGACCTCGCCGGAGAGCTTGAGCATCACCCGGCGGTAGCCAGGCCCATCCCCGGTCTGAGCACGGCGGGGAGCCGGTGCCGATGAGGTGACCTTGATCTGCTCTGTCACGGTTCCCTCCACGGCACCGGCCTCCTGCTGTGGTTCGCTGGTGATGCCGGGCAGTCTGCCCGACGGGGCCGGGCTAGTTCGAGCCCACCTCGAAGCGTGCGAAGGCGGTCACCGTCACGCCTGCCTCGTCCAGCACGGCCTTCACGGTGCGCTTGGCGTCTTGAACGCTGGCCTGCTCGAGCAGCACGACATCCTTGAAGAACCCGTTGACCCGGCCTTCGATGATCTTCGGCAGGGCCTGCTCGGGCTTGCCCTCCTCGCGGGCGGTGGCCTCGGCGATGCGCCGCTCGGTCTCAACGACCTCCTCGGGCACCTCGTCGCGGGTGACGTACTGCGGGCGCATCGCGGCCACCTGCATGGCGACCCCGCGAGCCGTCTCGGCGTCGGCACCGGTGAAGGCCACCAGCACTCCCACCTGGGGTGGCAGGTCGCTGGCCCGCCGGTGCAGGTAGCTGGCCACCGAGCCGTCCAGCAGGGCGACCCGGCGCAGCTCGAGCTTCTCGCCGATGACGGCCGAGGCCGCCGCGATGCTCTCGGCCACCGACTCACCGGTGCTCAGCGTCTGACCGAGCAGGGTGTCGAGGTCACCCATCCGGGCCGCCCAGGCGTGCGCGACGATGTCGTTGGCCAGCTGCTGGAACTGCTCGTTCTTGGCCACGAAGTCGGTCTCGCAGGCCAGCTCGATCATCGCGCCCTCAGCAGCGGCGACCAGCCCGTTGCTGGCGCTGCGCTCCGCGCCACGCTTGGCGGCCTTGGCCGCACCCTTGATGCGCAGCTCCTCGACCGCCCGGTCGAAGTCCCCCTCGGTCTGCTCGAGGGCGCGCTTGGCGTCCATCATGCCGGCGCCCGTGGCGTCGCGGAGTCGCTTGACGTCCGCGGCGGTGATATTGGCCATGATCAGCCTCTGTCTCGCTCTCTTGTGTGGTGGGCGGGCGGGCCGGGGTCGGCGGTGCCTCCACGGCGCCCCCGACCCGCGTGCTCACGCCTCGGGAGTCTGCTCGGCGTCCGGCGCCTCGGGAACGACCGGCTCGGCCGGCACGGCCGGCACGGCCTGCTCGACCGTCGGCGTCTCCGGGGCGACCGGCTCGGCCGGCACGGCCTGCTCGACCGCCGGCGTCTCGGGAGCAGCCTGCTCGGCGTCCGTGCGACCGCTGGCCAACAGCTCCTGCTCCCAGGCAGCCAGCGGCTCGTCGACGGCCAGCGCGCCGCCCGCGCCAGCGTCCTTGGCACCGGCACCGACCCGCGCCATCAGCCCCTCCGCGACCGCGTCGGCAATCACCCGGGTCAGCAAGGTGACCGAACGAATCGCGTCATCGTTGCCCGGGATCTTGTAGTCGACCTCGTCCGGGTCGCAGTTGGTGTCCAGGATCGCCACCACCGGGATGCCCAGCTTGCGCGCCTCGCTGACCGCGAGGTGCTCCTTCTTGGTGTCCACGACCCAGATCGCGCTCGGCACCCGGGACATGTCCCGGATCCCACCGAGGGTCTTCTCCAGCTTCTCCTTCTCGCGGCGCAGGACGAGCAGCTCCTTCTTGGTCATGCCGCTGCCGGCGACGTCGTCGAAGTTGATCTCCTCGAGCTCCTTGAGCCGCTGCAGCCGCTTGTGCACCGTGGAGAAGTTGGTGAGCATGCCACCCAGCCAGCGCTCGTTGACATAGGGCATGCCGACCCGGGACGCCTGCTCGGCGACCGGCTCCTGGGCCTGCTTCTTGGTGCCGACGAACAGGACCGAGCCGCCGTGCGCGACGGTCTGGCTGATGAACTCGTAGGCGCTGTCGATATAGGTCAGCGACTGCTGCAGGTCGATGATGTAGATGCCGTTGCGCTCGGTGAAGATGAACCGCTTCATCTTCGGGTTCCACCGGCGGGTCTGGTGCCCGAAGTGGACACCGCTCTCCAGCAGCTGGCGCATGGTGACGACGGCCATGCCGACGTACTCCTTCCGCGCCCACACACAGCCCGGCTCGGGCCGCGACGGCGGGCGCCGCTCGGTTCCAGGCAGGCCCCGGTCGGGGTCCGCCTCCTGACGCCCGCTGCCAGCCCGTCACCACACCGGGGTGTGGACCGAGACGGGCCGAGGCCACCCTTCGGCGGCTCCGGACGCGCGAGGTCAACCGACGTACGCCGGTCGCCACGGGCGAGTGTACGCACTCGGGCCGCTGGCCGCGAACGCCGCCAGCGGCGCGGCCGGACTAGGCTCGGCACCCATGCAGGGGCAGCCGCTGGTCGCCCGGATGCGGGGCTTCGGCACGACCATCTTCGCCGAGATGTCCGCACTGGCGGTGCACCACGGCGCAGTGAACCTCGGGCAGGGCTTCCCCGACACCGACGGGCCGCACGAGGTGATCGAGGCCGCGGTGGCCGCACTGCGGGCCGGGCGCAACCAGTACCCACCAGGTCGGGGCGTGCCCGAGCTGCTCGAGGCGATCGCCGCGCACCAACGGCACTGGTACGGCGTCCAGCTGGACCCGCAGCGCGAGGTGCTGGTCACCGCCGGGGCCACCGAGGCGATCACGGCGGCGCTGCTGGCCCTGGTCGAACCCGGTGACGAGGTGCTGACCTTCGAGCCCTACTACGACTCCTACGCAGCGGGGATCGCGCTGGCCGGGGCGAGTCGGCGCTGCGTGACACTGCGCGCCCCGGACTTCGCCATCGACCGGCAGGCCCTGCGGGCAGCACTTACCCCGCGCACCCGTCTGGTGCTGCTGAACTCCCCGCACAACCCGACCGGCAAGGTCTTCACCAGGGCCGAGCTCGAGGCGGTCGCCGAGCTGTGCCGCGAGAACGACCTCCTGGCGGTGACCGACGAGGTCTACGAGCATCTCGTCTTCGACGGCGAGCACATCCGGCTGGCATGCCTGCCTGGGATGTGGGAGCGCACGGTGAGCGTCTCCTCGGCCGCCAAGTCCTTCTCGGTGACCGGCTGGAAGGTGGGCTGGGTGAGCGGCCCCGAGCCGCTGGTCACAGCGGTGGCCACGGTCAAGCAGTTCCTCACCTACGTCAACGCCGCGCCGCTGCAACCCGCCGTCGCGGTCGCACTCGGGCTGCCCGACGAGGTGCTGCTGGCCGCGCGGGACCGGCTTCGGGACCGCCGCGACCAGCTCGTGAACGGCCTGCGGGATATCGGGCTAGACGTCTTCACCCCGGCCGGCACCTACTTCGCCATCGCCGACCTGGCCAGCCTCGGGGTCAACGACGCGCTGCAGTTCTGCCGCAGGCTGCCGGAGCGCGTCGGGGTGGCGGCAGTGCCGGTGTCGGTGTTCTACGACGACGCTCGGGCCGGGGCATCCCTGGTGCGGTTCGCGTTCTGCAAGCGACCCGAGGTCATCGACACCGCGCTTGAGCGCTTGGCGAAGCTGCGCTGAGGCGCTGCTCGGCCCTGGGCGCCGACCCACCCCGGCCGCCCACAGCCGGGCGATCGCGCCGCCGCATCCACAGCAGCGCCGGCCTGCCCGCGGGGGGATTGGGCACCCGGCAGGCTGGCCGCCATGCCCTCGGTCACCCCGGGCGGGTCCCGCCCCGCCGTGCTGCCCTGGCGGGCCGGCACACCCCGCCCCACCGTGCTGCCCTGGCGGGCCGGCACACCCCGCCCCGCCGTGCTGCGACTGCTCGCGGCACTCATGGGCGCGGTGCTGCTCGGTGGACCGGCCGCCTGGGCCCAGGCGAGGGCACCGGTCACCGGTGCCACCAGGACGGCTGAGCGCGCCTGGCCGCCCGCGGACCATGACAGTCCCCACCGGGGAACCGGGCCAGCCCCCTCCGCGCCGGAGGCCGGGCGCGCGGGTGTCCCCCAGGGCGAGCCGGCACCGGGGGACACCAGCTCCGAGGCGCCCGGGGGGTGGCAGTCGCCGCTGGGGGTCGATGCCACCCAGGTCGCCCCTTTCGACCCCCCCGGCGAGCGCTGGCTCGCCGGTCACCGGGGTCTCGACCTGCTCGCCGTGCCGGGCACGCCGGTGCGAGCCGTGGCCGATGGGGTGGTCAGCTGGGTCGGGGTGATCGCCGGGGTCGGGTCGGTCGCGGTCCTGCACGACGGCGGGATCCGTTCCACCTACCAACCGCTGGAGGCCGTGGTCGCGGTGGGGCAACGGGTCCGGACCGGGGACCTGCTGGGACGCCTGGCCCTGCCCGGCAGCCACTGCGCGCCGGCAGCGTGCCTGCACCTTGGGGCGCTGGTCGATGAGGCCTACCTCGACCCGGCGCTGCTGTTGCACCGCCGGCCGGCACGTTTGCTCCCGTTGCCGCTGCCGCCAGCGGGTCAGACGTGACCCTCAGCGAGCCGTGCGCGCAGCTGGATGACCGCCTTGGTGTGCATCTGGCAGATCCGGCTCTCCGTGACTCCCAGCACCTGGCCGATCTCGGCGAGGGTAAGGCCCTCGTAGTAGTAGAGCGTGATGACAACCTTCTCGCGCTCGGGCAACCCGTTGATCGCCCGCGCCAGCAGGTACTTGGTCTCCTCGGACTCGAAGGCCAGCACCGGATCCTCGGCCCGGGTGTCCTCCAGCGTGTCGACCAGGCTGAGCTTGTCACCCCTCTCGGCCCCGACGCTGAGCAGCTCGTCCAGCGCCACGACGTTGACGAAGGACACCTGGGAGAAGATCTGGTGCAGGTCGTTGAGCGATATGCCCAGGTGCTCGGCGACCTCCGCTTCGGTGGGTGTGCGGTGCAGCTCGGCTTCCAGGGCGGCGTAGGCCTTCTCCACGTCACGGGCCTTCGAGCGCACCGAGCGCGGCACCCAGTCGATGGTGCGCAGCTCGTCGATGATGGCACCGCGGATCCGGCTGATCGCATACGTCTCGAACTTGATCGCCCGGTCCAGGTCGAACTTCTCGATCGTGTCGATCAGCCCGAAGATGCCGTAGGAGACCAGGTCGGCCTGCTCGATGTTGGGAGGCAGGCCGACGCCCACCCGACCGGCGACGTACTTCACCAGCGGTGAGTAGTGCAGGATGAGCCGTTCACGCACCGACTGGTCCCCGGTCGTCTTGAACTGCCCCCACAGCCGGCGGAGCGCGTCGTCGTTGGAGCTGCCTGACGCGCCACCGGCGGGCACGAGGGCCTCACCCTCCGTCGGCGCCGGGTCGGCGGCGTCCACGTCCGTCTCGTCCCCCTCGAGCACGTGTTCGGTCCGCCCACCGGCCCCCGTCGCGCGCACGGAGGTGTCCTCGCGCGTCGCCGCGGTGCGCTCACGCTCGCGGGTGCGCTCGCTCATACGCCGCCTTAAGCCGGTCAACGGACACATGGGTGTAGATCTGCGTCGTCGCGAGCGTAGCGTGCCCCAGGATCTCCTGGACGCTTCTCAGGTCCGCGCCTCCCTCGAGGAGGTGGGTTGCGGCGGTGTGCCGAAGCCCGTGGGGACCCATGGGTTCCCCACCGGGAAGCTGCTCTGTGAACCGGTGCACCACGGCGCGCACGATGCGCGGGTCCACGCGAGCACCCCGGGCGCCGAGGAAGACCGCAGGACCAGAGGCCGGCGTGGCCAGCCGTGGACGCCCCGAGACGAGCCACTCCCGCAGTGCCCGAAGCGCGGGAAGGCCGACCGGGACGGAACGCTCCTTCGCACCCTTGCCGAACACCCGTACGACGTGGCGACCCTCGTCGACGTCGTCGATGTCGAGCCCGACCAGCTCCCCGACACGGATCCCCGTGGCGTAGAGGAGCTCGAGGATGGCTCGGTCACGTAGCCCTGTTGCCGACCCGGCTGCGGCCAGCTCGGCGGCGGCATCGAGCAGCAGGCGCATCTGCTCGTGGCCCAGCACGTCGGGAAGGTGACGGTGTGGTCTGGGACTGCCCAGCAGCAGGCCCGGGTCCAGCGCCAGCAGGCCACGGCGAAGTGCCCAGGCGGTGAAGGTGCGGGCCGCCGCTGCTCGCCGTGCCAGGGTGGCTCGGGCCGCGCCAGCCTCCTGCCCGGCCGCCAGCCAGCTGCGCAGCGTGGCGATGTCGAGCCGGTCCACCGATGTGCACCCGCGCCGCTGCGCGTGCTGCAGCAGCGCGCGCACGTCTGCGGCGTAGGCGCGAACGGTGTGCCCGGAGCGGTTGCGCTCGGCCCGCAGGTGCCCGGCGAAGTCCTCCAGCACGACCGCCAGACCGGCGTGCAGCGGCTCACTCGGCGGGGTTTCCGCGGTGGAGGTTCGCCGCGACGTGGGGTCCACTCGCTCACGCTCGCTTGCGCCCACCGTCTGGTCAAGCACCGCCACGCGGGGGGCGAACCTTGCACCACCCGGCATCGTCGCGGTGCACCAGCCCGTCGATCTCCAGCTGGACAAGGGCGGCCTGCACCTCCGGCAGGTCGAGGCCGGCCACCCGCGAGATCGACGCCGCATCGGCTGCCCTGACCTTGGGCACCGCCTCGAGAACGCGGCGCGGCACCGGGGCGAGCCGGTCCAGCTCGGTGACCGGACCAGCGGGATCGACGACCGCGTCAGTCCCCAGCTCACCGACCAGCTCGAGCACATCTGCGGCGCGGCGGATCAGCGTGACACCGGGCTCTCGCAACAACTGCAGGCAGCCCTGCGAGGTGCTCGAGGTGACCGGGCCCGGCACCGCCCCGACATGGCGCAAGAGTCCACGAGCCAGCCGCGCGGTGCTCAGGGCGCCACTGCGGTAGGCCGCCTCGACCACGACGGTGGCCTGCCCAAGCGCGGCGATGACACGGTTGCGGCGCAGGAAGCGCACCCGGGTGGGTCTGGTCCCCGGCGCAAGCTCGGAGATGACCAGCCCGTTCCGGCTGATCTTGTCCAGCAGACCGGCGTTGCCCAGCGGGTAGTCGATGTCGACCCCGCAGGCCAGCACCGCGATCGTGGGCCACCCGGCGCCAAGACAGCCCCTGTGGGCGGCGGCGTCAATGCCGTACGCCGCGCCGGAGACGGTGGTCCAACCCCGTTCACCCAGTTCGCCACAGACCTCGTTCGCGACCTGCTCCCCGTATCCGGAGGCCGCTCGCGCACCGACCACGCTGACCGATCGCTCGGCGAGGGCGGCCAAGTCTCCTTGGCCTCGGACCCACAGACCCAAGGGCGGGGCATGGTCGGCCAGCCCCTCGGCCCCGCCCAGTCGCCCCAGGTCGGTCAGGGCGGCCGGCCAGCCCGGGTCACCGGGCACCAGGAACCTAGCGCCGACCTCCCCGGCGCGCCGCAGAAGCACATCCACGTCGAGACTGGCCAGTCGAGCCGACCAGTGTCGGGCGGTCGCGGCGCCCAGTCGTCCCTCGGCCACCGCGGTCAGGACCCGTTGGGCACCGAACTGGCCAACCAGGTCCGACAGGCGGTCATCGCCCGGCTCGGCGAGCCAGGACAGCGCGAGCCGCGCCTGGCGCTCGCCATCCTCGACCGAGCGCAGCCGCGTCACCCCGCCGATGGCGCCGGACTCCGCACCGGCCACCACGCCGCCCGCAGCACCGGCCACCACGCCGCCCGCCGCGCCGCCGATGGCGCCAGATTGCGCACCGACCCTGAGTGTCACGACCGCGCCCCGGCGAGCCGGTAGGCCGCGGCCACCCGCACATCCTCGGCCGATGGTCGGGCCCGCCCGGCCAGATCCGCCAGCGTCCAGGCCACCCGCAGCACCCGGTCGACCCCCCGCGCGGTGAGCAGCCCCCGGCGCAACAGCTCGTGCGCCGGGTCGGCTGCTGATCCGAGTGGCCAGTGCTGGCGCAACAGGTGACCGGGAACCTCGGCGTTGGCGCGGAACCGCCCCGCCCCGGTGCGTGCCGCACGCGACGCGGTGCGCCGGCGAGCCTCAGCCACACGTTCGGCGACTGCGGCGCTGGACTCGCTCGAGGATCCATCGGCAAGGTCGAAACGGCTCACGGCCGGCAGGTCGACCTGCAGGTCGACCCGGTCCAGCAGCGGGCCCGACAGGCGGGCCAGATAGCGTCGCCGGGCTTGTGGGGAGCACCTGCACCGATCGTCGGCACCAGCGGCAAGCCCGCACGGGCAGGGGTTCGCGGCCAGCACCAGCTGGAACCGTGCCGGGTATCGGGCCGTGCCGGCGGCCCGTGCGATGACGACCTCGCCGGACTCCAGCGGCTGGCGCAGCGCCTCGAGCACATCGACCTTGAACTCCGGTGCCTCGTCGAGCAGCAGCACACCATGGTGAGCCAGGGACAGCGCACCGGGCCGCGGAAAGCCTGTGCCGCCGCCGATGACTGCGGCCCTGGACGCGCTGTGGTGCGGGTCCTGGAACGGAGGGCGGGTCACCAAGGGGGCGCCCGGCTCCAGCAGGCCGGCCACCGAGTGGACCGCGGTGGTCTCCAGCGCCGCCGCACGCTCCAGGTCAGGCAGGATTCCCGGCAGACGCTCGGCCAGCATCGTCTTGCCAGCCCCTGGCGGGCCGATCAGCAGCAGGTGGTGCCCGCCCGCCGCGGCGATCTCCAAGGCCGCCCGCCCCACCGGTTGCCCACGGACATCGGCAAGATCCACGCGCATCGGGCTGGCCGACCGGTCGGTCGGTCCCGACACGGCCGTGCCCGGCAGAGCACCCTCTGGGCGCCCACGGTCGCTGGTGCCGCCGGTGCCCAGCGCGCAACCGACCCCCCACGGGGCTCCCGCCCCGCCATCCGCAACGGTGCCCTCCAGGCTGCCCCCGCCCGCCCAGGCCAGCAGCGCGGCGAGGGAACCGACCGAGATGACCTCGACACCTGGCACCAGACGCGCCTCGGAGCCCGTCGCCTCGGCGACGACCACCCGGCGCGCCCCGCAGCCGCGGGCCGCCAGCACCGCGGGCAGCACGCCACGCACCCCACGAACCCGGCCATCGAGGGTGAGCTCGCCGAGAAGGACCAACCCCTTGAGCGAGGTCACCGCACGAGCAGGCAGCGCCCCGCTGGCGAGCAGGATCCCCGCAGCGATCGCCAGGTCGTAGCCGCTGCCGTGCTTGGGCAGGTCCGCCGGGGCCAGGTTCACGGTGATGCGCCGCGAGGGCCAGGGGCAGCCGGAGTTCACCAGCGCGGCCCGGACCCGGTCGCGGGCCTCACCCAGCGCCGTGTCGGCCAGCCCCGTGATCACCATGGCGGGAAGGCCTTGGGCGACATGGACTTCGACGTCGACCAGGTGCCCGCGCACGCCGAGCAGCGCGACGCTGCGGGTCGCCGCCAGCCCCACCGGGACTCAGCTCACGTCGCGCAGGTGCACGAGCTCGGCCGGACCCGGCCCCTGCCGCAGCACGCCGACGACATCCACCCGGACCGCCGAAGGGTGCACTCCGTGCGAGGCGACCCAGCGCATCGCCAACCGACGCAGCCGGGCCAGCTTGTCAGCAGTGACGGCCTCGAGCGGGCCACCCGTGCCGAGCCCGCGTCGGGTCTTGACCTCGCAGACCACCAAGGTGTCCCCGTCCCGAGCCACCAGGTCGATCTCGCCGAGCTCGCAGCGCCAATTGCGGTCGAGCACGACCATGCCCTGCTCGACCAGATGTCGTTCGGCCAGCGACTCGCCGTAGCGCCCGAGGGCTTGCGTGGCTCGCATCCCCACCACCTCCGCACCCACCTTGGCGGGCCGAAGGTCGCGATGGTGGCGCCCGGGCGGGGCTGTGCACGACCAGCGAGGAGGCCCGGGATGTGGACGGCTCGTGCGCCGTACTGGCGCGTCCGGCTCATGCGCCGTACTGGCTGGTCCGACTCGTGGGCGGTGCGTGGCCACTGCCCGTGGACCCAGCGGGCCGGCCCCGCGCCCGGCCCGCTACACCGTCGGCTCGCCGAACCCGCGTCCGGGGACGTCCTTCGGCACCTCGAGGTCGCTCTTGGCCAGCTCCTCGATGTTGACGTCCTTGAAGGTGAGCACCTTGACGTTCCTGACGAATCGGGCGGGCCGATACATGTCCCAGACCCACGCATCGCTCATGGTGACCTCGAAGTAGACCTCGCCGTCGGCGGAACGCACCTGCATGTCGACGTTGTTGGTCAGGTAGAAGCGTCGGTCGGTCTCCACGACGTAGCTGAACAGCCCCACGACGTCGCGGTACTCGCGGTAGAGCTGCAGCTCCATCTCGGTCTCGTACTTCTCGAGGTCCTCGGCGCTCACGCCGGCCACCCCTCCCTGATCCGCGCGGACCTTGCCGACCCGTCCGCCCGTGGTGGCGACTCGGTGCCCACCGGGGGCGACCCCAGGCGGTGCCGCGCCGGCTCCTGACCATTCTCGCCCATCGCCAGTGCCTTGATGCTCCAACTGCGCCGGTGCAGCGCACATGTGCCGTGCTCGCGCAGCGCAACCAGGTGCTGCGGGCTGGCGTATCCCTTGTTCTCCGCCCAGCCGTACGCCGGGTGGGCAGCGGCCAGTTCCAGCATGAGCGCGTCACGGGTGGTCTTGGCCAGCACGCTCGCGGCGGCCACCGACGCGCAGCGGGCATCAGCACGCACCAGCGTCCGCACCGGCGCCAGCACCGGGTTCGCAGCCGCGCCCGCCGCCGCGCCCAGCAGAGCAGCCGCGCCCGCCGCCGCGCCCAGCTCGGCCAGCCCGAAGAGCCCCTCGGGCTCGCGCGCGACGGTGAGCCAGTCGTGGCTGCCGTCCAGCAGCACCAGCTCAGGCTGGGCCGGCAGGTCGGCAAGCGCGCGCAGCCCGGCCAGCCGCAGCGCCGCGATGATGCCGAACTCGTCAACCTCGGCCGGGCTGGCATGTCCCACGGCCCAGCCCCGAGCCCAGCGCCGCAACCCCGGCACCAACGCCTCGCGCTGCCGCGCGGTCAGCTCCTTGCTGTCGGCCAGCCCCCCAGGTGCCGCACGGACCCGCAGGTCGACCAGCACAACCCCGACGCTGACCGGACCGGCCAGCGCGCCGCGCCCCACCTCGTCGACGCCCGCGAGCAGCCCGACGCCTGCTTCGCGCAACAACTGCCGCTCCACCCGCAGCGACGGCGGCCGCCGGGCGCCCCCCACGCTCACCCCAGCACCTCGCCGCCGAACCGGTCCACCAGCCCCATGACGGGCGCGGTCGCAGGCATGCTCGCCACCCTAGCCTCGCCCGATCAGGGGCTGATGCTGGCGAAGGTGGCCGGCCGGGACAACAGCTGCCAGCGGTCGACCGGCCAGATGATCACGAAGGCCCTGCCGACCACGTCAGCGACCGGCACCATGCCGTGGTACCGGTCGCCCTGGTGGAAGCGCGAGTCCTGCGAGACCGAGCGGTGGTCACCCATCACCCACAGCATGCCCGGCGGGACGTGCACGTCGAACCGGATCCGCGAGGGGGCGTTGCCGGGGTAGAGGTAGCTCGTCTCAACCAGTGGTGTGCCGTTGACCGTGATCCGGCCCTGGGCGTCGCAGCACACCACGTGGTCACCGCCGACGCCGATGACCCGCTTGACCAGGTCCCCGGCGCTGTCCGAGGGCAGGACGCCCACCGCGACCAGCGCGTCGTGCACGACCCTGGCGACCCCGGTGCGCTGCGGCACGAAGCCGTCGTTGAGCCAGCCACCCGGGTCGGTGAACACCACCACGTCGCCGCGGTGCAGGTCGTTGAAGCGCACCGCCAGCTTGTTGACCAGGATCCGGTCGCCGATCGCCAGGGTGTTCTGCATCGACCCGGAGGGGATGTAGAAGGCCTGCACGAGGAAGGTCTTGATCAGTGAGGACAGTGCCAGGGACAGCACGACGACGATGACGATCTCGGCCAGGGTCGAACGCTTGCGCCGGCGCGGCACCACCCGGGGCCCGCGACCGGCGACCGTCGGCGTCACGCCGACGGTCGCGGCCGCATCGGGCAGGACCCGGCCGGAGGGGGGATCCTCCCCCCCGGCGGGAGCTGGCTGGTCGGGGTCGGCGTCGCGGAACGTCACCCGCGCACCGTACGACCTCGCTGCTGCGGCCCCGGCAGCGGGGACCGCGACGCGCCGAGGGGCCACCGTGAGCATGCCGTGGCAGCAAGGCCCGGGTTTCCGGCCACCACCGCGGCAGTGGGTGCAACGCCAGGCACCCCGCACGCCCAGGCCGCATGCACCGAGGCGAAGGTCGCCGGGGTCCCCAGCAGGCGCCAGCGCTGCGGTGGCCACA
>JAJZTN010000217.1 GCA_021848885.1 Actinomycetes bacterium
GATCTCGAGGACGTGCACTGCGTGGGGCTGTCCATCCTGTCCGGCGCGCACCTGCGGCTCGTGCCCGAGGTGATCGACGGGCTTCGCCTGGCCGGGGCCGGTGACATCCCGGTGGTGGTCGGCGGGATCATCCCGGTCTCCGACGTCCAGACGCTGCTCGATGCCGGGGCTGCCGCGGTGTTCACCCCGAAGGACTTCGAGCTGACCGGGATCATCGGCCGCATCGTCGAGCTCGTGCGGACCGCCCACGGGGTGGCCGCGCCGGCCTGACCGCCCCAGCTTCGGGCGGCCCACCCCGACCGCCGGGCTCTCTCACCCGAGCTCAGCCCAGCTCGTGCCCGCACCAGCGGCGCACCCGCCAGCCGTCCCCGTCGTACTCCGCGTCGACCCGGGCCGCGTTGTGCAGCGGGTGGTCGCGGACGAAGGTCGGGCGCAGGTTGGCGCACAGCGCGGTCAGCCCCAGCGACAGCGTCCCGCCGTGCGAGACGACCAGCACGCACTGGCCGCGGTTGAGGTCGGCGATGTCCGACATCGCCGCGGCGAACCGCTCCAGCACCTCCCGGCCGGACTCCCCGCCGTCGATCCGCCGGTCCAGGTCACCGTCGAGCAGCCAGGCGAAGAAGGCCTCGTCGATCGAGCCCACGACGTGCTCGCGTTCGCCGCCTTCGTGCACGCCGAGGGAGAACTCCCGCAGGTCCGCCAGAACGGTGATGGCCGCGCCGGTGTGTGCGGCGACGATCTCGGCGGTCTGCCGGGCCCGGGTCAGCGGGCTGGCATAGATGTGGCTCACCGCGTCCTGGCGCAATGACTCGGCAAGAGCCGTGGCCTGCTCGCGTCCGCGCTCGGTGAGGTCCCGCCCCGGCACGGCGGCCGACAGCGTGCTCGCGACGTTGTCCTCGGACTCGGCGTGGCGGGCGAGGATGACCCGGGCCGGGCACATCAGGTCGCTCACCCGGACAGGGTATGGCCGGTGGCGGTGGGCGTGGTGCTCAGAACAACCGCTGGGTCGGGTCGTCCAGCCCGCGCAGGGCGTCGTAGTCCAGCGTCACACAGCGGATCCCGCGGTCGGCTGCCAGCACCCGGGCCTGTGGCTTGATCTGCTGGGCGGCGAGCACCCCGGTGACCGGCGCCAGCAGCGGGTCCCGGTTGAGCAGCTCGAGGTAGCGGGTGAGCTGCTCAACGCCGTCGATCTCGCCGCGTCGCTTGATCTCCACGGCGACCGCCGCGCCGCTGGCGTCGCGGCACATCAGGTCGACTGGTCCGATCGCGGTGGGGAACTCCCGGCGCACCAGCGTCCAGCCCTCCCCGAGGGTGTGCACGTGCTGGGCCAGCAGCACCTGCAGATGCCCCTCGACGCCGTCCTTGACCAGCCCGGGGTCCGCCCCGAGGTCGTGGGTCACGTCGTGGAGCACCTCGTGCACCGAGATGACCAGGCGGTCCTCGGACTTGGTGTGGCGGACCGTCCAGACCTGCTCGACACCGGCCGCGACATCGGCCTCGCCCGGCTCGTCGATTTCCAGCGTGCACGGCGGGCTCATCCAGTTCAGAGGCTTGTAGCTGCCGCCGTCGGAGTGGACCAGCACGCTGCCGTCGGCCTTGATGACCAGCAGGCGCTGCGCCAGTGGGAGGTGGGCGGACAGCCGCCCGGCGTAGTCGACCGAGCAGCGGGCGATGACCAGGCGCACGGCCCGCACGGTAGCCGACCCGACCGTGCAACGGCGTACGACGATCGACTCACCACCCGCACGACCCGCGCGAGCCCGCGCCCGCTCGGGTGCCTTCCCTCCGGGTGCCTTCCCTCCGGGTGGCATCGGTCACGCCGACGGCGCGAGTGCTGCGCGGTTGGACCCGTGTGGCGTCGGGGTCTGGGACACTGACCGGCAGGCGCAGCGGGGTCGACCGCAGCGCGATCGGGCTCGGCGTGGTGCCGATCGGTGAGGGAGACAGCTGGCATGACACGGGAGTTCAACAGCGTCGGCGTGGTCGGCCTGGGCACGATGGGCGCCGGGATCGCCGAGGTCTTCGCCCGCAACGGGCTGCGCGTCCTCGGTGTCGAGCCCACCGAGGAGACCCTGGCGCGTGGCCGCGGCCACCTCGAGCACTCCACCGACCGGGCCGTGGCCCGCGGCAAGATGAGCGAGCCGGAGCGGCGGGCGCTCTTCGACCGGATCACCTTCAGCACCTCGCTGGAGGACCTGGCCGAGGTGGACCTCGTCGTCGAGGCGGTGCCCGAGCGGCTCGACCTCAAGCAGGAGGTCTTCTCCGCGCTGGACAAGATCTGCGGGCCCGACGTCGTGCTGGCCACCAACACCTCGTCGTTGTCGGTCACCGAGATCTCCGTGGCCACCTCGCGCCCGGCCCGGGTCGTGGGCATGCACTTCTTCAACCCCGCCCCGGTGCTCAAGCTCGTCGAGGTCGTCCAGACCGTGGTCACCGACCCGGCCGTGGTCGAGGACATCACCGCGCTGACCGCACGCCTTGGCAAGGTGCCCGTGGTGATCGGGGACAAGGCCGGCTTCATCGCCAACGCCCTGCTCTTCGGCTACCTCAACCACGCCGTCGCGCTCTACGAGTCGCACTACGCCACCCGCGAGGACATCGACGCGGCGATGAAGCTGGGCTGTGGCTACCCGATGGGCCCGCTCGCGCTGCTCGACCTCATCGGGCTGGACACGGCGTACGAGATCCTCGACACGATGTACAAGCAGGGCCGCGACCGGCTGCACGCGCCCGTCCCGCTGCTCAAGCAGATGGTCACCGCGGGGCTGCGCGGCCGCAAGACGGGGCGCGGCTTCTACACCTACGAGGCGGCGGACTCCCCAACCGTGGTCGAGGACGCGCTGACCCCGCACCGGGATGGCGCGGACTCGCCTCGGCGCACCGTCGAGACGGTGGCGGTGGTCGGCTCGGGCACGATGGCCACCGGGATCGTGGAGGTCTTCGCCAAGGCCGGCTACCAGGTGCGCTACGTCGCGCGGGGCCAGGAGAAGGTCGACGCGGTGCGCGCCGCCATCACCCGTTCGCTGGAGAAGGCGGTGCAGCGCGGCAAGCTCGCCGAGAACGACCGGGACGCCGCGCTGGCACGCATCACCGGCACCGCCCGGCTGGAGGACATCGCCGAGGCCGACCTGGTGGTCGAGGCGGTCATCGAGGAGCTGTCGGTCAAGCAGGCGCTCTTCGAGTCCTTCGACGAGATCTGCAAGCCCGGTGCGGTGCTGGCCACGACGACCT
>JAJZTN010000218.1 GCA_021848885.1 Actinomycetes bacterium
CGTGGCGACCTGGCGGGAGGACGTGGAGGTCGCCATCGAGCGGCTGCTCGGCTCGATGAGCCCCGAGCCGACGCTTCGACCCATCTGAGCCGACCCGGCCGACTCGCCCGGGTGGGCACGGGGGGGGCTCGGGGCTCAGGGGGCTCAGGGGGCTCAGGGGGCTCAGGGGGTGGTGGACTGCAGCGCCGCGTGCAGCCATGTCGTGGCAGCCACGACCCCTTCGACACCGTGCTGGTAGAGCCGGGCCACCGCCGCCACGACAGCGTCGGCAACGGCGTCACGGAAGGCCGGGTCGGCCAGCCGCACGGCGTCACCGGGATGGGTCAGGTAGCCCAGCTCGAGGCGCACCGCCGGCATCCGGGTGCGGCGTAGCACCTCGTCGGTGCGCCCGTGCACGCCCAGGTCGAGCAGGTCGGTGCGGGCGCAGACCTCGCGCAGCATGAGCCGGGCGAGGCGCTCGCCGACCGGGGAGAAGTGCCCGAAGCGGTCGTTGCCGTAGAAGAAGCAGGCCACCCCGTTGGGGGCCGGGCTGCTCGCGCCGTCGCAGTGCAGCGATATGAGCAGGTCGGCCTCGGCGGAGTTGGCGAACGCGGCCCGCTCGGCGTCATCGAAGCTCAGGTCAGCCCCGCCACGGGTGCGGAAGGACATCACCCCGGTGGCCGCGAAGCGCCCCTCGATGCGCATCGCCACGTCCTCGACGATGGCGGCCTCCTCCAGGTTGGCCGCCACGACCCCGCGGTCCGGGCCACCGTGACCCGGGTCGATGACGACGAGCTTGTTGGCCAGCCCCGGCCCGGCGGCGTGGATCAGCTCGTCCTCGCGCAGTGCGTGCGGGCGCCCGCCCACCACGGTACGGCGCAACCGCTCGAGCGCCGTGAAGGTGCCCGGACCGCACACCCCGTCGGGGACCAGCCCGACGTTGCGCTGGAAGTCGCGTAGCGCAACCTCGGTCTGCGGGCCGAAGACCCCGTCCACCCGGCCGGAGTCGAAGCCCAGCTCGAGCAGCCGTTGCTGCAGCGCGGCGACGTCGTCGCCGATGGGCGGGTGGCCCACCGAGTGCACGAGCACCCGGTCACCGAGCCGCCAGCGCGCCTCATCCAGCGCCCGGTGGGTGAGTGGCCCGACGACGCCGTCGGCGGTCAGCCCGCGCTGCTGCTGCAGCGAGCGGACCGCGAGCTCGCAGTCCCGGTCGAAGCTGGCCTGGTCCGGGTCGGTGGGCAGCAGGTCGGCCGCGTCGAGCAGGCCCAGCACGGCGAGCTTGCTGCGCAGCGCGGCCACGTTCGCACCGCGGTCACCGGGGCGCAGCGCGGCGGAGGGGTCAGGCACCGCGCTCAGCCGTGGCGAGGATCGGGGATCGGCGCGGTGGCGCGCATCGTGCCCGTCCTCGCGCATCACCGCCGCCTTCCCGCCCGAGGAGCTCCTGCCCGGCGCAGGCATGGTAGCCCGGCAGCCGATGATCTCGGGATGGTGCGGACAAACCGGGCGCCGCGGGCGGCTCAGCCGCGGGGGCCGCGCGGTGGGAGGGCACGCGGCTGACCGGGCGGCTTACCGGGCTGCTTACAGGAAGTCAGCCAGGTCTCGCAGCAGCAGGGCCTTCGGCTTGGCACCGATGATCGTCTTGGCGACCTCGCCGCCAACGAAGACGTTCATCGTCGGGATCGAGGTGATCCGGTAGCGCGCCGCGACCTGCGGGTTCTCGTCCACGTTGAGCTTGACGACCCGCACCTTCTCGGCGTGCTGCTCGGCGATCTCCTCCAGGATCGGCGCGACCTGGCGGCACGGCCCGCACCACTCGGCCCAGAAGTCGACGATGACCGGACGGTCGGCGCGCAGCACCTCCTCGTCGAAGGTCGTGTCGGTCACGGCTGGGGTGTGTGCGGCCAAGAGATGCTCCTTAGCGTCGGTGCCGACCGAGTCTGGGCCGGCCGGGCGTCGGGTGCGCCGGGTCAGGCGCGTGCGGCCTGCTCGATGTCGGCGAGGTAGTGCTCGGCGTCCAGCGCGGCCGCGCAACCGGTTCCGGCGGCGGTCACCGCCTGCCGGTAGGTGTGGTCGACCAGGTCTCCGCAGGCGAAGACGCCGGGCAGGCTGGTGCGCTGGCTGCGCTCGAGCACGGTGACGTAGCCGGCCGGGTCCAGGTCGACCTGACCGCGGACCAGCTCGCTGCGCGGGTCGTGCCCGATCGCGAGGAACAGCCCGGTCACCGGCAGCGTGCGCTCGGCACCGGTCCGGGTGTCGCGCAGGCGCAGGCCCTCCACCGAGGACTCACCCAGCACGTCGAGGACCTCGCTGTTCCAGACCAGCTCGAGCTTCGGGTCACCAAAGGCGCGCTCCTGCATGATCTTGCTCGCCCGCAGCGCGTCGCGTCGGTGCACGAGATAGACCCTGCGGGCGAAGCGGGTGAGGAAGGTGGCCTCCTCGACCGCGGAGTCACCGCCGCCGACGACCGCGATGTCCTGGTCCCGGAAGAAGAACCCGTCGCACGTGGCGCACCAGGACACACCGTGTCCGGACAGCCTCTTCTCGTTGTCCAGGCCCAGCTCCCGGTAGGCCGAGCCCATCGCGAGGATCACCGCGCGGGCCCGGTGCACGGTGCCCGCGGAGTCGGTGACCGACTTGACCTGCCCGCTCAGCTCGACCTCGGTGACGTCGTCGGCGACCAGCTCGGCGCCGAAACGCTCGGCCTGCTTGCGCAGGTTGTCCATCAGGTCCGGGCCGAGGATCCCGTCGGGGAACCCGGGGAAGTTCTCCACCTCGGTGGTGTTCATCAGCGCGCCACCGGCGGTGACCGAGCCCTCGAAGACCAGGGGACGCAGCTGGGCTCGCGCGGCGTACACCGCAGCGGTGTAGCCGGCCGGCCCGGAGCCGATGATGATCACGTCACGTACGTCGTCCACGGTGGCCTCTCGTCACGGTCGTGCCTGGCTCGAAGTTGCGCCGCTGGCCTCGGGCGCCGGTGGTGGTGGGCACCTTTGCGATGCCCCCACGGGTGTGGAACCGAGTGTAGGCAGCGCGGCATTCCCGGCCCGCCGTGGCGTGAGCCCCATGGTGGCCGGACTCACAGCGGGACTGGTGGCGGGATCAGCGTGGCGGGGTCAGCGCGGCACCCGGGCGAAGTAGCGCACCTGGGCGTCGCTGCCCTGCCCGCAGCCGGACCCCACCACCCACACGTCAACGGTCGTGGTGCTGCCCGGGGTCGCCAGCACCACGAC
>JAJZTN010000219.1 GCA_021848885.1 Actinomycetes bacterium
TGTCTCGATCTGACATTGGTACGCCGTGCAAAGCTCCGCCTCGACCCGGCTGGAGTGTCACATCAGCCCCACATGCCCCAGGTGTCACCGACTTGTGAGGGCGGGCCGACAACCTCCGCGTGTCGCCTGCCATCAGGATGGGACCGCTCTGAGCGGTTTTCTGCCAGCTTCATGGGACCACCTGGATTGCCAGTCATGGGACCACCCGGCGCGCCTTGCCGGGAGGTCCTTGATCGCCTCGTTGACTGCCCGCGTCATGTCGCTGGACGCGGAGGTCGTCGAGGGTGGGATTCAGGGAGGTCGGTGTGGTTGAGGTGCGTGAGGTGCTGCGGGCGTGGCTGGAGGGCCACGGGCTGAGGAGGGTGGCCGAGCGGGCGGGGGTGGACCGTAAGACCGCTCGCCGGTACGTGGCCGCGGCTGAGGCCGCCGGGCTGTCCCGCGACGCCGATGTCGAGGCGGTGACCGACGAGCTGGTCGGGCTCGTGGTCGAGGCGGTCCGCCCGGCACGGCCGAACGGGCACGGCGCCTCCTGGGCGGCGCTACTCGAGCGCGAGGAGCAGATCACCGCCTGGGTCAAGGGCGGGAACGGGCACGATCCGCTGTCGGTGGTGAAGATCGAGGAGCTGCTGGCTCGGTCCGGTTGCGTGGTCCCGTATCGCACGTTGCACCGGTTCGCGGTCGAGCGGTGTGGGTTCCGGCCCAAGGCCACCACGGTCCGAGTTGCCGACGGCGAGCCCGGCGTGGAGTGCCAGCTCGACTTCGCCCAGATGGGTTACCTGCTGGACCCGGAGACCGGGAAGCGGCGCAAGGTGCACGCGCTGATCTTCACCGCGGTGGTCTCTCGGCACATGTTCGTGTGGCTGACCCACGCCCAGACGCTGACCACGGTGATCGCCGGGTGCGAGGCGGCCTGGAGCTTCTTCGGCGGCTGCTTCAAGGTGCTGATCCCGGACAACCTCAAGCCGGTGGTCACCAACGCCGACGCGGTCAATCCGCAGCTGTCGGTGGGCTGGCTGGACTACGCCCAGCACTGCGGGTTCGGGACCGACCCGGCGAGGATCCGCTCGCCCCAGGATAAGCCGAGGGTCGAGCGGGTGGTGCAGTACGTGCGCGGGAACTTCTGGGCCGGGGAGACCTTCGCCGATCTGGCCGACGCCCAGGCCCGCGCCGAGGCGTGGTGCCGTGAGCGGGCCGGGACGCGGATCCACGGCACCACCGCGAGGCGACCGGCCGAGATGTTCACCGAGCTCGAAGCGCAATGCCTGCTGCCGGTCCCGGAGCCCTATGACGTGCCGACCTTCACCCGGGTCACGGTGCACCGCGACTACCACGTCGAGGTCGCCCGGGCGCTCTACTCGCTGCCCGAGCAGTTCCTCGGCAGCCATCTGGAGGCCCGGGCCGACTCGGCGCTGGTCAAGCTCTACTCCACGCGAGGAGCCGGCGCCGGGCGGCTGGTCAAGACCCACCCGCGGCAGCCACCCGGCGGCAGGTCCACCGACCGAGCGGACTTGCCCGAGCACAAGGCCGGGTATGCGCTGCGCGACCTGACCCGGCTGATAGCGGTCTGCACCGGCCACGGCGAGAACATCGGGATCTACGCCGAGCGGCTGCTGGACGACCCGCTGCCTTGGACCCGGATGCGCAGCGTCTACCGGCTGCTCGGCCTGGTCCGCCGCTACGGACCCGACCCGGTCGAGACCGCCTGCTCCCGGTCCCTGGACCTGGACGTCGTGAGCGTGTCGAAGATCGCCTCGATGCTCGAGAAGGCCACCGAGCGCGAGCAACCGGTGCTGCCCGCGACGGCCGGCTCACCCGGCGGACGGTTCGCTCGCGACCCCAGCGAGTACTCCGGACGCGCCACCAACCCCGGCAGCGTCCCACTCACCCTCATCCCCGGCGGCGCAGGCGCGTCCATCACAGCAGACAAGGAGCCAACCCGATGACCAGCACGACCACGACAGCCGGGCCGCTCGATCCGGTCGGGACCGACCTGATGCGGACGTTGAAGGCGCTCAAGCTCGGTGGGCTCAAGGACACCCTGCCCGAGCGGCTCGCGCTGGCCCGGCAACGCAAGATGGGCCACGCCGCGTTCCTCGAGCTCGTCCTGGCCGACGAGATCACCCGACGCGAGTCCCGCTCGGCGATGCTCCGCGCACGCACCGCAGGCCTGGACCCGGCCATGCGTCTAGACACCTGGGACGAGCTCGACGACCTCACCTACGACCGGACCCTGCTCAGCGACCTGACCAGCCTCCGGTTCACCGAGGCCGGTAACGGCGTCCTGGTCCTCGGCCCGGTCGGGGTCGGCAAGACACATCTGGCCACGGCCTTGGGGCACATCGCCATCCGGCGACGGCTCTCGGTGCACGCATCCCGCGCCGACAAGCTGTTCACCCGGCTGCGCGCCGCGAGGCTGGACAACAGCCTCGACGCCGAGATCCGCAAGCTCGCCCGCGTCGACGTCCTCATCCTCGACGACTTCGCACTCAGGGCACTCGACGCCACCGAGACCAACGACTTCTACGAACTCGTCGTGGAAAGGCACCGCAAGGCGAGCACCATCGTGACCTCGAACCGGGAGCCGTCCGAGTGGCTGACCATGATGAGCGACGCGCTGCTCGCCCAGTCCGCCGTCGACCGGCTCACCTCCGGAGCACACACCCTGGTGATCGAGGGCCCCTCCTACCGGCAAAGAGCCCCTCACCGGCGCGCCGCCGTTGACCCCGAGGGCGAGGCCACGTGATGCTCACTCACACCTCCAGGTGGTCCCATGCTCGTGGCAACGGGGTGGTCCCATCACGCTGGCAAGCGACAGGGGGTGAGTCGATGACGATGCAGGAGTTCTCCAACTCCCTCGCGTCCTCCCCGCGCAGGCGGGGGTGAGTCGCACTGGCGCGAGGTCTGGGGCGACATCAAGAAGTCCTCCCCGCGCAGGCGGGGGTGAGTCCGCCATCGCCGGCCGCCTCTAGCCGGTCATCATGTCCTCCCCGCGCAGGCGGGGGTGAGTCTCAGACTCAGGCCCTCTCCAGTGGTGGGGTGAAGTCCTCCCCGCGCAGGCGGGGGTGAGTCCGCCATGACCTGCCCCCTAGCCGGTCATCGTGCGTCCTCTGTCGCGCAGGCGGGGGTGAGTCCACCTCCCTCGGTGTCAACGCGCTCAACTCCGCAGGCGGGGGTGAGTCCGCGCCATACCC
>JAJZTN010000220.1 GCA_021848885.1 Actinomycetes bacterium
ACGAGGCCGCTCGACCGGGTGGTGCGCTCCCACGTATGGAAGATCCTCACCATGCGGAAAGCGAATACGCTCGTTGTCGATCGGTCCGCCGGACCGGCGCTGTTCGACGGGGACACCCTGTTCATCGCCTCGAGCACTCGTGCCCGGGACCTCTCGCTGCCCGGGCTGCGGGTCGCGGTGCGCCCGGGACACCCCCCGTTCCCCGACGACCCGTTGTGGATGGCCGGGCTGCGCCGCTCGTCGATCCCGCGGGCGCTGGGGGAGGGCCGCGGCTGGGACACCGCGCGGCTCGCCCGATTCGCCGAGCTGGCCGAACGTCTCGGCACCGGCGAGCTCGACCCGGACCCGGAGGAACTGCCGGTACTCGTCGCGGCGATGCTGCGCGAGCAGCCGTTCTTCGAGGCGTACCTGTCGAACTTCATCGAGGGCACCGAGTTCACCCTCGACGAGGCTGTGGCGATCGTCTATGACCGCAAGGTGCCGCCGGCTCGGCCGGCGGCCGCCCACGACGTCACCAGCACCTACCAGCTGATAAGCGATCCCAACGATGCCGCCGCTGTGCCGACCTCCGGTGAGGAGCTCGTCGACCAGCTCACCCGATGGCACGCACGGCTGATCGCGGCGCGTCCTGACAAGCGGCCCGGGCAGTTCAAGGTGGAGGCGAATCGGTTCGGCTCTTACCTGTTCGTTGCCCCGGAGCTCGTGACGGGGACGCTCGAACGCGGGTTCGCCTTCCGGGACCAGCTGGTGCTGCCGTTCGCCCGTGCCGTGTTCATGATGTTCCTGGTCGCAGAGGTCCACCCGTTCGACGACGGTAACGGGCGGCTCGCCCGGCTGGCGATGAACGCCGAGCTCACCGCTGTCCGCCAGCACCGCATCCTCGTCCCGCTGATCGTGCGCAACGACTACCTCAACGGGCTGCGCCGGCTCTCTCGCGAGGGTGATCCGCGACTGCTGGTTCGGGTGCTGGCCAACGCGTGGCGCTGGTCTGCCCAGGTCGACTTCTCCAGTGTCGAGGCGGCCCGGCCGACGATGGAGCGCACCAACGCACTCATCGACCCCGCCGACGCCGAACGCGCTGGCAAGTACCTGATCCTTCCCGCCGACCTCAGCACGTAGTGCGCCCGCGTGTCCTCACCGTGTCCGGCGGGCCCGGACCAGGCCAGGGACGGCGACCATCAGCCGCCGGGTCGCCGGCACGCTCACCCGCCGGGACAGCACCTGGTAGTCGGCGCGCTCCACCGCGTCGGTGACGACACCGCGCTCGAGGTCGGCGCGGGTCAGTGCCCGGGGCGGCCCCGCCCGCGCGATGGGCGTCCGTGGGGTTGCGGTCGCCCCGGGGGTCGGGGAAGATGATCGCGGCGATGAGGCTCGCCCTAACCGCGGAAGCGCCGCTGATGGCCTCTACCCCCTGACTGGCCGTGTGGTCCTGTTGATGGAGGTAATGGCGCCGTGGGATTGCTGTCCCTGTCCTTGCCGTTGCCACTCATCCAGGCCGGTCAACCGCTGCTCGTGCTGCTCGCCGCGCCCGGGGTGAGCGGGGTCATCGCCAAGATCGAGGCCCGTCTGCAGGGCCGCCGAGGCCCGCGGGTCCTTCAGCCCTACTACGACCTGCGCAAGCTTTTCGCCAAGGAGGCTCTGGCTCCGCGATCCGCCAGCGTGGTCTTCCTGGCCGCCCCCGTGGTGGCGCTCGTGTGCTATCTGACGGTCCCGCTGCTGATCCCGGTCCTGACGACCTTCCCGCTGCCACTGGGCTACATGGGTGACATCCTCGGGGGTGGGTTCCTGCTGTCCCTGGCCGGTTTCGCCGCCGCGGTGGCGGCAGCGGAGACCGGTGACCCGTACGCACAGCTGGGCGCGAGCCGGGCCAAGACCTTCGGGGCGATCACCGAGCCCGTGGTGCTCTTCGTCGTCTTCGTCGTGGCCATGGTGACCGGGACCGACCTGCCCTACGCGCTGGCCGCGACGGTGCGGGCCAGCGTCAGCCAGATCGTGCGACCGGCGCACCTGCTGGCGGCCGCGGCCCTCTTCCTGGTCGTGCTCTACGAGACCGGGCGGATCCCGGTCGAGTCGCACGGGTCGACCAACGAGCTCGGCATGATCGAGGAAGCCCGCAGCTTCGAGCACTCCGGCCCCTATCTCGCGCTCGTGCGTTGGGGTGCCCACATGAAGCAGCTCATCCTGTTCGTCATCCTGCTCAACGTCTTCGTGGCGCCCTGGGGGCTTTCCGCCGACCAGCGGCTCGGTGACGTCGTCTGGGCCGCGGTGACCTTGCTGGCCAAGGCTGTCGCCCTCGGTGTGGTCGTCGCGGTGGTCGACACCACCTTCGCCAAGCTGCGGTTGTTCAAGATCACGGAGTTTGTCTCCGCGGCGTTCCTGCTCGCGGTCCTCGGCGTGTTCACCCTCTACCTGGGAGGTGGGTGATGCCGACGGTCCCGGGGGCCTTCGAGGGCATCGCCAACGTCTTGGCGGTGCTCGTCCTGCTCGTCGAGTTCCTCATGCTGCGCGCGGCCCTGCTTCATGCTCAGGTGCGCCTGTACGCGGCACAGTCGCTGCTGGTCTCGCTTCTGGCCGGGGCGGTGGCCTGGGGGCGGGACGTGCCGGAGCTGTGGATCCTCGCCCTCGTGTCGGTGGCGTTCAAGGTCATCGCCGTTCCCTGGGTGGTGCTGCGGCTGGTCCGGCAGGCCGACGCCGAGATCGCCGGCTCGGGGGCGCTGGGGGTGGCCAGCGAGGTGCTGCTGGCCCTGGGGGTGGCGGCGTTCGGTTTCTTCACCGTTGGCTCGCTGCCGCTGCACTCGCCCACGCTGCCGAAGGCGGCGCTCTCCCTGGCGGTCGCGGTGGTCCTGGTGGCCTGCATCCTGATCGCGGTCCGCTCGGACGTGGTCTCCCAGGCGATCGGGTTCTTCTCGCTGGAGAACGGCGTCTCGCTGGCCAGCCTCGTCGTCGCGGCCGGCCTGCCACTCATCCTCGAGGTTGCCTTCCTCTTCGACCTGCTCGTCGCCGTCGTCGTGTTCGGAGTGCTCATGCGCGTCCACCACGGCCGCTCGGCCACGTTGTCCACCAGCGCGCTCACCAGGCTGCGGGGCTGATGTGAGCGACATCCTGCTCGCCCTGGCGCTGCTGCCGCTGCTGGGTGTTCTCGCCCCGTTCCTCGTCTC
>JAJZTN010000221.1 GCA_021848885.1 Actinomycetes bacterium
TGCTCCTGGAAACCATGAAAGTACCGTCGCCCCGCAGGCGGCCGAGGCATTGGCCGCGGCGCTGCGCTCACGCGGCTGGACCGTGCACGGGGAGGCACCCGGACAGTCCCACGGCGGGCCAGCGGCGACGGCCGGCTGACCCGGGCCCCCGGCGGGCCAGCGGTAGCCTCGGCGCCGCCGGGACCTGCCACCACCCGAAACGGGAGCGCTCAGCCGTGGTCAACGACCTCGCCCACGTCGTCATCGCCCTCGACGGCCCGTCCGGCTCGGGCAAGTCGAGCGTGGCACGCGAGCTGGCCGCCCGGCTGGGCTTGCGGCTGCTGGACACCGGGGCCATGTACCGGGCGCTGACCTGGTGGTGCCTGCACGAAGGTGTGCCGCTCGCGGACACCGAGGCCGTGCGGGCCCGGGCCGTCGCGCTGCCGCTGCAGATCGGCACCGCCGCCGATGACCGTCGCGTCGTGGTGGCCGGGATCGATGTGACCGAGCTGATCCGCTCGGCCGAGGTGACCGGCACGGTCAGTGTCGTGGCGGCGAACCTGGGGGTCCGGGCCGAGATGCGCCGGCGGCAGCGCGAGATCATCGGGTCGGGGGGCATCGTCGTGGAAGGCCGGGACATCACCACGGTCGTCGCCCCCGACGCCGAGGTTCGGGTGCTGCTCACCGCCAGCGAAGAGGCCAGGCTGGCTCGCCGGGCCCGTGAGCTGCACGGCCGGGTCGATGCCGCCACGCTGGCCTCGACCGCCGAGTCGGTGCTGCGCCGGGACGCCGCCGACGCGGCCGTCTCGCAGTTCGAGTCCGCCACCGACGGGGCGGTCATGCTCGACTCCACCTCGATGACCCTCGTCGAGGTTGTCGACCTGCTCGAGCAGCTCACCCGGCAGGCGGTGGGGAGAGGATGAGGGCCAGCCCGGCCGCGCCCAGCCTGCGCCGCGCCGCGGGAGGCCGGCGGGTAGGGCAGGTGCTCTTCGGCAGTCTCTACCGGGTGCGGGTGCACGGTGCTGAGCACATCCCCAGTTGCGGAGGGGCCATCGTTGCTGGGAACCACACCGCACTGCTGGACGGCCCGCTGCTCTTCTCAGTGCTGCCCCGCCCGATGCACCTGCTGGTGAAGGAGGAGCTGTTCCACGGGCCGGTCGGTCTGGTGCTTCGCGCCTGCGGCCAGATCCCGGTGCGCAGGCGATCGGTGGACCGCGCCGCGATCGAGGCCGCGCTGCAGGTGCTGGCGCGCGGCGACCTGCTCGGGATGTTCCCGGAGGGCACCCGAGGCAGCGGCGACTTCGCCACCGTCGAGCTGGGCCTGGCGCACCTGGCGTTGACCGCGCAGGTGCCGGTCGTGCCGGCGGCCGTCTTCGGCGTACGACGTCCTGGCGGGGGAGTCAACGCGCTGCCCAGGCTCGGCTCGCGCCTCGAGGTGGTGCTGGGCGCTCCGGTGCTGGTCGGTCGAGGCAGCGGGCCTCGCCGGACCCGGCTGAGCGCAGCCTCCGACGAGCTGCGTGAGCGGCTGGCGGAGCATGTCCGCGAGGCAGGGGCCGCGCTGGGGCGGGCGAGTCAGGTCGGGCAGGCGGGACCGAGCGGCCCGACGGGGTGAGCGCTGCGCCGTGGCTGGTCGGGTGAGGCCCTGGAGTGCGGGACACTCCTGAGGTGGACAACGGCGCCGACCTGCCCGACCTTCCGCTGGCGCAGGACTATGACCTCACCGAGGCCGACCTGGCCGACCTTCGGGGCGCGCACGCCCTTGCGGGCGAGGGGGTCTACGTCGACACCGAGCTGGTCCCCGTCCCGGTCGTCGCGGTCGTGGGCCGACCCAATGTCGGCAAGTCCACTCTGGTCAACCGGATCCTGGGCCGGCGCGAGGCGGTGGTCGAGGACACCCCCGGGGTGACGCGGGACCGGGTCGCCTATGACGCCAGCTGGGCCGGACGCCGCTTCACCGTCGTGGACACCGGCGGTTGGCAGCGCGACGTCGAAGGTCTGGCGGCCCAGGTCGCGGCCCAGGCCGAGCTGGCGATCGAGGCCGCCGACGCGGTGCTCTTCGTCGTCGACGCCACCGTGGGAGCCACCGACACCGACACCGCCGTGGTCAGGGTCCTGCGCCGGTCCGGCAAGCCGGTCGTGCTGGCGGCCAACAAGGTGGACGGGTCCTCGGCCGAGGCTGACGCGGCCGCGCTGTGGTCACTTGGTCTGGGCGAGCCGCACCCGGTGTCGGCGCTGCACGGGCGGGGCAGCGGCGACCTGCTCGACGCGGTGCTCAAGGCGATGCCCGAGGCCCCGGCGGACCGGCTCGAGGGGGCCACTGGGGGCCCGAGACGGGTGGCCCTGCTGGGCAAGCCCAACGTCGGCAAGTCCAGCCTGCTCAACCGGCTCGCGGGCGCCGAGCGGGTCGTCGTCGACGCCGAGGCCGGCACCACCCGTGACCCGGTCGACGAGCTGGTGGAGCTGGGCGGCCGGATGTGGCGCTTCGTGGACACCGCCGGGATCCGCCGCCGGGTGTACCAGAGCCAGGGCGCGGACTTCTACGCCAGCCTGCGCACCCAGGCGGCGCTGGAGAAGGCGGAGGTGGCCGTGGTGCTCGTCGACGCCGGCGAGCCGTTGACCGAGCAGGACACCCGGATCATCAGCGCCGTCGTGGACTCCGGGCGCGCCCTTGTCATCGCCTACAACAAGTGGGACGTCCTGGACGAGGACCGGCATGCCGAGCTCGAGCGTGAGATCGACAGGGAGCTGGTCCGGGTGCGCTGGGCGCCGCGGGTGAACATCTCGGCGCTGACCGGTCGGCACTTGGATCGCCTGGTCCCGGCGCTGGACGCTGCGCTGGACGGGTGGGCGACCCGGGTGCCCACCGCGCGGTTGAACAGCTTCTTCGCCGAGATCCTCGCCGCGACACCACCGCCCGTGCGAGGTGGCAGGCAGCCGCGGATCATGTTCGCCACCCAGGCGTCCACCCGGCCGCCGCGTTTCGTGATCTTCACGACCGGCTTCCTCGAGGCCGGCTACCGCCGCTTCCTGGAGCGGAGGCTGCGGGAGGAGTTCGGGTTCGTGGGCAGCCCCGTCGAGCTGTCCGTGCGGGTGCGGGAGAAGCGCCGCCGCTGACCACCGCGAGTGCGCACCACGTCAGCACCACGTCAGC
>JAJZTN010000055.1 GCA_021848885.1 Actinomycetes bacterium
TCCCTCGGGTCGGTGCCCGGTCCCAGGCCAGCGGAGTGGGTGGGTGGGCCGCGGCGTCGGCGAGGACCACCTCGGTCGTGGTGTTGCCGACGTCCACCCCGGCGATGAGCCTCACCGACGCAGCAGGCCTCGTCGGGCATAGGCCGCCGCGGCCTCCCGCAGCAGCTGGGCGTTGCGTGTGGCTCCCCGCGACTCGAGGTCGGCCGCGAGAGCCGCCAGCTCGGAGAAGGTGCAACGGTGCGGGCGCAGCGCCTCGTAGATGGCGAGGACCTCCTCGTCGCCCAGCGCGGTCAGCTCGGCGGCGCGCCGGAAGTTGGCCGCGAGCTGGGGGTTGCCGTGCCGTTCGGCGACCTCGGCCTGGTGTTGCAGCGTGTCGGGGTGGATGCTCAGGTCCGCGATGCTCACCTCACCCTCGCGCACCGTGTCCAGGCTCACCTCGGCCGGGTCGCGTCCGGTGGCGCCGACGGTGTCGGTCACTGCCACGGTGCCACCTCCAGCTCCTCCGGGTCGAGCTGGGGCAGGCAGCACTGCCGCTCGATGCCGACGAGCGCGACGACCTTGGTGTGGTACCGAGCCTCGATGGCCTCGTCGCTGTAGGGGTTGCGGGCCGGTTGCGGGGTGGCACCCTTGGCGTGGCGTCCGGCGTTGACCCCCAGCAGCCGGTAGAGACCGGCATCCACCGAGGGGGCGACGCTGTAGAGCTCGAGATTGGCCAGCGGTGGCAGGTCGCGCCGGTGGATGAGCGCGGTGCCCTTGGCCTGCAGGCCGATGCCGATCCCCGAGCCGGACAACCGTGCGGCCCTCAGCCCGATCAGGCCCAGGTCGATGGTGTCGTTGACCCGCACGACCCGCCCCAGGCAGCCTTCCTCCTCCAGGCCGGCGAGCAGCTCGTCGAGCACCTCGACGACGGCAAGCCCGGACAGGGTGGACCACAGCTCACGCCCGACCGCGGGTGAGACTCCGATGACGACCTCTCGCGGGTCGCTACCGACTCGGGCAGGACCGCGCACCCGCAGCCTCTCGCTGCGGTGGTGGGCCTGCTCGGCGCGCAAGTCCTGCATCGAGCGCTGCTGCCGGATGGTGTCGATCTCGCCCTGACGTGCCGGGTCGGGCTCGTAGCCGGTCCCCGGCCCGGCGTAGTCGTTGGGGTCGGTGACCAGCGACAGGACGCGCCAGGAATCGTCGAAGATCGCAGCCGTCTGGAGGTAGTCCCCGGCCACCCTGGCCTTGAGCATCCGCAGCACGCGCTCGGCCTCGGCTTCGAAGCCGGTCTCGTACAGCGCCGCCACGACGTCGACCATCGTCAACCCGGTCTCACGGATGATCCGTGAGGCGACCAGCGGGGTCATCAGGTCCGCGGCAGGCACATCCTTCGAGCCCGCGGCGTCAATCGCCTGTTCTGCCCAGGCGTCGGTGAAGTCCCCCAGGCCAAGGTGGCGGTAGACCGCACGCACGGCCTGCACGGCACGTTCCCGCAGCGCTGCCACTGTGGGTTCCGCGGCGCTGCGCAGACCCCCGTCGACCCCCCAGTCGCGCTGCATGACGAGGTAGTCGTCGATGTCCTCGGCGTTCCACTGGCTGGGACCGAACATGTTGTCGTAGCGCTGGATGGAGCCGAACCCGCTGCAGATGTAGTCGGACCCGGCGAGCAGGATGGGCAGCGTCCGGGAGGTACGGCGCACGTGTGACTCCGACATCAGGGCGTCGTTGCCCGTGCACGCCTCGAGATTGCGGGCCATGACCATGACGTTCTCGGCCATGAGGGATCGCACCCCGCGCGGGACCGAGGCGGCGACCGATGCCGAGTCGATGCCGCCGTTCTGCACTCCCTGCGCCCCGATCGCCCTGGCGAGTGCGACGCAGCGCGCCTCCAGATAGAACATCGACCGCCCCTCGGCGGCCCCCATGAGCGCCTCGGCCCCTCCTCCGGAGGTCACCCGCATCTTGACGCCCCGGGAGGCGTAGGCGGAGGCGAGGAACGCCTTCGACCACGGTGTGTCATCCCCGTCGACGAAGACCTGCTCGGTGCCGTACAGCGACACCGTCTCGGCGTAGGAGACCAGCCCGCGCATGCCCAGGGCCAGCTCGGTGGCCTCCTCGACCGAGCACTGCACGAGGACCCCGGGTGAGCCGACCGCGGCCCCTATCGAGACCGCCATGGCGTTGGAGGCGGCATCGCCGAGCACCGGGACCGTCGTCTCGATCTCCCGGAACCCAAATGCCGCCGCCGTGGCGGCGTCGGCGGCCAGCAGCAATGGGTCATCGGAGCGGTTGGTGACATGGGCCTGGTTGCTGGGCGTACGACGGGCCCGAAGCTTGGTCATGGCCATCGCCAGCTCCACGGGCCGCAGGTGGGCGAGACACCTGGCCAGCTTGGCGGGGGTCATGCCGTCGACAAGTCGGATGATCGCAGAGCGGGGCACGCCGGGGTCCGCCATCATCCTGGCGAGCTGGAGGTCTGGGACCGCCATCGCCTCGGGCGCCATCGCCAGGTCGAGCCCATGGTGGGCGATGAAATCGTCGATGATGTCGAAGTCCTCGCGAAGGCGCGAGTCCATCTCCAGGACCCTGCCCTCCTCGTCCACGACCAGGGAGGGCAGCGGGTCCGCGGGGGAGTCGAACGCGACCAGGCCGAGGGAGGGGTCCTCGACCGCGAAGCCGTCCAGGTTGACCGGCTGGGCGTCCATGAAACGGAATCGTCCGACCCGGTCGGGGTCTCGGCGGGTCTTGCCAGTGGGCGCGCTCACGCTCCATCCTCGCGCGCCTCGGCCTCGGCGAAGAGATCTGCGGCCGCCCTGGCCGCGGCGAGGTCCTGCTTCGCACTTCCGCCGCTGACTCCGACACCTCCGACGACCCGGCCCTGCGACCACAGTGGCAAACCTCCGGCGAAGCAGACGAACCGGCCCCCGGCGGCAGACTGCATGCCCGCGAGCTCCCCTCCGGGAGCGACCAGCGCAGCCAGCTCGTGTGTCCCGGTGCGGTGCGCCACTGCCGTGTAGGCCTTGTCCGGGGCCAGGACCGGGCCGGCGATCTCGGCACCGTCCATGCGCTCGAAGCTCACCAGGTGCCCGCCACCGTCCACCACGGCCACCGAGACCGCCGCACCGTGCTCTCGGGCGGTCCCGATGGCGGCGGCGCTGAGCGCTCTGGCCAGGGCCAGGTCCAGCTCGGTGCGTGCCACACGTGCCATGTCTGCTCGCTCACCGTGACGACAGGTAGGCGGCGGCCGCACTGCGCAGCCGGGCGTGGGTGCCTCGCATCGGCACGGTTGTGCCCAGCACCGACTTGGGGACCTTGGCCACCATGGTGTAGACGGTGTCCACCACGTTGGCCACTGGGGACAGTGAGGTCTGCGAGACGAGCTGGTAGGCGTCCATCTCGGTCTGGCCCGTGAGCTCGGCGACCCAGCGCACCATCTGCAGCTGGGCGATGCGGAAGGCGTCCTCCAGCGGTCTGGCGGAGCCGGTGGTCATCACGAAGTCATCGCTTTCCAGGCGCGGCCACGGCGTCGGCGTCGCCTTGAGCAGGTCCACGACGAGGACGGTCTCCATCGCACACTCGACCGCCACCCCGCAGGTCTCGCCCTCACCCTGGCGAGCGTGTCCGTCCCCGAGGCTGAACATGGCGCCCTCGACGTTCACCCCGAGATAGCAGGTGACTCCGGCTCGCATCTCCGGAGTGTCCATGTTCCCGCCCCAGTCGCCCGGGGCCAGGGAGGAGCGGACCTCGCCCAGAGCGGGTGCTACCCCGACGGTCCCGTGCATCGGGTCCAGCGGGAGATCGGCCGTGTAGGGGGTGTCCAGGGCGGCGTAACGCACGACCCGATCGGCCCGGTCGATCTCGTAGAACCACGTCCGCTCCGGCAGCGCCGGGTGCAGCAGAGCGGTCGTCGCGGTCGCGGTGAGTGAACCGAAAAGCGGCACGGTGGTGCTGACCCCCCATGCCTCCCGGGGCTCGATCGAGACGAAGTGCACCGCCAGGGTGTCCCCCGGTTCGGCGCCTTCTACATAGAACGGGCCGGTCTGGGGGTTGATGAACCGGGGGTCACAGACCTGGCTCACCTTGTCCGCGCTCGAGCGGATGCGCCCGGCGAAACAGTCCAGGGTGGAGGTGGACAGCACGCTGCCCGGGCGGATCGAGGCCACCGGAGCGGCCCCACCGAAGGTGTAGACGAGCCGGGAAGGCTCCATCTGCGGGTCGATGTCGTGGCTGACGACCTCAGGGAGTGGCAAGGGGCCGCTCACCGGACCTCCTTCTGCGTCGCGGTGTGGTGCGGGGCGCTGATCACCCCGCACCACACCGCGGTGGCTCCTCAGGCTCTCTCGTGCGTCTCTTCCAGGACGGTGCGTCCGATCGCGGCGAAAGTGCCCGGCCGGGCCGAGCGCAGCCATGCCGCCATGCTGAGGCCGAGGAGGAATGTCGCCCCGGCGATGAACGGTATCGCCTTGTAGAAGATCGATCCGGCGCCGGCCCCACCGGCGAAGGAGAGGTTGGAGAACAGCAGGTACACCACGTAGCTCATCCCGAGGAAGCCAAGTGCTGGGATGACCAGGGTCGTCAGCACGTTGCCCTCGTGCACCTTCTTGACGTGGAAGTACCAGATCACCGCGATGGAGCAGACGGCCATGACGATGAGGATCGCCATGGTCCCGAGCAGGGCGAGCAGGCCGTACTCGTAGTTGTAGCCACCCTGGACCACCTTGCTGCCGCCGGGGGTGAACAGGTAGAAGCCGACGGTGAGCAGGAAGGTGATCCCGGTCTGGACCAGAGAGGAGATGTGCGGCGAGTGGTGGGTGCCGTGGGTCGCGCCGAGGGACTTCTGCAGCCCAGGGACCTCGCGCCCGATGGCGTAGAGGTAGCGGGAGGCTGCGTTGTGGAAGGCCAGGGCGCAGGCGAAAGACCCTGAGACGATGAGGAACAGGTAGATGTCGACGACCCAGGAACCGCCGAGGTTCTTGGCGGCAAGGTCGGTGAACATCGCGATGGAGTTGTTGGCCGCCTTGTCGATCGTGGTGTGAGCGCCGTTGCCGGAGATCACCATCCACGAGACGAAGGTGTAGAACACCCCGAGCCCGACGACGGCGACGAGGGTGGCTCGGGGGACGATGCGACGTGGCTCGCGGGACTCCTCGCCGTAGACGGCGGTCGTCTCGTAGCCGATCCAGGACCAGAAGGCGAAGAAGAGCCCGATCGCCGCCGCGCCTGCGGCCAGTGGCGCCCCGCCCACGGTTATCCCGAGCCCGCCGCCCTCGGTGAGGCTCTTGAAGGCGTTCGCCGGGTTGATCGAGGAGAGCATGAGCCCGTCGGGTCCCCCACCCTTGACCAGCACGGACAGGGCCAGTGCGCTCAACAGCAGGACCTCGCACACCAGGAAGAAGCCCAGGATCACCGCGGCGATGTTGATGTCGAAGTAGCCCAGGACGGCCACGATGACGATGCCGACGGTGGCCAGCAGGAGCCAGTTGACGCTGAGACCGAACCACTGCTGCAGGGCGTCGTCGGCGAAGTAGGCGAAGATCCCGATGAGCGAGCCTTCGAAGACGATGTAGGACATCGTGGCCATCAGGCCGGTGGCCATGCCCATGACCTGCCCGAGGCCGTGGGAGACGAACCCGTAGAAGGCCCCCGCCGTGGTGATGTGACGGGCCATGGCCACATAGCCGACTGTGAACAAGGTCAGCACGATGGTGGCGACCAGGTAGCCGGCTGGGGCGAAGATCCCGTTCCCGTAGGCGACCGCGATCGGCACGTTGCCGGTCATGGCCGTGATCGGGGCGGCGTTGGCCAGTGCCATGAACAGGACACCGAAGAGGCCGATGGCGCCGACCTTCAGCCGGTTGGTGCTCTCTGCTCTCGGGACGGGTGCGTTTTCGAACTGCTCGATCTCGAGATCGGCCACCGTTGAACCTCATTTCGGTCTGTCGGAGGGTGTCGCGGCATGCTCGGAGAGTTATGACCTGAGTCACACGATTGGCGCATGGTGGCACTAGATGGTCAAGCCGGCAAGGGATCTGGGCGCATTGACGTGTGAACAACATGTGTCAGACCGTTTCAGACCGATTAGCGAATTGGTCTTCCAAACGGTGCGACCGTCCGGTAACCTCGGCTCGCGACCGATCAGTCGACCCGTGGATCCCGAGGGCCTGCACAGGAGGTGAGCGGGTGGACAGCTCCGAGGCCACCGAGCCCCGCTTCGACTACGGCGCCTTCTCTTTCGCGTCGAAGTCGGAGGTCTTGGCCAAGGCCAAGGAGTTCTGGAACCCCGACAAGACTCAGTTCTGGTCAGACGCCGGGATCCCCCTGGTGATCGACCGGCGCGAGGAGTACTTCATCTATGACATGTCGGGCAAGCGCCTCATCGACGTTCACCTCAATGGCGGCACGTTCAACCTGGGGCATCGCAACGCCGAGGTGGTGCAGGCGGTCACCCTGGCCATGCAGCACTTCGACATCGGCAACCACCACTTCCCCTCCCTGGCGCGCACCGCGTTGGCCGAGGCGTTGGTGGCCTCGGCGCCGCCGGGCATCGGCAAGGTCGTGTACGCATCCGGGGGCGGGGAGGCCATCGACATCGCCTTGAAGACGGCTCGTCACGCGACCCAGAAACGCAAGATCATCTCGATCGTGAAGGCATACCACGGGCACACCGGTCTGGCGGTGGGGACCGGTGACGACCGGTTCTCCAAGCTCTTCCTCTCCGACCGGCCGGAGGAGTTCCCGCACGTCCCGTTCAACGACCTGGAGGCCATGGAGCGGGAGCTGCGGGGTCGCGACGTCGCAGCCGTGATCATGGAGACCATCCCGGCGACGTACGGCTTCCCGCTTCCTGACCCGGGCTACCTGGAGGCGGTCAAGTCGATGTGCGAGCGCTATGACGCGCTCTACATCGCCGACGAGGTGCAGACCGGGTTGATGCGCACGGGCGAGCTGTGGGGCATCACCAAGCACGGGATCGCTCCAGACATCCTGGTGACCGGAAAGGGGATCAGCGGCGGCATGTACCCGATCGCCGCCGTGCTGCTCAACGAGCGCTGCGCCGGTTGGCTGCGCGAGGACGGATTCGGGCACATCTCGACCTTCGGTGGTGCCGAGCTCGGCTGCATCGCCGCTCTGAAGTCGTTGGAGATCTGCGTCCGACCTGAGACCCGCTCGATGGTCCACTACATCGCCGACTTCATCGGTGCCGGGTTGCGCCGGATCCAGGCCGAGCACCCCGACTGGTTCGTCGGCATTCGCCAGAACGGTGTGGTCATGGGCCTGGAGTTCGCCCACCCGCAGGGCGCCAAGTTCGTGATGCGTCACCTCTACGACAATGGCGTCTGGGCGATCTTCTCGACCCTGGACCCCAGGGTCCTGCAGTTCAAGCCCGGCATCCTGCTCAAGCCCGAGCTCGCCGAGGAGCTGTTGGACCGGGTGGAGGTCGGGATCAGCAAGGCCTGGCGTGAGGTTCGCGGTGCTCGGGGGAGACTGCGATGAGCGAGACGGTGGAGCTGGCCACGCAGCCTCTGGGCATCCCACGTGGGCGCGCCATGCTCGAGCGCGCCGAGTGGGCCGGGCGGGCCTTCGCCCGCTACGACGCGCCGACAGTGCGGCGCATCGTGGCCGCCGCGGCCGAGGCGGGTGCGGCCAGGTCCAAGGAGCTCGCTGAGCAGGCGGTGGCCGAGACAGGGTTTGGGGTTGCCGAGCACAAGGTCATCAAGAACCTGGCCTGCTCGACCGGGCTGCTCGAGACCTACGGCGACCACGACTACGTGAGCATGAGGCTCGACCCGGCCGGCAAGATCGTCGAGATTCCGCGCCCCGCCGGGGTTGTGCTCGCCCTGACCCCCTCGACCAACCCTGTCGCCACGGTCTACTTCAAGATCCTTATCGCCTTGATGACCCGCAACGCGATCGTCATCAGCCCGCACCCCTACGCGAGTCGGGTGTGCGCCGAGGCGGCCCGGACGATGGCCGATGCCGCAGTGGCTGCGGGCGCCCCGGACGGCGCCGTGCAGTGGGTCGAGGAGCCCTCCATCCCCCTGGTGAGCGCGTTGATGACCGACCCGAGGACCGACGTCATCGTGGCGACCGGCGGCACCGCGATGGTCCGGGCGGCCTACCGCAGCGGGAACCCCGCGATCGGGGTGGGGCCGGGAAACGTCCCTGTCCTGGTCGACCGGACCGCCAATCTGCAGCGGGCCGCTCAGCGCATCGTGGACAGCAAGTCCTTCGACAACTCGGTCCTTTGCACCAACGAGAGCGTCCTCATCGTCGAGGAGGCTGTCGCGGACCGGCTGCTGCAGCACATGCGCCATGCCGGCGCCTACCTGCTTAGCGACCCCGAGCGCGACCAGGTGCGCGCCGCGCTCTTCCCGGACGGGCACTTCGACATCAGGTTCGTCGGCAAGGATGCGGCCTGGGTAGCCGAGCAGGCGGGTGTCCGGGTGGGGCCGCGCACTCGCGTCCTGCTTGCCCCCTTCGACCTTCCGGTCCCCGAGGAGATGCTCGCTCACGAGAAGCTGTGCCCAGTGCTGGGAGTGCTCCGGGTGCCGAGCGCGGCCCGGGGTGTCGAGGCCGCCAGCGCAATCCTTCGCATCGGTGGTGCCGGGCACTCGGCCGCGATCCACAGCGAGGACCCGCACACGATCATGAGCTACGGCGCCGCGGCCCGTGTCCTGCGCGTGGCAGTCAACGTGGGCAACAGTCTCGGCAGCTCCGGGATCGAGACCAACCTGGCGCCATCGATGACGATCGGGACCGGATACTTCGGCCGATCCTCGGTGGGGGAGAACCTGCAGCCGGAACACCTGGTGAACTGGACCCGGCTGGCCTACAACGCCGAAGCCACCGAGGTCATGGCGGACTTCTCGGGCCTGAGCCCATGGCGGGCACCGGCCGGGCCTGTCCCCGCCTACCCTCTGGCGTCCAATGCAGGCCAGCAGCCTGTCGCACCGGTGGCCTCTGCACCCCAGCGCGACCAGGTCGACGAGCTGCGTGAGGAGATCCGTCGGCTCATCGTCGACGAGCTCCGAGAGATCATCAGGGGTTGACCGTGGCCGATCTTCGATCATTCATCTTCATCGACCAGCTTCAGCCTCAGACGATGTGCTACCTGGGCACCTGGATAAAGGGGTCCCTGCCGAGGGCGAATCTGGCAGCGCAGGTCATCGAGGTCGCCCCGGGACTTGACATCGAGCCCTTGACCGACGTAGCCCTCAAGCACGCCGAGGTGCGCGCCGGGGTGCTCGTGGTCGAGCGGCAGTTCGGCTACCTGGAGATCCATGGTCGGACCGCCGAGGTGCGCTCGGCGGGGGCCGCGGTGCTGGCCGAGCTTGGGGCCAGCGAGCGCGACGCCACCCGCCCGCAGGTGCTGGCTTCTCGGATCGTGACGATGCTCGACGCTCAGCACGCGTTCCTCGTCAACCGCAACAAGATCGGATCCATGGCTCTGCCCGGTGAGTCGCTGTTCGTGCTGGAGATGCAGCCCGCGTCCTACGCGATCCTGGCCACGAACGAGGCGGAGAAGGCGGCCCGGATCAAGGTCGTCGACTACCGGATGATCGGTGCGACGGGGCGGGTCTACCTGGCCGGTCGGGAGTCTGATGTCCGGCAGGCCGCCGAAGCTGCCGAGGCAGCCCTGCGGGACGTCTCGTGAACACCTCGATGGGGGCTGAGGAGCTTCGTGCGATGGTGCGCGAGGTGCTGCGCGACGCCCTCCCGACGGTGCTCGCGGCGGCATCTGGTGCTGGTGCCTCGGTCGGTGAGCCGACACTTCCGTCTGGGGACCAGACCAGGCGAACGGAGGTCTCCCGCGACGGCGAGTGGGTGGTCCTGGACAGCGACGAGGACCTGCGGGCGTTCGTTGCCCGGCTGGTCCAGCTCTTCGACAACCCCCGCCACCGTCAGGACCTCCGTCACGGCCGGATGCGCTTCCGCCTGGCTCGATCTGCTGGTGGCCCGGCCTCGGCTGACGCACCGGCCGCGCCCGACCCCGTGGTGCGAATCGAGCGCGGGGCCGTGACCGAGAAGCAGGTTCGCGACGCCAGCCGTGCTGGGGCCCGACTCGTGCTCGGCCGTGCCGCGGTGCTCACTCCGCTGGCCCGCGACCGGGCTCGCGCCCTTGGTGTCCACGTGGAGAAGGAGCGCTGATGCTTCAGGCACGCGTCATTGGGAACGTCTGGGCGACCAGGCGGCTCGAGGAGCTGCCCAGCGGGGCCTTCCTCGAGGTGGAGGTGGTCGGTAGCGGGGCCCGGCTGGTCGCCTTCGACATCCTCGGGTCAGGTGTGGGGGAGATCGTGCTCGTGGCCACCGGTTCGGTGGCCGCAGCGTGGTTTCCAGGCAAGCCACCCCCGCTGGATGCCCTGATCATCGGATCGATCGACCCCGCATCCACCGCCTGACGGCCCGCGGGCCGGCTCGAGAGTCCGAAGAACCACTGGTCCGCGGGTCCCCGCGGCAGTCCGAAGGAGAGGCAATGTCGAACAACGCGATAGGCATGATCGAGACGAAGGGCTATGTCGCGGCGCTGGCTGCCGCCGACGCCATGGTCAAGGCCGCGAACGTGACCATCGTCGGGCGAGACGAGGTGGGAGAGGGCTTCGTCGCCGTCACGATCGTCGGCGACGTCGGTGCCGTGAAGGCTGCCACTGAGGCTGGGGCCGAGACGGCCTCCAGCATCGGCGAGCTCGTCTCCGTCCACGTCATCCCGCGCCCGCACGCCGAGTTGTCCAAGCACTTCAAGGTCGCGGCAGAGTGAGCGAGCTCCCGGCCTCGCCCGCCGGGCCGGAGCTGCGCGTCTACCTGCCCGTCGAAGATCTCCAGCGCCAGTTCGCCGCCTACCTGGGCACACCCACCCGTGCGCGTGGCTATCCGCCGTACCAGGGCCAGCACGCTCTCATCGTCGAGGTGGCACCCGGTCTGGCGATCCACCGGGTGGTCGACCTGGCGTTGAGATCGGTGCCCAGCATCGAGCCGGGCATCCTCTTCGTCGAACGGCAGTTCGGCGTCCTCGAGGTGCACGGCAGCGACCTGCGCGAGGTGGAGGCGGCTGGGCGTGCCATCCTGGCCGGGCTGTCCGCAACGGCGGCGGACCAGCTTCGACCGCGGGTCCTGTACGACGACGTGATCGAGGACGTGACCGACCAGCACGCGGTGATCGTGAACAGGACCCGTGAGGCCTCGATGCTGCTTCCGGGTGAGACCCTGCTCGTCTACGAGATGACTCCGGCGCTTTTCGCGGCCGTCGCGGCCAACGAGGCGGAGAAGGCGGCCCCGGAGAACACTCTGGTGGACGTCTCGATGATCGGTGCAGCGGGGCGGGTGTACATAAGTGGCACCCGTGACGGGGTCGAGGCGGCCCGGTCGGCGATCGACCGGGTCCTCGCAAGCGTTCAGGGACGCGCCCACTAGAGCTCGGGCGAGCGCGGAACCCGAAACCCGAGGAGGACGACCGCACCCATGGGCGATGTGGACGCCACCGGCCTGGCCCGCCTGGAGGCCATCGCGCGCGACGCGTGCCGTCACTACGGCATCGGCGCCGACGCCGAGCTGGTGCTGCTCAACATCTCGGAGAATGCCACCTATCAGGTGGAGGACCCGGTGACCGGTCGTCGCACTGTGCTGCGGGTCAACCGGCCCGGCTACCACTCCAGGCAGGCGATCGAGAGCGAGCTCGCCTGGGTGCGGGCCCTGCGCGCGGACGACATCGTCCGGACCGCGCACGTCATCCACGCCCAGGACGACTCGCGCGTCGTGGTGGGCCGGCATCCGGACGGCGAGCAACGTCATGCGGTGATGTTCGAGTGGGTGCCTGGGGTCGAGCCTCCCGAGGACCGGCTCGTCGAGGACTTCGAGCATCTGGGCGCCATCACGGCGAGGCTGCACCGTCATGCCCGCGAATGGGCCCGTCCGAGCTGGTTCACCAGGTTTCACTGGGACTTCGAGCGGTCCATCGGGCCTCGTGGGCACTGGGGCCGTTGGCAGGACGGCCTCGGGGTGGGCGCTCCCGAGCGCGCCCAGCTGATGAGGCTGGCGGCCACGCTGCGCGACCGGCTGGCCAGCTTCGGGACCTCGCCGGACCGTTACGGTCTCATCCATGCCGACATGCGGCTGGCCAACCTGCTCGTGCACGCGGGCCAGGTAGCCGTCATCGACTTCGACGACTGCGGGTTCGGCTGGTTCATGTACGACCTGGGTTCTTCGCTGTCCTTCATCGAGGCCCACCCGCGCGTTCCCGAGCTGATCGACTCCTGGGTGCGCGGCTACCGCACCGAGCAGTCGCTGTCCCCGGAGGAGGAGGCGGAGCTGCCCACGTTCGTGCTGCTGCGCCGACTGCTGCTGGTGGCCTGGATCGGCTCGCACGCGGAGACGGAGCTGGCGGCCTCGATGGGGGAGGAGTTCACCCGGGCCAGCTGCGATCTTGCGGAGACCTACCTGGCACGGTTCAGCTGATCCGCACGGCTGAGCCGCGCCGAACCCGACACACGGCCCAAGGGCAGGAAGAGGATCCGATGTTCACATCCGTCGCGGGGAGATCGGTCGTCGTCACCGGCGGCTCGAGGGGCATAGGCAAGGGGATCGCCCGCGTGTTCGCCAGAGCGGGTGCGAACGTGCTCATCACCGGGCGCGACGAAGACGCGGCACAGGCGGCTGTGGAGGAGCTGGAGGCGTTGGGCCAGGGGACGGTCGCCTATCTCCTGGGCGACGTCTCGACCGCCAGCGCATGTGCGCGGATGGCCCAGCAGGCCCAGCAGCTGCACGGGGGTGTCGACGTCCTGTGCGCCAACGCCGGCATCTTCCCGGACGTCAGGCTCACCGCCATGACCGAGGCGGACATGGACCGGGTGTATGCCACCAATGTCAAGGGAACCATGCTCGCCGTCCAGGCCTGCGTCCCCGCCCTGGCTCGCTCCGGTCACGGGCGGATCGTGCTGACCTCCTCGATAACCGGCCCGGTGACGGGATACCCGGGCTGGGCGCACTACGGGGCAAGCAAGGCGGCCCAGCTGGGGTTCATGCGCACCGCCGCGATCGAGCTCGCCCCGATGGGGATCACCGTCAACGCCGTGCTGCCGGGTAACGTGGCCACCGAAGGGTTGGCTGAGCTGGGGGAGGACTACCGGATGGCCATGGAGTCTTCCGTCCCGCTCGGGCGTCTGGGCGAGGTCGAGGAGATCGGATACGCCGCGTTGTTCTTCGCCACCGACGAGGCTGGCTACATCACGGGTCAGGCCCTGGTGGTCGACGGGGGCCAGGTGCTGCCAGAGTCGCTGGCGGCCCTGCAAGCCGCCCAGGTCTGAGGGTCTCGGATGCCGCACCGGCTCGTCGAGTCCGACTCGATCGGGGCCACCGCCGAGGAGGTCCGCCGCCGCATCCTGGAGCAGATCTCTGTCGGGGACCTGCGACCGGGACAGCGTCTGGGCGCCGAGCGCGACCTCGCCGTCGACCTCGGGGTGAGCCGCTCGAGCCTGCGTCAGGCGCTGTCCGTGCTGGAGGCGGAGGGCGTCGTACGACGGGTTCCTGGCCGTGGCGGCGGGACGTTCGTGTCCGCGGACAAGGTCGACCGTGACCTGTCGCGAATCGTCGGCGTTCCCGCGTTGCTTCGCGACCAGGGGTTCTCCGCAGGCTCGAAGGTGCTCAGCGCCGCTGTGGTCGTCTCGGACTCCTCGACGGCCAAGCACCTGGGCATCGACGCGAACGCGTTCGTCTACGACATCGTGCGGATCCGGCTCGCCGATGGCTCACCCATCTCCCTGGAGCACGCCCGCCTGCCTGCCGAGCGCTTCCCCGGACTGCTCGAGCAGTCCCTGGGCGGGTCGATCTACGAGCTGCTGGAACGGACCTTCGGGGTCTCACCGGTCTCGGCGGAGGAGCGCATCGAAGTGGTGTCCGCCACCGAGGACGAGGGCCTCATCCTCGGGGTGCCGACCGGGGCGCCGCTGCTGTCGATCACGCGGACAAGCCTGGGCCCGGACGGGGTGCCCATCGAGCACTCGCATGACCTGTTTCGCGCCGACCGCACCCGCATCACTGTGCGCACCGAGGGACATGCCGGGGCGACGAGCGTGCGGACGTCCCGGGGGAAGGTCCTCGAGATGCGCCCGCGGGTCCGGTGACCGGGCCCCACGGGATGGACTCGCGACGGTTCTGCGCAGATGGCCGCCCCCGTGCGCGCGGCTTGAGCGTCGCATTCCCCGGCCAACCCGGACCCTGGAACGCGATCACCGACGTGCCAGGGCTGGAGGTCGGTTACGTCACGCTGGTCAGCGGGTCCGGCCCCCTGGTGGTCGGCGAGGGGCCGGTCCGCACCGGCGTCACCGCGATCCTTCCGCGTGGGCGAGCCGGAGTCGGCGACCCGTGCGCCGCGGGATGGTGCTCGCTCAACGGCAACGGCGAGATGACCGGGACCACGTGGATCGACGAGGTGGGTGCCGTCTCGCTTCCCATCGTGCTGACCAACACCCACGCGGTTGGCTCCTGCCATCGGGGGGTCATCGACTGGGTGGTCAAGCATCACCCATCCCTGGCGACCGAGTGGCTGCTCCCAGTGGTCGCCGAGACGTGGGACGGCTACCTCAACGACATCAACGGCAACCATGTCCGCCCGGCCCACACCGAGCAGGCGCTGGACGCGTGCGCCGCCGGACCGCTGCTGGAGGGGTCGGTCGGCGGCGGGACCGGGATGAGCTGCTATGGATTCAAGGGCGGCTCCGGCACGTCCTCCCGAGTGGTCCCCTACGGCCCTGAGCACTACACGGTCGGGGTTTTCGTGCAGGCCAACTTCGGTGCGCGCCATGAGCTGACCGTCGCCGGGGTGAGGCTGGGGACGCTGCTCGCTGAGGACGACCCGCTGGGGCAGTCATCCTGGCTTGTGCGGGACGCCCACCGGGCGGGGATGCGGCCCGGCGCCGGCTCGGTGATCGCGGTCGTGGCTACCGATGCCCCCTTGCTGCCGGGGCAGTGCAAGGCGCTCTCTCGGCGGGTGCCACTGGGCCTGGCACGCACGGGCACGGCGTCGAGCCACTTCTCCGGTGACATCTTCCTGGCGTTCTCGACGGCAAACCCGGGCGCCCTGACCAGCAGGTTTCCCCACGGTGAGCCCGGTCCCAGCGAGTACGAGACCCTGCGCTTCATCCCGTGGGGTCGGCTGGACCCCTTCTACACTGCGGTGGTCGAGGCGGTCGAGGAAGCCGTCCTCAATGCGCTCGTCGTCAACTCCGAGATGGTTGGACGAGACGGTCATCGAGTCCCTGCGCTACCGCACGAGGTGCTCCTCGAGGGTTCGCGCCGACCTGGACCGTGAGGAGTGCACCGACGGCCAGCCACAGCCAAGTTTCGGCCGAGGCGAGAACACGTGCAACGGGTGCACAGTCGCCAGCCACCGGGACGCGGACGGTTCGGCGTGGCCGTCTCAGCACCGTGAAGCGGTGACAGCTGCCACCAGGATCGCGCCAATGATCTTGCTTGTTCCCGTGCCGTGATCACTTTCGCGGCGGCGGATCCGATCAGTCGGCGCCCGCTCGGTCCGGCAGCGGAACAGCCTCCCTGATCAACCACCCGCCTGCACCGGGTAGAGCCGGACGTGGTCGCCGTCGCTCAACGGCGCGCCACGAGTCACCGCTGCGCCGTTGATCACGACCACGCACGTGCGCGGGTCTATCCGGCACCGGTCAAGCAGGTCACCCGCACGGGCACCCTCGGGGAGCGTCACCGTCTCGTCGTACGGCGCCCGCCCGCCCGTCAAGGCGCCCGTGCGGGTGATGGTCACCTGCATCGCGGCAGCCGCGACGTAGGCATCGCAGCCTCACCCTCTCCAGGGGCCTCGGGTTCGACGTCCGACGCAGGCCCTCACCACCCGGCCGCCGAGCCGTACTGGGCCTCGACGAGGTGCAGGATGCCCAGCCGCTCGAGCCGTTCGCGCGGCACGAGCATGCTCAGCTGCACGAAGCCGGGCAGCCGGCCGATGTCGACCGCCCCGGAGATCGTCGAGCGGTTCTTGACCTCGTCGACGGTCATGCCGAACAGTTTCGAGGCCCGGGCCACGGCGTTGTCGACCGCGGCGTTGATGAACGGCCCCGAGCCGAGCACCTGCACCGGCAGGACCGGCCCCTCGAGCGTGGTGGCGTTGGCCTCGGCGAGGGTCTTGCCACGGGCCACCTCGTCCGCGCTGAACGGGCGGGCGAGGAACGGCAGGTCCTCGGCGGGCGGCAGTAGCAGCGGCCCGTCGAGCTCGAGGCCCTTGATGACCTCGACCCGCACGATCAGACGTGCGCCGATGTCGGTGGTGTGCACCGCGATCTCGCCGTCGCCGATCATCGCGTGCACGTCGCCGGCGTAGATGCCGCCGCCGTCGACCTTGACTGGCACGACGAGAACGCTGCCCTGCCGGACCGAGTCGACGTCCATGTGGACATCGGTGCGCATCTGCAGCTGTTCCTCGGTGACGGCGAACTCGTGCTGGGCTCCCACGAGGAACGCGCCGAAGTCGCCGCAGTTGTGCGAGCTCGGCAGGTCGATCGCCGGGATGGATCCGAGGTTGCCGGCCGAGATCCGGCACCGGGTCATCGTGCCGACAAGGTCTGCCTTGCCGAGCAGGACGATCGGGTGCTGCGTCGAGTGCTCGGTGAGGGCAACCCACTCGCGCGCGTTGCGCGCCATCTCCTCCGCCCGGCCCTTGGCGACGGTCACGCCGATGCCCTTCGCGTCGTCGAAGACCATCGTGTAGCCCTCCACCATGTGGAAGGCCGCAACGGAGCTGTGGCAGACCGTGCACTTGACCGCGTCCTCGCCGATGCCGTCGACGTAGGTGTCCGGGTAGAGGAAGTGCCGGCCGGCGTCGCGGCAGGTCGGGCAGATAGAT